>CAXTMV010000024.1:23792-35804 GCA_964245425.1 uncultured Flavihumibacter sp. | reverse complement strand
AATAGGCAGGTGCAACAAAGGTTTTCCGCGAGTATCAAATACGGTACCCGGTTTTCGACAAAATCGACACCTGCCTTTGAGATGCTCGCGTTAGCAACAAATAGTATATTTTACGGGCGTTGCTGAACCTTCGGTTTGCGCCAGCTTATGCTATAGCTGAATAATGTGTCGGCTGAAACACTTGACAATGCTGCGTTAACTTCTCAACGCAAAACGCAGCATCGAAAAGGCTGCGAGCGCCCGGCCCGAGGCCACTCTATTAAAAGTTCACCCGGACAAGGGTGAATGTATATTTTGTCAGCAGCAAAATAATTCAAAAAATCAGCATTGCACTTATGGAATGGTTAAATAGCCTGCAACCTGTTTCTTACCGCCGGCATTTATTTTGTAAACCTGTATGGTAAACAGACGGGCAAAAATTATTCAGCCAGGTTGTTGCGGCAATGATCAGGATTGAAAAGCCGGGTGAAACTGCTGGAGGGTACGGCGCAAAAATTCACGGTCGAGGTGTGTATAGATTTCCGTGGTGGTAATGCTTTCATGGCCCAGCATTTCCTGTACGGCCCTCAGATCGGCCCCGCCTTCTACCAGGTGGGTGGCAAAAGAATGACGCAGGGTATGGGGCGATATATTTTTTGTGATACCGGCTTTCTGCACCAGGTCTTTCAGCAACAGGAAGATCATGACGCGGCTAAGCCTGCTGCCCCGGCGGTTTAAAAACAGGATGTCTTCGTTACCGGCTTTAACGGCCAGGTGTACCCGAATCTGCTGGCGGTATATAGTGATGTATTGAATGGCGCTGCGCCCGATGGGAACCAGCCTTTCCTTATCACCTTTTCCGATCACTTTTATAAAACCGACATCCATATACAGATGGGAGATCTTCAGGTTTACCAGCTCGCTAACCCGCAGTCCGCAACTGTACAGGGTTTCAAGAATGGCTTTGTTGCGGCCCCCCTCCGGTTTGCTCAGGTCTATCTGCGCAATAATCGCTTCAATCTCTTCGAAGGTTAATACATCCGGCAATGCGCGGCGTAGCTTGGGTGCTTCCAGCAAAACGGTGGGATCTGTATTGCTCAGGCGCTCCAGCAAACAGTATTTGTAAAATGCCCGCAGGCCGGAAATGATTCTGGCCTGGGAGGTGGCCCTCATGCCCAGCTCTGTAATAAACCGCAGGAAATGCTGCAGGTCTGCGAGCTGTACCTGTTCGGGACTTAGCAGCTTGTTTTGGCTTAACATGAATTCTGTCAGCTTCTCCACATCCCGCAGGTATGCTTCCACAGAATGGTCGGCAAGAGATTTTTCCAGCTGCAGGTAGGCCCTGAATCCTTTTTTATACGGTTCCCACATGGACAGATCTGATAAAGAATTAATGATTGTTGATCCGGATAACTTAATTTAGACCATCAAAATTGAATAATAAAATCCACAATTGATAATTTCAATATGCAACCGGTCAATCTCCGCTCTTTTAAACAGAAGGTTAGGCATAACAGGCGGCGGCTCCGTTTGTTTCTTTCGCGGCTGGAAAAGAATCCACCTAAAGATCTTAAAAACATTACCGTGATAGCCGACAAACTTGCCTGGGCCGAAACGGATTGCCTGAGTTGTGCCAACTGTTGCAAAACCATGTCGCCTACCTATACACCCGAAGACATACGGCGCATTTCCGCCCATTTGAAAATGCGCCCGAAAGATTTTAAGGAGAAATGGCTGTACAAAGACAAACGCGATGGCGACTGGATGAATGTAAAACAACCCTGCCAGTTTCTTAACCTGGCCGATAACAAATGTTCCATCTATGAAGTGCGGCCGGCCGATTGTTCTGGCTTTCCGCACCACGATAAAAAGAAGATGGACGATTATGTACATGTATACAAGCAGAATGTAGAATATTGCCCGGCCACGTATAAATGGGTGGAGAAGATCATGGAGATGATGAAGAACAAGATAGCTGATGTCTGATGGCTGGTGGCTTTGCGCGGCAATTCACATCAGGCATCACAGATAGATATCCTCAATAAAGAAGTACTCCGTTTTACCGGGTTCTATAAAGACAGACAGCACATCATACTGTATTCTTTTCCATTGCGGGTGCTGGTACTGAAAGGCGGTAGCCGCCTTCATCAGGCGCAGCATTTTTTTTCGGTCAACGCTTTCTTCCGGCCGGCCGTACCGGCTGTTGCTGCGGGTCTTTACCTCAATAAAATGCAGCACATTTTCATGGGTCGCAATGATGTCTATTTCATAATAAGAATACCGCCAGTTCCGGTGCAGTACGGCAAAACCTTTTTCCAGGAGCCATTGCGCCGCCATCTCCTCGCCTTCAGCGCCCAGTATATGATGCTTTGCCAATGCTTTGATTTTTTTTTATTATTTTACCGGCCTTCCGCAAAAAATGCAGAACCTGTTTGACCCATTCAACTACAACCATGGAACCTAAAAATAAACTTTTCAGTATAACCGGTAAAGTGCAGCATTACCAATGGGGCGGCTATGATTATATACCCCGGTTGCTCGGCATTCACAATGATAAGCACCAGCCCTTTGCAGAATATTGGCTGGGTGCACACCAGAATGCCCCTGCCTTATTACCCGATGGTACAAGCCTGGATAAGTTTATACAGGCGCGCCCGGCGGTACTGGGTGACAAAACAAAACAGGCATTTGGCCGCCTGCCTTACCTGTTAAAGATCCTGGATGTGCGCGACATGCTTTCCATACAGGTGCATCCCAATAAAAAAGCAGCGGTAAATGATTTTGAACAGGAAAATAAAAAAGGGATTCCGCTCAACGCCGCCAGCCGGAATTATAAAGATGATAACCACAAACCGGAACTAATGACCGCCTTGAGCGATGATTTCTGGCTGCTGCATGGTTTCCTGGCGCCTGAAAAACTGGTCGCCACGGTACAGGCCGTGCCCGGCTTCGGTTTTATGCTACCGGTTTTTGCCGGTGGCAATTATAAAGCGTTGTACGAACTGATCATGACCATGGACCAGTTGCAGGTGAACAATATTTTACAACCCTTACTAGACAGCATCATCCCGCTGTACCAGCAGAACAAATTAGCAAAAGAAAGCCCCGATTTCTGGGCCGCCCGCGCTGCACTAACTTTTAATGAAAAAGATAAAATAGACCGGGGCATTTTCTCCATTTATCTTTTTAACATCCTGCACCTGAAAAAAGGAGAAGCCGTATTCCAGGATGCCGGAATCTTGCATGCCTACCTGGAAGGACAAAACGTTGAGATCATGGCCAACAGCGACAATGTTTTGCGTGGCGGCCTTACACCCAAACACATCGATGTGGCAGAATTGATGAAACATGTGGTCTTTGAGCCGGTGATACCCCAAATCATACTGGGTAAGCCGGTGAGTGATACGGAAATCGTTTTTCTGACACCGGCGCCCGATTTCGAATTGCGCAGGATAAGCCTCAGTGCCAGGCAGGAAAGCAAATTGCACATTCAGTCGGTAGACCTGTTCCTGGTGCTGAACGGATCAATAGAAGTGGTGAGCGAGTCTACCAGTATAACTGTTGGAAAAGGGGAGGCTTTTGCCGCTGTAGACTACGCGGTGCTTAGTTTAAAAGCCTTCGGCGAGCCTGCCGAAATATTTCGCGCTACGGTTCCTTTAAAGGTCTAATAGCGAGATGCTTACCGTTAATAGCCCCTTACATTTGCCCGGCAGCATAATTTCATTTATTTTTGTCCGGTTATGAATAAACTGACATCCACTAAGGCGCTTGTATGGACAATGGTGGCCATGATAATCATCGCTGCCCTGTACCGCATCATTCCGGGCCGGCCCTGGGGTTTTGCCCCGCAAATCGCCATCGCTTTGTTTGGCGGAGCACTTATTAAAGACAAAAAATGGGCTTTTGCATTGCCCGTATTCTCTATGTTCTTGTCAGACCTGTTGTACCAGGGTTTATACAATGCCGGTCTGTCACCTATTTACGGTTTTTATGGCGGTCAATGGGTTAATTATTGCGAAGTGGCGCTGATGGTATTCGTGGGTTTCGCCATCAAAAAAATAAACCTGGTAAATGTGCTGGTGGCTTCGCTGGTGGCACCTACTCTTTTCTTTTTATTATCCAATTTCACTACCTGGAGCGGACTGGCGGGTCAACTGCGCGGCCTGAACAGGCCCTTTACTTTCCAGGGTCTCTTAATGGCTTATACCGATGGACTGCTGTTCTACAAAGGTTCCCTTGAAGGAACCCTGTTCTTCAGTGCGGTGTTTTTTGGCGGTTATTACCTGCTGTCTAAAAATAACATGACGGCAGTTAAAGCTGTTCACGCATAATGTATATTTTCTTATATATCAGCAGCGCTGCCCTTGCAGCGCTTTTTTATGCGCCTGCCTCCCGCTCATAGGCTTCGTCTATCAGCAACTGCCGGCCATCGGCAGCCGTGGTGGCCAGCACATCGCAACGGTTATTGAATGCGTTGCTGGCATGCCCCTTTACCCATACAAATTTAAGCTGGTGCCTTTTGCTTAAGGCAAAGAAACGCAACCACAGATCCTTATTTTTTTTGCCGCCCTTGAAATCAGTGGCTATCCAGTTTTTCAACCAGCCCTGTTCAACGGCTTTTACCACGTATTGGCTATCGCTGTAAACGGTAATGGGCAATCCTTCTTTTTTCAATGCTTCCAGTGCGGCGATCACGGCCATCAGCTCCATGCGATTATTGGTGGTTTTTCGATAGCCCTGCGATAATTCTTTTTCCGTGCTGCCCCATTTTAAAATAGCACCATAGCCGCCCGGACCGGGGTTGCCCCGCGAAGCACCGTCGGTATATATGATTAATCCATTTGACATGTAAAAATTTGTTGTGCGGTCGTTCCTAGTTGAGCAGCCATGGCGAACTACGAACTAGGGAATTTGTATCTCTCCCTTTAAATAGGTGACGGCCTGGCCAGTCATTAAAACGCGGTCGCCAGACAATTCGCAATCGAGATACCCCTTCCGTTTGGAGAGCTGGATAGCGCTGAGCTGGTTCTTATTCAGTTGCTGCGCCCAGTAAGGCACCATAATGGTATGTGCCGAGCCGGTAACCGGGTCTTCATCAATACCGCTCTGCGGATAGAAACAGCGCGATACAAAATCAGCGTCATCGCCCTTGGCAGTCGCAATAATGCCACGGCAGGGTATTTGCGCTAATAATTTAAAATCGGGTTGTAGCGCTTCAACAGCTTTTTGAGAAGGCAATATTACCATGTAGTCGAAAGACGTGCTGAAAACAGGAGCGACATCAATGCCCAATCCTTCAAAGATGCCCGCTGGTATATCAGGTTTGGGCTCGGGTGCATTGGCAGGAAAATCAAGTACCAGTTTGTCATGGCCTGACCGGTTTACTTTCAACAGCCCGCTTTTTGAATGAAAGCCAATGCTGTTGCCGGCATGGCCGAGTTCAGTAAATAAAATATGCGCCGCTGCCAGCGTAGCATGGCCGCAAAGCTTTACTTCAGTGGAAGGCGTAAACCAGCGTATTTCGTATTCGTCGTTTTGCCTGACCAGGTAAGCAGTTTCGCTTAAGTTGTTTTCGGCGGCTATTTGCTGCAACTGCTCATCGGGCAGCCAGTTTTGAAGCGGACAAACCGCTGCCGGGTTGCCGCCAAACAGGGTGTTCGTAAAAGCGTCTGCCTGGTAAATAGGTATTTTCATTCCGCTCTTTTTATTATAGGTTTTTGCTGGAGTGATCAGCAGGCAATATTAGCAAACTGTTGCGTATAACCGATACAGCTGGCGTGGTTTTTTATACCTGCAATACGCCTGTTTTAAAGATGGCCATTTCCGGGTTGTGATTGGCGGCCTGCAATGCTTCGGCGATCACTTTCCGGGTATCTGCCGGGTCGATAATGCCATCCACCCAAAGCCTGGCAGCCGCATAATAAGGGCTGGTTTGTTTTTCATACCGGTTCTTTATCTGGTCGAGCAGTTGCTGTTCCTCTGCTTCGCTGATGGGTGTTCCCTTTGCCTTCATACCCGATACCTGTATCTGCAACAGCGTTTTCGCTGCCTGCTCGCCCCCCATAACGGCTATTTTGGCGGTAGGCCATGCGTAGATAAAACGCGGGTCATAGGCTTTTCCACACATGGCATAGTTGCCGGCGCCAAAAGAATTGCCAATGATGATGGTGATTTTCGGCACCACCGAATTGGCTACAGCGTTTACCAGTTTGGCGCCGTCTTTAATGATGCCGCTGTGTTCGCTTCTTGAGCCTACCATAAAACCGGTCACATCCTGTAAAAAGACCAATGGTATTTTTTTCTGGTTGCAATTCATAATGAAGCGGGCTGCTTTGTCGGCGCTGTCGTTATAAATAACGCCGCCCAGCTGCATTTCGCCTTTTTTATTTTTCACAATGAGGCGCTGATTGGCTACAATGCCTACGGCCCATCCATCTATCCTTGCATAGCCGCAAACAATTGTTTTGCCGTAGTCGTTCTTGAAGGGCTCAAACACGGAATCGTCGGTAATGCAGGTGATGATATCCGTTATATCATAGGGGCGGGCGTTGCCTTCATGCATAATACCGTACAGTGTTTCATTGTTTTTTAACGGCGGGCGGCTGGCTGCCCGGTCGAAGCCGGCGTTTTGGTTCATATGGCCCAGCTTCGATATGATCTGCTTAACCTGGTCAAGGCATTCCTGCTCGGTTTTGAATTTATAATCGGCAATACCGCTTATTTCCGTATGGGTAGCGGCACCACCCAGTGTTTCTGCATCAATATCTTCGCCAATGGCAGCTTTTACCAGGTAGGGGCCTGCCAAAAAAATAGATCCATTACCCTCAACCATCAGTGTTTCATCGCTCATAATGGGCAGGTAGGCACCTCCTGCTACGCAGGCGCCCATTACGGCGGCAATTTGTGTGATGCCCAGGGCACTCATGGTGGCATTGTTGCGGAATATTCTGCCAAAATGCTCTTTGTCCGGAAATATTTCGTCCTGCAGTGGCAGGAAGACGCCCGCACTGTCTACCAGGTATATAATGGGCAAGCGGTTTTCCATGGCAATTTCCTGCATGCGCAGGTTTTTTTTACCGGTTATGGGGAACCAGGCGCCTGCCTTCACCGTCTGATCATTGGCAACGATTACGCATTGCCGGCCGCTTATATAGCCGATACCGGCCACCGTACCGCCGCTGGGGCAACCACCGTATTCTTCATACATATCATACCCTGCAAAAGCCCCTGTTTCAATAAAAGGTTTGTCTGCGTCGCGCAGGTAGTCGATGCGTTCTCTCGCCGTCAGTTTGTTTTTTTCATGCTGTTTGTCGATCGATTTTTTGCCGCCGCCCAGGCATACCGTTGCAAAACGCTGCTGCAGCTGGCTGAGCAGCAATTTCATGGCATCTTCGTTTTTATTTTGCGCTACATTCATAACACAAATTAGTTTTTCTTTTGTTAGCAAACACGAATCCCTCGCCGGCCAATCGTTTGTGATGGAAACGTTTTAGTTTTACAAATATGCACACAAAAACGAAAGCCTGGATCGGCATCCTGCTATTGACAGCGGCCATCAAGATTTTTTCCCTGTTTCCGGCGGCAATAGAAAAATATTATTCCGCCGGATTATACCCCTTGCTGAGTACCGGGTTGCGCTTTTTATTTGGATGGTTGCCAGTAAGTGTTGGGGATGGTCTTTATTTTGTAGCAGCTGTTTACGTGCTGGTAAAACTGGTTCGGCTGATCATTGCCGTGCTGAAGAAAAAAACCGGGAAAGCCTACTGGTGGAATGCCATCCGCTGGCTGGTTTTTTACAGCCTGCTGGTATACGCGGTGTTCAATATTTTCTGGGGATTGAATTATAACCGGCTGGGCATGGCCTACCAGCTACAGCTGGAGATGAAGCCATACTCAACCGAAGAACTGCAGCAGGTAATGAACGTTATTGTAACGCGGCTCAACAGTACCACCGACAGCGGCTTACTTACCAGGAATCATTACCTGCCGTCAAAGGCGTTGTTCGCTGAGTCTTATCGCAGCTACCAGCTGGCCAAACCGGTTTATCCGCAGCTGGCCTATAGGGCCAACAGCGTTAAACAATCTCTGTATGGGGTGCTGGGCAATTACCTGGGCTATTCAGGATATTACAATCCTTTTACCGGCGAAGCGCAGGTAAATACCACGGTGCCCGTTTTTATGCGGCCTTTTACCACTTGTCATGAAATGGGCCACCAATTGGGTTATGCAAAAGAAAACGAAGCTAATTTCGCCGGTTTCCTGTCCGCCAAATCATCTGCCGATGCTGCATTTAAATATTCTGTATATTATGATGTATACCGGTATGGCATACGCGAACTGTACGGGCGTGATAGCCTGCTGGCCATTGCACTGAATAAACAAAAACCCGCCCAGGTAAAGCTGGACAACCTGGCGCTGAAAGATTTTTATGACCGGTATGAAAATCCTGTTGAGCCCTATATCCGCCGGCTGTATGGCCAGTATTTGAAAGCAAATGAACAACCTTCGGGTATGCAGAGTTATGATGAAGTAATGGCCTTTTTGATTGCGCTGTATAAAAAATATGGACCCGGTGTTTTGTAGGCGATAATTATTAGTGAGAAGTACTGATGCAACGCAGCACTACTGACCATCGACGACTGCTACCCAAACCGGTTATAAATAAAATAATGACCAACAAAGTAAAACTGATTATTTCCATAACACTTATTGTTGGGCTGGGCCTGGCAGGAGGGTTGTTTACCGCACCGGAGATAGAAAACTGGTAACTGCATTTACGGAAACCCGACTGGATCCCGCCCAACTGGCTGTTTCCGCCGGTGTGGACGATTTTATATGGGCTGATGGCGATTGCTTTTTACCTGGTCTGGAAAACAAAGGCAGCAACGGATGCCAAACGATGGGCCATGATAATTTTTATTGCACAGTTTGCACTGAATATGGCATGGTCCTATATTTTTTTTAAAGAGCATGCGCCGGGCTGGGCCTTTGTAGATATTGTAGTACTGACGCTTGCTATTATCTGCAGCATCATTGGTTTTAGCAGAATATCCTCCGTGGCAGCATGGCTGCTGGTACCTTATCTGTGCTGGGTCAGTTTTGCATCCCTGTTAAATTTTGTGATCTGGCAGGGGAATTAGTTGTGGGTGTTGGGTGACACGTTTTAAGTTTTAACGACTGCGAAGCGCTCATACGTAGAACTTAAAACTTGTTCTTCCACATCATGCTTTCAACGGGTTTATTGGGCTGCCCGCTGTATTTGGCGTCTTTTTTCTTGTTGTAGGCGATTTCTATTTCTCCGTCTACCGGAAAATAGATCAATTGCCCGATGGGCATATATTTATAAATGCGAACCGGTTGTTTAACAGAAATTTCGAGGGTCCAGTTGCCGCAAAAACCCACATCGCCCTTACCAGCGGTGGCATGGATATCGATGCCCAGTCGGCCGGTAGAAGACTTGCCTTCCAGGAAAGGAACATGCGCATGTGTTTCGGTGTATTCCTGTGTAACGCCCAGGTAAAAGACCTGCGGTTGCAGTATAAAACCATCATCGGGTATTTCAAAATAGTCGATCTGGTTATGCTTTTTGGCATCCAGTATTTCATCTTTGTATTTGGCAAGCCATTTGCCTAAATGAACATCATATGAGTTGCTTCCAAGGCAGGCCCGATCGTAAGGCATTACTTTGATAGTGCCTTTCTCTATTTCTTGCAGTATCCGTGTATCCGACAAAATCATTGCAGGCGGGTTGGTTTTTGATGAACAGAAAATAAGTCTTAATTCTGCAAGCTAAAATCTAAAATCTTTTAATTGCCCTTAGTTTATCAACATAATATCAACGAAACAACCCGGCTGGCTGTCTGGCATATTGCCGAGCCCGAACATTTTTTTTTGCAGAAAGTACCCCTGAAAAAAGAAGTATCGCATCCGCACAAACGCCTGCAACACCTGGCGGGCCGTTACCTGTTGTCCTTTTTATTTGACAGCTTTCCCTTACATGAAATCCTTATTGCCGACACCCGCAAACCTTTTCTTGAAAACGAACAATACCATTTTTCCATTTCACATTGCGGTCAGTACGCCGCTGCCATTGCCAGCACAACAGAAAGGGTGGGCATCGATATTGAACTGGTAACGGCAAAGATTGAACGCGTAAAACACAAGTTCACCAATGCCGATGAATTATTGTTTCTGAATGATGAATACAAGGCCTTTCTTGACCAGTTTGGGCTTGAAAAAAAGATAGAGCAGGAATTCCTGACCATGATCTGGAGTGCCAAGGAAACCATTTTTAAATGGTATGGCCAGGGGCAGATGGACTTCCGGCAACATATGCAGCTGGCAGGCGCCATCGGCTTTTCGGCAGACGATTTGATTTCCCTTCCTTTCTTATTTACCAAAAATGAAATGCGTTATTTTACTGTGCAGGCAAAATTGTTTGATGGATTTGTACTGGCGTGGTTACACACTTAAAGAAAGGGGTGCGTTTTACATTCTTTTGCCCCGACAATCATTCGGATGGTCCGCAGTGAACAGTACAGTGAAATCTGTCAGCGACGGCTGCAGCCATTCACCTGCGTGTTTGCCGGCCTTTTCAACAAACTTCGAACCAGCAACTACCGAACTATTTAAAACTTATTCCAGCAATTTGTCTTCTTCGTCATCCGTCAGCGCCAAATCGATGTTGTCCTGTCCGGCGATGCCTTCAATGGAGCCACGGATGCCCGCAGCGTTGATCAATACTTTTTCCAGCTGTTTTTCGCGGGCCTTCCATAATTTCTCCATGGCATCCCGTTCGCGCTGAATAGACAGCTTCATGCTCATAAAGCCTTCGCGCACGGCTTTCCATTGTTCCGCAAATTCATTACCTGTCAGGTAATCGTATAACAGGTGCATTTTATCGCCCCGGTTCTGTTGGCTGCGGGCGGCATTGTACACTTTGATGATGCTGTCGCGCAACAGGGCGATCATGGCGCGGGCCTCGCTGAACTGGCAGATCCAGACACCGTTCTTCTCACCAAATCCAACCATGTCTTTTGGCATGGCCTGGGTAACAATTACCGCCACGTCGGCACCCAGGCTGCGCATATCGGCTTTCAGTTTTTCTATCCAGTCGCCCCCGAAATCTTTGGTGCGTTTGCTTTCATAAATAATTTTACCGCATTCCTGGCCAAGGTTGTTCCGCACGGTCTGGATGCAATCGGCACCCCGTACACCCTTGCCTACTTCAGCCACCAGGTCGAAAGGAAAGGCGCTTTGCAGCAGGGATTCCAATGCCAGTTCCTGCACTTCGCCCTGCAACTGCGTAGAGCCCTGTTCGGCCTTCCGCCGCATTTCTTCGGCCAGTTTTTTCTGGTCGTCCAGTTGTTTTTCCAGTTCCTTCAGGCGTAACTGGTATTCGGTTTCCCTGGAAGCCACCTTCTGTTCTTCCAGTTTGCGCAGCTCTTCGGACAGTTTGCTGCGTTCCGTCTGCAGCTGCCGCTGTACAGACAGCTCCATTTCTGCCTCCCGGGTTTGCAGGGCCTGTTCTTTTTGCAGGAATTCCAACTCCCGGCGGCGGCTTAATTTTAATTTTTCGTCATTCTCCTGGTTCTGTTGTTCCAGCAGCTGCAATTTATTCTCAAAATCGGCCAGGATGGCCTTGCGCAGGCTGGTTTCCAGCGATTGCTGCAATTGCTGTTTCTCCTGTTGCCATTTTTGGATGTATTCATGCTCTTTCCTGGCATTCAACGCGCTGTATTCTTCTTCGCGTTTAGCCATTTCTGCATCCTTTTGTTTTTTATAGGAAACCATCTGTTCGCGCAGATCTTTTTTATATTCTTCGGAAACAGCTTCTTCCATCGGAAACTGGTTACCGCAACGGGGACATTTTATATCAGTAGGCATGAACCTGGTTATTTTATGCAAGTTTACAAAAGCTGGCGGCAAGTAGGGCATCACGCGGCGCTCAACCCTCTTTCGGGCCCCTCAAAATGGGGTATCGGGCGCCGTTTCTACACCCTGGCTATGCCGGGCAGACAGGCCTCTTTTGGT
>CAXTMV010000024.1:0-23782 GCA_964245425.1 uncultured Flavihumibacter sp. | reverse complement strand
AATTATATGTGATTTTAAGCAAATTTTTACCAGCAACTTTGTTCATAAAAAATTAATAACTGATATTTGATAAATTAAGAAAGCGTTGCCCTGGTTTTTGGCATCGTTCCCCCAAACCCTTTAAAAATTAGCGTGTTGACCTTCCACAAAAGAACTTATAAACAAATTATTTACCGGTTTTCAGACAGGGTGCCTGTTCGGCATGCGGAAAGCTGATATTTTTGACTAAAAATCAATTATGTTCAAAATTACAAGTATTTTTGCGAGTCTTTTACAGTAATCTAAAACCACTATTCTTTTACACCGAAAAGAAATTGCCTAATGCAAAAGAAATTACAGCAGAAAATAGCGAGGTATAAAGACGTAGCAGAGGTGAAAGCGAAAAATCTATACCCGTATTTCAGGGTGATTGAGTCGGGGCAGGATACAGAAGTGAGGATCAACGGCAAACGTATGCTGATGTTTGGCTCCAATTCTTACCTTGGCCTTACCAGCCATCCGGTTATTAAAGAAGCTGCCAAAAGGGCTGTGGATAAATATGGATCCGGTTGCGCAGGCTCTAGGTTTTTGAATGGCACGCTGGACATACATATCGAACTGGAAGAACGGCTGGCAAAGTTTACCGGTAAAGAAGCTGCTGTTACCTTTAGTACGGGCTTCCAGGTTAACCTGGGCGTTCTTTCCTGCATCGTAGGCAGAAATGATTATTTGTTGCTGGACGAATATGATCACGCTTCCATCATTGACGGTAGCCGGCTTTCTTTTGCCAAGGTTATCAAATACCGCCATAATAATATGGCCGACCTGGAGCAGAAGCTATCCGGCCTGCCCGAAGAAGCCGTAAAGCTGATAGCCGTAGATGGTATTTTCAGCATGGAAGGCGATATTGCCAATCTGCCGCAGATTGTTGAGTTGTCTGAAAAATATGGCGCCAATATCATGGTAGACGATGCACATAGCCTGGGCGTTATTGGCGAGCGCGGGGCAGGCGCCGCGTCTCATTTCGGTCTTACAGAACATGTTGATTTAATCATGGGCACTTTCAGTAAATCACTTGCTTCGCTGGGTGGTTTTATTTCGGGCGATGCAGCCACCATCGATTACCTTAAACACAATGCCCGGGCGCTTATTTTCAGCGCCAGCATTACACCGGCTTCTGCGGCCAGCGCACTGGCAGCCCTTACCATCATAGAAACAGAGCCGCACCATATGGCCAATCTCTGGAACAATACCCGCTATGCGAAAAAAATGCTGGAAGAAAATGGATTCGATCTGGGTCCCACAGAAAGCCCCATTCTACCCATTTATATAAGGGATAACGCAAAAACATTCATGCTCACCAAACAGCTGGAACAAAACGGCGTCTTTGTAAACCCGGTCGTATCGCCGGCGGTTCCCTCAGATGCTTCGCTGATCCGGTTTTCTCTGATGGCCACCCATACTTTCAGCCAGATTGAAGAAGCAATAGACAAGCTGGTAAAAGCTGCCAGGAAAACGGGCGTTGAACTTATCAAGCAAAACGCATGAAAAAAATTGAAGCAGTAAAATCTGCTGCCGAACTTGCTGCCTTTATTGATTTTGGCCATGAGTTGTATAAGGGTAACAGTAATTATGTGCCCGAGCTTTTCATCGCCCAGCGCGATCTGCTGTCGCCGGGCAAACACCCCTTTCACGAGCATTCGGTTATACAATGCTTTATTGCCTACGATGATAAAAAGATCATTGGCCGGATTGCGGCCATCTTAAATAATAATCACAATAGCTTTAACAAGGCGAACGATGGTTTCTTTGGTTTTTTTGATTGCATCAACGATGAAGAAACCGCTTCGATGCTCTTTGCCGCCGCTGCCACATGGCTGAAGGAAAAAGGTGTTGCCGGCAGCCTGATTGGCCCCGTAAATTTATCAACCAATGAAACCTGCGCCCTGCTGATTGAAGGATTCGATAGTCCGCCCGTGGCCATGATGACCTATAACGAACCCTATTACAAAGACCTGCTTGAAAAATATGGCTTTCAGAAAAAAACAGATCTGATAGCCTATCATTTCAGTACCGAGGAAAGGGATGAAAGAAGGCTGAAGACCGTAGATATGATCAAGGAAAGGCTGGAAAGGAGAGGCATCATCTTCCGGCCCATTAACCTGAAAAAATTTAAAGAAGAGACCGACCAGATAAGAGCGATTTATAATTCTGCCTGGGATAAGAACCTTGGATTTGTGCCGATGACGGAAAATGAATTTAAATACCTCGCAAAAGATCTGAAAATGATCCTCGACAAAGACTTTTGCGTGGTGGCCGAACACAATGGAAAAATGGTGGGCTTTAGCCTGGCCATTCCTGATGTGAACCAGATACTTCGCCGCATTAAAAAAGGACGATTGTTTCCTACCGGTATATTTAAACTATTGTTCCAGCGTAAAAGCATCAAGAAGATACGCATCATAACCCTGGGGGTGATAGAAGGGTACCGAAAGATGGGGATAGAAACGGTATTCTATGCCGATATTATTAAAAAGGTGCTGGAAAAAGGAATTACCTCCGCAGAAGCATCCTGGGTACTGGAAGATAATTTCCTGATGAATAAGGCGATAAAAGAAATCAACGGCAAGCCTTACAAGAAGTACAGGATTTTTGAAAAATCAATATGAAAGGAAAATTGCTGATTACGGGCGCCAGTGGATTTTTAGGCTACCATTTAATTGAAACGGCTCTTTCACAGGATTATGAAGTTTATGCGGGGGTGCGAAAATCGAGCGATACCAGCCACCTGGCAGCAACAGGCGCAACAGTGGTGGGAATGGACTTATCTGAGGTGACTCAGACGAAAAACCTGCTGAACCAGTATGGCATTACACATATTGTTCATGCAGCGGGCGCCACAAGAGCAAAAACAGCCGCCGCCTATGATTTTTCAAATGCGGTATTAACGCGCAACCTGGCAACAGCCGCCATGGAAGCGCAAGGCGGCATCCAAAAATTTATCTTTATCAGCAGCCTGGCAGCGGCAGGACCTTCCGCCAACGGCGAACCTATAAAAGACGATGCTATACCCCGTCCGGTAACCTGGTACGGAGAAAGTAAACTGCATGCTGAAAAATACCTGCGTGAAATAACAAACCTTCCCCTTATCGGGCTGCGGCCAACGGCGGTATACGGACCGCGTGAAAAAGATCTGCTCCTGCTTATAAAATCAGTTAACAGGGGGCTGGAAGTATATGTTGGCGGCGGCGAACAGCAACTGAGTTTCGTATATGTTAAAGATTTGGCAGCTTTGACAATTGGTAGTCTTAACAGCAAAATTAATGGCGAATTTTACAACATCAGCGATGGTAAATTGTATAACAGGTATGCATTTGCCGACGCTGTAAAAAAAATTACCGGAAAAAAAACAGCCCGTTTGCAATTGCCCCTGGGTCTAATAAAAACAATTGCCGCCGGCATGGATATACTCTATAGCAAAAGCAGCAAAATACCTGTATTGAACAAGGATAAGGTAAAAGAACTTACGGCCAGCAACTGGGGTTGCGATATTGCAAAAAGCCGGGCAGACCTGAACTACCAACCGGCTTATGATATTGAAACAGGTATGGCAGAAACCCTGCAATGGTACAGGGAGCATAAATGGATATAGACTTTTTTTAGTATAAAATTTAAAAACATGGAAAAGCACATAGCGCCGGCCAAAGGAAAATTGGGCGTATTGATTCCCGGTATGGGGGCCGTTGCCACCACTTTTATAGCCGGGGTGGAAGCAGTAAAAAAAGGGCTGGCCAAGCCGGTTGGTTCCCTTACCCAAATGGGCAGCATCCGCTTGGGCAAACGCACCGAACACCGTTTTCCGAAAATAAAGGAATTTGTGCCGCTGGCCGATCTGAACGATATCGTTTTCGGCGGCTGGGATGTATACGAAGACAATGTATTTGAGGCGGCATCTAAAGCAAAAGTGCTGGAACCCATGCTATTGCATGCCGTGCGGCCTGAGCTGGAAGCCATCAGGCCAATGAAGGCGGTGTTTGACAAAAGCTATATCCAGAACCTGGATGGTACCCATGTAAAAAAAGCGGATACCAAATATGAACTGTCTGAAGCATTGGTGGCCGATATCGAAAACTTTAAAGCACAGCACCAGCTTGACAGGATCGTGATTGTATGGTGCGGTTCTACAGAAAAATACATACAGGCAAGCGCCGTGCACCAAACCATTGGTTCTTTTGAAGCGGGGCTGAAAAACAATGACCCGGCCATTGCACCCAGCATGATCTATGCCTATGCCGCGCTCAAACTGGGCATACCATTTATGAACGGTGCGCCCAATTTAACCTGCGATATACCGGCCCTGATTGAACTGGCTAAAATGACAGGCACACCCCTGGGGGGCAAAGATTTCAAGACCGGGCAAACGCTCATGAAAACCATCCTGGCACCAGGCCTGCAGGCCCGGGCACTGGGGCTCAGCGGCTGGTTCTCTACCAATATACTCGGTAACCGCGATGGCTACGTGCTTGACCAACCAGACAATTTTAAAACCAAGGAAGTATCCAAGCTGGGCGTACTGGAAGATATTCTTCGGCCAGAAGACAACCCCGACCTCTATGGCGATGTCTACCATAAAATACGCATCAACTATTACCCGCCGCACGGCGATAATAAAGAGAGCTGGGACAATATTGATATTTTTGGCTGGCTGGGCTATAAAATGCAAATAAAAATCAACTTTTTGTGTCGCGACTCGATACTGGCGGCACCAGTGGTGCTGGACCTGGCCCTGTTTGCCGATTTTGCCAAACGCGCCGGCCTGTCGGGCATCCAGGAATGGCTGGGTTTCTATTTTAAATCGCCCCAGACACTGCCCGAGCTGCGCCCTGAGCACGATATCTTTAAACAACTTATAAAACTGGAAAATACATTGCGTTACCTGATGGGTGAAGATTTGATTACTCATCTTGGACTGGATTACTACGAGGAAGAACTGGCAACCGTATGATCTTCCTGAAAATGCTTGCTACCTGTGGCGGTATTGGCTATGTAAAGGGGGGGGGCACAATTGCTGCTGTATTGTATACAATATTGTGGTGGTTTATTCGTCCTTCCTTTGTACATGGACCGGCACAGGTAGTTCTTTTTTTAGTGGTCTTGTTAGCGGGCGTGTTGGTTTCCAATAGACTGGAAGCGATTTGGGGAAAAGACAGCGGTAAAATAGTCATCGACGAGGTAGCAGGCATGTGCTGTACCCTGCTGTTTGTGCCCCATACCTGGCCTTATGCCCTGGCGGGACTGGCACTGTTCCGGTTTTTCGACATTGCCAAACCACTATTTATTTCGGCTGCTGAAAAACTCCCGGGCGGCTGGGGTGTTATGACAGACGATGTGGTGGCGGGTATTTATGCCAACGTGCTGCTGCAATTGGCCGTATGGATTAATATTTTTTGACATGCTTACTTTTCTGAAAGCGCAGGTGTCGGCAATTATTGGGTCTGTGGCGGACTTTTTGATATACATCCTGTTGGTTCAGCTAACCGACACCACTCCCCGAATGGTTGTACTGGCTACTATTGAAGGGGCAGTGTGCGGCGGGATCGTGAATTTTATTATTTCCAGGAGCTGGGTATTTAATGAGGGTCGGAATAATACAAGGGTGCAAATAATGCGGTATCTACTGGTTTGGGCGGGCAGTATAGCACTGAATGCTGCAGGCATGCACCTGTTCAAATATTATACAACAGTTAATTACATAATAGCAAGAATTATCGTAAGTGTGGTAGTAGGCGTGTTTTATAATTATTTTTTGCAAAAGAGGTTTGTTTTTAAATAGAAATATAATGGCGCAAAGCTGGAAAAGAAGGACAGGATGGATATTATTGATCATTAGTATGGTATTTATTTCGGGCACTGTATTGGGACAGGGCATCACCGTAACAGGAACCGTGAAGGATTCAGTTACAGGCATCATCATTTCTAATGTAAGCGTTTATTTTAAGAATGCACACGGCGTGAGAACCGATTCGGCAGGTTTGTATTTTTTACAGTCAGACGACCCGGTTACGTACATTGAGTTTTCTATTGTGGGGTATAAAAAGCTGCGGATACCTATTAAGCAGGATACCGGCTCGCTGGAGATCAATGTGCTTCTGCACCCCCTGTACAATGAGTTGAACAATGTTACCATCACAAAGAAAAACAAGGCCCGGTATACCAATAAAAACAACCCGGCAGTAGATTTGATCCGCAAGGTAATCGACAACAAGGCAGATAACCGGATGGAAGGGTATTCTTCTTCGTCTTACGAGAAATATGAAAAGCTACAGGTATCGCTCAGTGGCCTGTCTGAAAAATTAAAGAAGAACCGGTTTACCAAAAAATTCGGGTTTGTGTTTGACAATGCAGATACTTCAAAAATTGAAGGCCGATCGGTGGCACCGGTATACCTGGAAGAGACCATTTCAAAAAATTATTACCAGAAAAAGCCGGAACGGAACAAAACTATCATCACCGCACAGCAGAAAGTTGATTTCGGTGAATTCATCGACAGTCGCGGGGTGAGCACTTACCTGAACCGCCTGTATGAGGATGTGGACATTTACAGCAATAACCTGTCTTTGCTAACCAACCAGTTCCTGAGCCCCGTGGCAGAAATGGCACCTACTTTCTATATGTATTTTATCAAAGATACCATGGAAGTAAACGGGGAAAAATTGATTCGGCTGTATTTCTCTCCCCGCAACCCCAACGATCTGTTGCTGCGCGGTACCCTGTATATTACCCTCGACGGTAAATATGCCATTCAGAAAGTGAACATACTGGTTAGCAAATATGCCAATATCAATTTTGTGCGCGAGCTCAAAATAAACCAGGATTTTGAAAAAGGATCCAACGGCCGCTACCATGTTTCCAAAAGTGATATGATTGCAGATTTCGGTTTATCGAAGAACGGTGGTGGTTTTGTAGGGGAAAGAACCGTATCATACAAAGACTTTAAAACGGATGTGGTTTTTGACGATTCTGTTTTTGCTGGTCCCAGAACGGTTGTGCAGAAAGATGCGCTAACCCGCAACAGTGCTTATTGGGATACCACCCGGCACGATTCGCTCTCGCGTTCCGAATCAAAAGTGTACGGTAATATAGATAGCCTCAAAAAAATGCCTTCATTCAAAAGAACGCTCGATATTGCCACCCTGTTGCTGGCGGGCTACAAATCGCTGAATATTTTTGAAGTGGGGCCGGTCAGTACTTTTTACAGCTTTAACCCGGTAGAAGGTTTCCGGCTGCGGGCAGGCGGACGTACCACACCCAAACTGAGCAACCGGTTTTATACAGAAGAATACCTGGCTTACGGGTTCAAAGATGAACGATGGAAGTATTTTTTAAGTAGCACTTATTCTCTCAGTAATAAAACCATTTATGCATTTCCCCTGAATTACCTGCGGGCCTCTTTTCAGCGCGATACCAAGATACCCGGGCAGGAACTGCAGTTTGTACAAGAAGATAATTTCCTGCTGTCTTTTAAGCGTGGTGACAATAACAAATGGCTGTACAATGATATTTTCCGTTTCGATTATGTGCGTGAACTGGAAAATAATTTCTCATATACCTTTAGCGCCAAATACTGGAAACAGGCCCCGGCGGGTAAAGAATTTGTATATACTAAACTGAACAACGGAAATCCTTTCAATATACCCGATATCAAAACCGGCGAGTTGTCGGCAGAATTCCGTTATGCGCCACATGAACAGTTTTACCAGGGCAAATTATACCGCATCCCCATCATCAATAAATACCCGATTTTCAGGCTGCGTTATATTGCCGGCATAAAAGGTCTTTTTGGCGGCGAATACAATTACCAGAGCCTGAACCTGAATATTTATAAAAGATTTTATTTGTCGCAGCTGGGGTATACCGATATCTCACTGGAAGGCGGGTATTTGTTTGGAAAAGTGCCCTTTCCGCTGCTGACGATTCACCGGGCCAACCAGACCTATACTTACCAGCTGAATTCTTATAACCTCATGAATTTTCTTGAATTTGTGAGCGATCATTATGCTTCCTTGAACGTAGACCACTATTTTAATGGGTTTATATTTAATAAGATCCCGCTCCTGAAAAAACTGAAATGGAGGGAGGTGATCACGGGCAAGCTGCTGATCGGTGCGCTGCGCGATGAAAACAATCCCAATAAAACACCCGACCAATTGAAATTCCCGGTAACGGATGGGGTTACGTCTACTTTCAGCCTTTCACAGGAGCCTTATATTGAGGTAAGTGCCGGTATTGCCAATATTTTTAAACTGATAAGGGTGGATGTGGTCAAAAGATTCAGTTACCTGGATCATGCCAATGTTCCGCAGTGGGGTATCAGGGGAAGAGTTAAATTTGACTTTTAAAAGAGCTGCTATGAGTAGTGTACGCAACACACTTCAACATACCATTTACAAAATAATTGATCCGCTGGTAAAGCTGCTGATCAAAATTGGTTTAACGCCCAATGGTGTAACCACCATCGGGCTGTTGCTGAATATCGGGGTGGCGGTTATTTTTATCAGGGGCGCGGAAGAAGGCAATCGCGGTGATCTTTCCTATGTTGGCTGGGCAGGCGCGCTGATCCTGTTTGCCGGTTTATTTGATATGCTGGACGGGCAGGTGGCCCGCCTGGGTAATATGGCATCTGCCTTTGGCGCCATGTATGATTCGGTGCTGGACAGGTACAGCGAGCTGATTATGTTCCTGGGTATCTGTTATTACCTGGTGGCACACCATTATTTTCTCAGTTCCCTCTTTGCCTTTATCGCACTGATCGGATCCATGATGGTCAGTTATACCCGTGCCAGGGCGGAAGGGTTGGGCATCGCCTTAAAAGGAGGCCTGATGCAGCGGCCCGAAAGGGTGGTACTGGTGGGCATCACTGCCTTGTTATGCGGTATCATGGCCAAATTTATCGGGGGCGACTACAAATTATATGTAAAAGGCATCCCCTTTCATATTTTTGAGACCATCTCCATTTTTACCATTCCGATCAGTATTATGGCGGTGCTGACCAATATAACAGCCATCCGGCGGCTGACCGACGCCAAAAAAGCTTTTGAGGAAAAGGAGCGGTCTGCAAAAAAGAAAACAGGCCAGGGCGTGGTAAAAGTAGTAGCCCTGCTGGCATGTCTGCTGGCCGCCGGCACTGTGCTGCAGGCCCAAAGGGTTAATGTGGCGGCTACGGCAGATATAACAGACAGTTTTCCGGTGCCGCCAGGCAATCCAAACCAGCTGTTTTATCTTCAGCGTACCTCTAACAAGAACACAATTGTATGCGACCTGAACGTGGTGAACGGGGTATTGAACAAAGAAGAGCCGGTACATGTTTACTGGATCAGGTATTCGGATCAGGGGCAGCGGCAGGAACTTTCTTATATACAACGTACTTTTGCCTATGGTATACAGGCAAAAGCGCTGAAAAATGAAGATGGATACGAAATGCATTTTGTCTCATCGAAGAAACACAGTTTTTACCTGGTTAAATCGGTAATTGATAATAAGTACAATGTATATACCACGGTAAATGCTAAAAAAGTTATACTGAAAAGAATTTTTATCAAGATTACGGGCGGGTCTATGTGGTTGCCAAAAGTAGAGTACGTAGAAATTAAAGGAATTGATACGTCGAACGGAAAGGAAATTATAGACCGCCTTAAAATATAGTACTATGCCAAAGAATTATGTGTCAAATGGAACAGAGTCAGTGCGGATGTTCCGGAATGGATTTATGGAGCGGCTTTCAAAAGTTCATTTTACAGTACCCTTGATTATATACCTGCCGGTAGTGGTTTTTTTTACCTATCGGTCTTTTTCTGCAAACGGCAATACAATTGGTTGGTTTTTTCTTTACCTGGCAGCCGGTTTTTTTATATGGACCATTGCTGAATACCTGTTGCACCGCTTTGTTTTTCATTTTGTACCTAAGTCAAAATGGGGGTTGCGACTGCATTTTATTTTCCATGGCGTACACCACGATTTTCCGCGCGATGCCAGGCGATTGGTGATGCCTCCTTCAGTAAGCATCCCGCTGGCCATTCTCTTCTATTTGCTGTTTCTCTGGCTGTTGCCTGCAAGAATGATGGATGCCTTCTTTGCCGGTTTTGTGGTAGGTTACCTGGTATATGATATGATACACTATGCCATCCACCACGGTAATTTCAAAAGCAGGCTGATGAAAAGCATCAAACAGCACCATATGCTTCATCATTATTCAGACTCCAGCAAGGGATATGGTGTAAGCTCTAATTTCTGGGATATATTCTTCCAATCCGGGTTTAAAGATAAAAAACAATAGCCCGCTCTGAATGCCGTCAAAATTATTTACTGTAAGGAATTTGCTGGTAATGGCTGCTATTTCAGCGGCTTATCTGCTGGTTTCCTGGCTGCTTATCGGCTTCCGGCCGGAACAGCTGGTGCTGGTTGTATTGTGCAATGGACTTTTTTTCGCTTCCCACGCAACGAGGCGCTTTGTAACGGCCTTTTCCATCTTTATTGTTTACTGGATCATTTTTGATTACATGAAGGCCTTTCCCAATTACCGGTATGGCACCGTGCACATAGAAAGTATTTATAATGCAGAAAAAAATATTTTTGGCATTCATACAGCTTCCGGTGGCGTGATTACGCCCAATGAATACTGGCAGCTGCATCGCCATGTTTTGCTGGATGCCATGGCGGGTCTTTTCTATCTCTGCTGGATACCGGTACCGTTGTTATTTGGTTTCTGGCTGTATATCAAAAACCGGCGTGGGTTTTTCTTTTTTGCTTTTACATTTTTGCTGGTGAACTTTCTGGGGTTTATTATTTATTATGCGTATCCTGCTGCGCCGCCCTGGTATATCAGCGAGCATGGCTTTGTCTTTAACCCGCATACCACGGGCAGTACGGCCGGGCTGGCCCGTTTTGATCAGATGGTGCACCTGCCCATTTTTCAATCCTTGTATACAAAAAGCTCTAATATATTTGCGGCGATGCCTTCGCTGCATTCCGCTTACCCGATAACGGTGTTTTATTATTCGGTAAAATATAAGCTTCGGTATATGAAATTTGTATTTGCCCTGGTAATGTGTGGCATCTGGTTCTCGGCCATCTATACCAATCACCATTATGTACTGGATGTGCTGTGTGGCATTGGCTGCGCGGTGGTGGGTATAGCCTTGTTCAGCCTGGTGGGAAACAAATTATTGCCGGAAAAAAAAGCGGTTGCGGCTAGTTAAAAGAGATCATTTCGGGGATGGCTATTTTCTGGCAACCAATACCATCTACCATTACATTTACAATAAATTCAGCTCTTTTATTAAGGCTGGTATATTGTTGTTTGTCTACGTTCAACGGCATTTCAAGTCCCTTGAAAGAACTTACAATGAGATAAGACAATGATTCAATATAGGCTGCGTCCATTTTCCGAAACTCACCATTTCGGATACCTTCTATAATGATTTCCTTTACCAGGTCAACCTGAAGCGTATCATATCTTTTCCGGATCCCTTCCATTTTACCTGCAAAATCTATCAAATCTTTTTTCAGTGCCTCGTTCAGGTTGCCCAATTCACCTATTTTCTTTAGACGTGTTCTGCAATAAGCGATCAATTTCTCTTTCGCGCCATATACTTCGCTGGTGGCAAAACTGACCAGTTTAAAAAACTCCGTCATTTCCTGGTGAACGACGGCTTCGAAGATTTCATCTTTACTGGCAAAATAATAATACAGCGCGCCCTTACATTTCCCGATACGGGAGGCGATATCATCCATGGTGGTCTTGCGCAGGCCCTGCTTTTCAAACAACGACCTGGCTGCCGAAAGAATATCCGTTAAAACATTTTCATCTTTGTTGATATGCTCGCTCATGGCATGGGTGCGCTTGCTGGTTCAAAGCTGTTGTAAAGTTACGCAAGTATGCAGAAACTCGACGCCTGAATCGGCGCTTATCCGCTAAATAGGGGGTTATGGTTTTGTTAAGTTAGGGTGGGGTGGTGGATCGTTGACGGGTTGATCCGTTGATGGGTAAAGCGGTTGTTTCAGGCAATTTAGGCGCCGGCAGCAGAAAAATATGGGTACCTGGTGCCGCAACTAATCAACCAATCAAACTTTTCAACTAAATTGCAGGCCCTGCGGGGGTGGCGAAATTGGTAGACGCACTACTTTGAGGTGGTAGCGGTCGAAAGACTGTGGGAGTTCGAATCTCCTCTTCCGCACCTTGGTTGAATGGCTGACTGGTTAACTGGTAAGAACGCTTACTGGTTTGCCAATCAGCCATTCCGCTTTTCTGGCAGTGAGCGGCTTAACAATCAAAAGTAAAAAGTCGACCTGCAAAAATTTGCCGGATCGGGCTTACCATAGGGAAGGGGACTGCGGCCGGCCTTTATTTTGGCCTGCCAGCTTAACCCAATCAACTCATCAACCGATCACCAAACCCGGCAGGGTGATGCGAAAGGTGGTGCCCTTGCCCGGTTCCGATTGTTTGACTACCAGTTTGCCATTGTGGAATTGCTCAACGATTCTCTTAGAGAGGCTTAATCCCAGTCCCCAGCCCCTTTTTTTAGTGGTAAAACCAGGCTTGAATACCTTGCTGATATTGGCCGCGCTGATGCCCTTACCCGTATCTGTTACATCTATAAAAATATCTTTCTGATTGTTTTTAATATCGATGGTAATAATGCCTTTTCCGTCCATGGCATCCAGCGCATTCTTGAGCAGGTTCTCAATTACCCAATCGAACAGGGGTGGCGATATGGCGGCGCTGACCGACTGCATGCCATTGTTGTTGAGGATAAACTGTACTTTTCCCGTGGCGCGTTTGCGGATGTATTCTACCATTTTCTCCGTCTCTTCTACAATATTATTCGGCTCCAGCTGTGGTTTGCTGCCGATTTTTCCAAACCGGTCCGATACCAGTTTCAGCCGGTCCACGTCTTTTTTCAATTCAGGTGTAATGTAATCGTTGGAAGGGTTTTCTTTTAGCATCTCTACCCAGCCTTCCAGCGATGAGATAGGGGTGCCCAGCTGGTGGGCGGTCTCTTTGGCCATACCCGCCCAAACCTGGTTCTGGGTAGATTTGTTACGTGTACTAATGGCGATGATGGTAATGATAATAAACAGGGCCACGATAAACAGCTGTATCAGCGGAAAATACTCTACTTCCGTGAGCAGGCTGGTGTGCCCATAATAATAATAATCGCGCTGGTCGGGGCGCAGGGGATTGATCCATTCGATGGGCGTATTCTGCGACTTGAACAGTTTTAACTGCGTTTGCACATAACCGGTATCCGTGGCCACCTTCACAGAATCCAGGTTGGAGTAGGTAATGATCTCTCCTTTTTCGTTGGTAACGATGATCGGGATGGTCTTATTTTCCGGAATGATTAAGGTGATCAGTTTGGTGCTGACGCCGCTGGCATCGTTGACCAGCAGTTTTTCTGCCTCCACCCATTGCTCTACCCGCAACCTTTCTTCCTTGATGATTTTTTTAGCCAGGTATTGCGAATAAAAAACAGAACTGCTTACAATAACAATGGCCACCAGGGCCAGCCCGGTACGCCAGTTAAAGAGGGATGCTATCATTTACCGAATGTAAATTGATTTTTTCATTTAGCGGGGAGGATGGAGGCGGGGCTTTTGCCGGGCCATCCTGTTTTAACATCGAATTGCGTTCGTTTATCCTGCATCACTTATTTTTGGAGCTTATTCATGATAAACATTCATGCCCACAGTCGCCATTGTTATATTAAACTGGAACGGTAAACAATACCTGCAGCAATTCCTGCCGTCGGTGCTGGCCGGTACCTACCAGCATTTTACCGTGGTAGTGGCCGACAATGCCTCTACCGATGATTCCGTGGCCTGGTTGCGGCAGCAATATCCTTTGTTGCACATCATTTTGCTGCCACAGAATCTTGGTTTTGCGAAAGGTTATAATGAAGCGCTGAAACAGGTAGCAGCGGACTATTATGTTTTGCTGAATTCTGATGTGGAAGTAATGCCCGGCTGGCTGGAACCGGTGATCGCTTTGATGGAGGCCGATCCGGCCATTGGCGCCTGTCAGCCCAAAATACGGATGCAAAAGAATCCCCGCCTGTTTGAATATGCCGGTGCCGCGGGGGGGTGGATAGACGCGCTGGGTTACCCATTTGCCAGGGGCCGCGTGTTTGACATGTGTGAACCAGATTTGGGGCAATACGATGATACAGCGCCGGTTTTCTGGGCCAGCGGGGCGGCTTTATTTGTGCGGGCAGCTGTATATGTCAGTTGCGGCGGGCTGGACGAATATTTTTTTGCCCATATGGAAGAGATTGATCTGTGCTGGCGGATGCAGCTGGCGGGTTACCGTGTAATGGTCTGTCCGCAATCGGTGGTATATCATGTGGGCGGGGGCACTTTACCGACCGGGAGCCCGCGAAAAGTATACCTTAATTTCAGGAACAACCTGATCATGCTGTTCAAGAACCTGCCATGGCAGCAATTGTGCTGGAAGCTGCCGGTACGCATTGCATTGGACGGGCTGGTGGCCTGGAAAAACCTGTTTACAGGCGATGGTGGGTATTTTATGGCTGTGGCGCAGGCGCATGCGGGTTTCATCTACTGGGCTTTATGTAAGCGCAGGGAGAGCCGCTGGCCGGCCAGTCGAAAAGGGGTTCTGCAAGGCTGGCTCAGCGGGAGTATTGTATGGGCTTATTTTGTAGAGGGGAAAAGAAAATTTTCAGAAATTAGGGGTCATAAACCTGTGTAATATAAATGGTAAGCGCTATTTTTGCGGGTAATAATAAAAACCAATATGGACACACTGGAGCCAATCGAATATAAAGATCCCAAGGAACAGGATTTTGCTTATAGTTGGGTAAATTCTTCTGTTTTCCTTTTTTACCTGCAGGTTTTTTGCATTCTTGCTTTTTTGGTAGGGGGTAGTTTTGGTTTATGGGGCAAGCGTTATAAAGGCCGGCCGGAAGTGAATGTACCAGGCAATACGCTCTACACACCGCAGTACAAATAAAAACAAAAAATATTTTTCGGTATGGCTGCAATCCCTATTTTTGCAGTCCCAAAAAACAGTTCTTTATACGCGGGCAGGGGGCTCAGGAAGCTGGGTTGCTGCCGGTAACAAGCGAAAGTAGCTCATTTGGTAGAGCACGACCTTGCCAAGGTCGGGGTGGCCGGTTCGAGCCCGGTCTTTCGCTCCAATCCAAACCGAAAGTTTGGATTTTTTTTGCCCTTACTTGTCTGATGGGTGAGGGCTGTGCTACCCGGGTGGTGGAATTGGTAGACACGCAGGACTTAAAATCCTGTGGACAGCAATGTCCGTGTGGGTTCAACTCCCATCCTGGGTACTTGAAAAGCCGCTCCTGTAGCGGCTTTTTTTATTTTACCCTTACTTGTAGATAGTTTTAGATTTCATGCACAATTTCTTTGGGTGCAACATAGGTACAATATAATAGACTTTCTTGCGCTTCACCAATAAGGCATACTCTGAATATTACTATAGCCACTTGGAAAATATAGTGAATTGAAATCTTTTCTCTTTGTAAAAATTTCCAGCCGAATAGAACTACCTGTCAAACACGTTAATAAAAAAATCTCAAAACGTACCGCTTATAACTTCCGGAAATCGGCAGAAAAAAATATAAATCCACAGGTCTTTAAAATCTATCGCTCACGATTCAGCGTCTCCACACCCGCAGACCAATGGAAGTTTATTGAACAGCAATTATTAAAGGAATTGCAATTAAGTTGTGGAAAATTGAACATTTAAAACATCTTCAAAATTATATTGGGCATATAGAAACACCTAGTAATTCAATTCCAAGCCTGGCATCTTCATCACGCATTATAAAGCTCCGATGTGCTCAGCGTACCTTCCAGATATTCATTTAACTGCGTACACGCAATCTGAGCAAACTCTTCAAAAACTTCTTTAATTGTCCAGCCGATATGCGGGGTAAGCAGCACATTCTCCATTGATCTTAAGGGCGAATCTGCCGGCAAGGGTTCTTCTGTAAATACGTCCAGCCCCGCGCCGCCAAGCTTTCCGGAAAGAAGCGCGTCGATCATCGCCGGTTCATCGATGATCGCCCCACGGGATGTATTAATTAAAAAGGCCCCGGGTTTCATCTGGCGTAACCGCTCGCCGTTGATGAGTTTAGTAGATTCTGTTGAGAGCCGCAGATGGATGCTAACCACGTCGCTTGTATTGAGCAATTCTTCGAGACTAAGGCGCGGCACCTCGTCAGGCGTTTGTAGGTTATTCCCGGTCCTGTCCCAGGCAACCACATCCATTTGAAAGGCGTTTTTTGCGATGTGACTTATTCTGGTTCCGTGGCGGCCCATACCCAACATCCCAAGTCGCTTCCCGGCTAGCGAACGACCCGTTAACAAAGGCCAGCTGCCGGCGCGCATAGCAAGCTGCGCTTGGGGCAAAAGATGAAATAGATTAAGCAGCATCGCTATGGTAAGCTCCGGAACAGCCAATAAAGGCGCTTTAACGCGCCTCCCCAGCGCTATAGCAATATCGCGCCTGCGTGCCGCAGCAGTGTCAATATGATAAGCATGTCCCCCTGTCTGAAGGATCAGTTGAAGGTTAGGGAGTCGCTTGAAAACAGCTTCATCTAAAGTGGTGCGCTCCCGCAGCGCCATTAAAAAACGAACATCCTGAAGCTCTGAGTCCAGCGCCTCCGCGATAGGCACAGCCAGGAAGCGGACCTCAGCTATAGTGCGCAGACTTTGAAAAGCAGCCGAAATAGAAAGGAGGCCTTCCCAGTCGTCTAATATGAGTAATAGTGGTTTCAATGTGTAAAAGTTAAAATTATGGAACGATTATGTAAAACAAGTTAGTAAGATTTAGGAGATCAGTCACCAGTCTTTATCCGGACAAACAACCTATTCAGCATAATGCAGGACAATCGTTGTATAAAGCAATCAGTCCAAATTATAGCTGGGTTTGATTGAGCCACCAAACAAACAGCCAGCAAAAACAGCGGATAAATGTTGGCATAGATATTCTTTTTCATAAGCATTAACTGGCAATTACCAGCATTAACCCAATCGTAAATGGCAGTATCTAACTGCACGGCAGCGAATATCATTGATCAGCGAGGACAGTTCAATCACAGAAAACCGTGATTTATCGCAAAGTGGCGTTTAAACAGCTTGTATTATGTAGGTTTGCAGCCTATGGACAATGCTTCAGCATATCTAAAAAATTTATACAGTGAAAGAAATCTGCCTTTCCTTACCAGCCATATCATAGATCTGTAGAAACGAAGGGAGTGGTCCGTATTGACGCGTTTTTACCGGATCGTGATCAATGAACCGTCTTCACCACAACCGGGGCGAAACCGTATGATGAGCCGTTTGGTTATGCTTTTCCATCCCGACCGGCGGGAATTACATCATCAGGAGATCGACGGATAGCCAGACGGGCGGCAGGGAGACCATCTAATTTACAGCCTCTGGAACCTGACAGATGGTTGGCTCTTGCCCGCTCGTTTGGTTCAGGCCGGAAGATGGGCAAACAGTTATTTCGTATACGGTCAGTAAAAACAACTTGGTTTACACTCCGAGGCAGCTTATACAAAACCCGCGGGAGGCTACCTCCTATACAACCGGGATGCTCAGAGCAATGGACCGGAAAGATCTTCATCCGCAGAAAATGTTCGCCGAGCTTGTCGGTGTAATTGACTGGTAGCAGATCGTCAATGTAAATAGAACAGGGCATTGCCAAAGAGATTTTATCAGGTATGATCCAATGGCTTTTTAGTAAGATAGGGATCAGAACTATCGAAGCAGTCATTAAAATTGATAACCAGGTATCCATCAAATTGATCAGCTCGCTGGGTTTTAAAAAAGCGGCCAAGGCACCTGCCAATACTTGGAAAAATAAACCGCCTGAACGATTCGTTTTATATATTTAAGAAAGTTGACCCTGTACGTCTTATCCGCTAACTAGCAATAGGAGTATTGCCTGTCAGGCAAGAATTTATACAGGAATGATCCCGCAGACAAATTTGCTATCACAAAATACCCGTGATTTTTTTAATATCCGGGTCTTTCTTCGCATAGTGCGATTAATTTTGCTGTTATGGATCAGCAAATACAATTCTTCCAGGTATCCTATGACGATCGTGAGTTACAGCTTATGATAGAAAGTCTCAATGATTTTCAGATAAGCTTATATGGTTTAGAAATGTGTAATCTCGATTCCATTGAGACCCTCCGGCAAAGCAGGGCGTATATCCTTGGTGCTTATTATGATGAGAAGCTGATCGGTATGGGGGCGGTTAAACTTTTTGACGAGTATGCTGAGATCAAACGGATGTTTGTTGATGCAAAATACCGCGGTAATAACTTCGCAAATCGCATCCTGGATTTATTAGAAACGTATGCAAAACGTAACGGCAAAAAAGTTGCCTGTCTTGAAACTGGCAATTTACAGGAAGCTGCCATTTCATTTTATAAAAAGTGCGGTTACTGCATTGTTGAAGAATTTGGCAAGTATAAACCGAATAACGTAAGCGTCTATTTTAAAAAGGATCTTTGACCTGTAACCCTCATATTAATCATGGTATTCCGGGATTTTCGCAGGCGCACATTTTCTCCATTTTTGCTTTGCACACGAGAACTATTTAGCCCGCCTTACTAACCAACAATCTCAGTTTAAATATGAATACGTTAATCAGATTACTTAACACCCTTTTAGCTGCTTTCCTTACAGGTATTATTTTCGGGATATGGGTCGGAACCGATCCTCAAAGCCTGTCCATGGTTGCCTATGTCGAGCAACAGCAGAGTGCAATTAAAGCACTTAATAACGTAATGCCGATTATAGGCGGTTTGACTATATTAACCACCCTGTTTAGCGCAATCCTGCAAAGGAAAAATAAAACAATATGGCTTCCCCTATTATTTGCAGCCGGATTGTTTATGGTAACAGGGTTGATCACCAGGTTCGGTAACCAGCCAATAAATGCCATTATTATGACCTGGGATAAACACAGCATTCCCGCCAACTGGACTGGGCTGAGAGACAAATGGTGGCTATTCCATCAAATACGCACGGCTGCTTCGACCGTTGCCTTAATTATTGTAATTTGGACTGGTCTCCGAAAGGAGTAATTGTCTGTTTACAGTAGAAAATTCAACCAGACAATAGAGATCCAGCGGATTATGTAATACCACCTATCGCCCCGATCTGTGCTAATAAGGCCAGCCTGTCGGGAACACCCCAATGTTCGACAATCTGGTCATACTTTATAATCACGATGTCCATTACATCAATACACACCATTTTTCCAGTTGGCTCATGACCCACAAATACCCCGGTGTGTTTCCCGGTAAATTGATAATGTCCCCATACCCTATTGCCTTTAACCGCTTGCTGTAACAGCTTATATTTTCTGTCAGAGAAAGCCAAAGCAAGTCCGGTGATCGATTTCTTTAAACTGTCCCTTCCGTTTGCTCTGCCAAATTGGTGTTCAATTACATCCTCGGAAACGTATCGATCGATTATATCCATATCTGCCATTCCAAAACCATTTTCGACTACTTCCCGGAGAACATTTAGCTTGTTGTTGTTCATATATTTTTTTATTATTTTTATAATACAAATCTGCCACCCTGGGGTCGTATCCGCGAGGTACAGTCTTTAGTTAGTTTTTCACCCGAGAGCACCCATAAAGACGTTGGATCCCCGGCAAAGCAAGAGTCTTGCGACTGGGCATCTCGTCTAAAGCAAATTCATCTCTTATCTATTTGAGGTCGCGCGTCTGCGGACCAAACAAATTCTCCAGCAGCTCGATCCTGTTGCCGAATGGGTCCTGAAAAGAAAATCGCTCCTGCCCGTCGATCTGTATTTCATCTTTAGTGACGATTAGGCGAGACTCCAGGTAGGCCCTCACCCTGGCAACATCGGCCACCTGAAATGCCGGATGGGCTTTTGATTTTGCCGTTATTGGATCCGTACCAATATGCAGCTGTATACCAGCCACACTGTACCATAAGCCCCCATTTGCTAAAAGCCGTGTCGGTTTTGGGATTTCAGTGAGTCCAATAATAGTAGTATAAAATTCTCTCGCTTCATTCTCGGCGCCCGGTGGTATGCAGATCTGCAAATGGTCGAATCTTATAAAGTTAATGTTCATAGTCAGTGATCGTTTTTTGTAGACCTGGCAAAGCTGAATAATAAATTTCAATAGTTTTCCCCTTAACGACAAAATCAATGTTTTCAGCGATTTTTTGCCAGAGCCGGTTTGAACAACTTTGCGGCATTATAAAACATAAAAACAAATTTCATGAAAACAAAACAAATATTGAAAACAGCATTGCTTGCAGCAATTGTAGCTTTTAGTGCCTGCAAAAAAAACAATGACCAATCTACCGGAGGCGAAGCACAGGTAACTGCTACGATAAATGGCACCAGCGCAGGTACTCAAAGCATAACTTTAAGCGGGGCAGCCGACGAAACCGCAAATGGAGGGAAGTATGTAACTGGGGGTAAATACACCTTCGTTAAAGTGGTTGACACCAAAACCAATGCCGATAATACAAAGGATTCATTTATCCTTGATTTTGACGGCAGCGGCAAAAGTTCGCAAACTTTAGGCGCCAACCTGAAAACCGGCGATGGCAACTTCACTAACGTAGGGCTTATTCTTTCTGTACATATAGGGGGAAAAGTCTATCTGCTTGAAAGTTCAAGCGGTACAGTTAATGTTGATACTTACGATGCTGTGGGAGGCACGATCTCCGGGAACTTCGTCGGTGTATTGATAAATGACGCTAATCAAAAAACCCTTACGGTCAGCAACGGCAAGTTTACAGCTAAACGAGCAGCAGATATTGCAAAAGTCAATTAAACAGTCAATTAGTTATTTGACAAAAGCGGCGCTCTGGTGCTCTATTTTGTTATCAGGAGATCCGAATGCTATCGACAGTCTATTTTGCCGCGGGGTCATTTTTGACCCCGTGTCACGTAATGACATCAGATCTAAAGCATATTTTTGATCATGACATCTGGAAGTAAAACTAGTTATAAGTTCAATGAAAAAAAACCTATGGGATCCGGCGACAGCTGAAGCCGTGATCGAAAGATTAAAACTATTAAAGCCCGACAGCGGTAATCACTGGGGAAAGATGCAGGTAACGGAAATGCTGCTGCACTGCACTTTGGCAAATAATTTTATGTTTGATGATGAAACCGCCTATCAAAGGCCGACTATCGTCCAGCGTGTAAAACAGTTTATTTGCTTCAATTATTTCGCCAGGCTGCCCAGGAACCGCATCGGCCCTAAACGCCTTGAATCGCGGCATCAAACCAATGAGCGGCAGTTTGAGGAGCAACAAAATGCTGCAATAATATCGGTGGAAAGATTTACTACGCATCAGCGACCTATTAAGTCCTTACATGCGGGACTGGGTTGGCTTTCCCGCAAGCAATGGGGCCTTATCGCCTATATGCACATGGACCACCACTTAAGACAGTTCGGCGTTTGATCGAAGCGTTTTGTATCAAAGACGTAATGAATTATCCGCACTGTCAGCCTAAAATACCTATGCAATTGATTTTAATTTTTGCTTTACAAACCGGGAGAGGTCCTGGCAAATAAAGTCAGCATCGCGGGCAACTCCGCCAAGCCACGCTGAAGTTAAACCGTATTGAAATGCCGACCCTATAAAATACATCCCCTCGCAGTTATTGGAAATACCACGGGTAGTTAATGGGTATCCATTATCATCAAAGCAGCCGTTTATTTTTACCCAGGAATAATCGGGCGTGAAACCGGTGGCCCATATAATATTTGCTACTTTCAACTGCCTCCCGTCTGCTGAGACTGGCCAGCCCTCATTCGTTTCGACAATTCGGGGCAAGTGCGTGGCACCGGCATCTATAACATCATGCAAAGTAATATTAATAAGCGGGGCAGCCTGTCCTGATTTAAATGCTTTTCCGGCTTTGCGTCCGATGGGTGTGCTGGTATTCAGGATATTAGTCGCGAACCATACGAATTGCTTTGCAAAGTATTTGAATATAAGATCAGGAATGTGGCCAGGCGGCTTGCCCGCTACATAAACTTTTCTTTTATTTTGAACCAGGTCCAGTGCGATCTGCAGCCCGGATGTCCCGGCCCCAACGACAAGTATATCACCGTCAGGAAGCTGGGAAGAATTTAAATAATTCGAGGAATGCACCTGTTTAGTGCTTCTGTCTAGTGTTTTGGCGAATGCCGGAATTTTAGGCTTGGTATAATTACCCGTTGCAATAACTACGCTGGCGGCAAAACGGATACCGTCAGAGGCAGTGACTTGGTAGCCCGAAGTTGTCTTATTTAACCCGATGACATGGCAGCCATTCTGCACAGGAAGGTCGAAAGCTTCTTTATAACTAATTAGATAATCGGCAACCGCGTCCTTGGAAGGAAATTCATCACCTGCAGGAAACGGCATTCCCGGAAGACTGTTAAGCCAATTCGGGGTAAACAACCGTAGGGAATCCCAGCGCCTGCGCCATGAATCGCCCGTTATAGCGTGGGCGTCAAGGATGACAAAATCCACTTTCAATTTTTTTAAATAATATCCTGTAACTAATCCGGCTTGCCCACCACCTATTACAATGGTATCCCATGATGTTTTTTTTAGTTTATCGTCTGTCATGTGTTTATCTTTATTTAAACACAAAAATCCCACTTAAACAAAGGGCGGCCAATAGATGAAAACCGTGATATTAAGCGAAGCCGACTGCCATAAAATACAAAGGGGTGTAAGCCGACAGCTTATACCCCTTTGTAGATATGAAATCGCTAATTATAGCCAGAAAACCTTCGAGGCCTCTTTTATTAGCTCCATTGAATTTTTAACCTCTAATTTCTCCAGCAAATGTCTCCGGTGTGTTTCTACAGTATGGATGCTAATAAAACATTGATCAGCGATCATTTTTGTTGAAAGGCCTTGCGCGATCAGCTGCAGTATTTCCTTTTCGCGCCTGGTAAGTCTGCTGATATAGGCTGGGTTATTTCGCGCCGCTACAGATACGCCATCAAGCGTCTGCTTACTTTTCGCGTTTTTATGCACCATTGCCTGTTCCAGCATCTTTGTGCAGGAATTTTCTTTATTTAATAATTCTGTAAGTTCCCTGATTTCAAACTCATCAGTCGGTATTGACTCAAATTTGCATAGTACTTTATCAATGACCTTATCAGCATTAAAGGATATTAGGTAACGCGTATCACGCACACCGACCCAATTGCCATTAGCATGTTTAAAGCGATATTCCAAAATAAGCGGCGTAGGATTTTCAGGGTCAACATCCGGACTGAACATAGCTTTATGAGCACTGATTATCTTTTCAGTAACAGCCTCCATATCCGCCGGGTGTATAATAGAAAACCAAAAATCCATCCCGTCTTCAATGAATTTCTCATTAGGATAACCAGTAAGTTCGCTGAAATTCTGATCCAGGTGGATAAATTTGTCTTTGCTTAAACAGGAAATCAGAAAAATGCAATAATTGTCTTCCGAGTTTCCCGCCATAAAAAACTCTTCCGGAACATTATAATCGGGAATGTGATTTTCACGGATCGCATCGTATTTCTCTAAAATCATATCAACAGGTGTTTTTTATATAAATGATGTGCAACTAACGGATCTTTTCCAGTGTCGTATATAGCTGAATTTAAATGGCTAAACGACACACCTTCCTAAAAAAGGCGTGGCCATATATACGAGCATATAAATTTAAAGATAAGATTGAAAAATGCTTATTATTTTTTTTGCATATATATTC
>CAXTMV010000023.1:0-37280 GCA_964245425.1 uncultured Flavihumibacter sp. | reverse complement strand
CAACACAGATTGAATATTACCGGCATTGTATTTAATAATGGTGAGCGCCACTGGTTACCGGTTAATTTTTTATGAAATAATAGTTTTTATAAATGCCGCGGTGGTGCCGGCAATATCTGTTGTTGTCTCCAATGCCTTTATAAAGGCGGTTCCTATGATGGCCCCGTTTGAATAGGTACAGGCGGTTTCAAATGTCTGCCTGTCTTTGATGCCGAAGCCAACCAATACCGGATTTTTAAGTTGGTAAGACTGTAATCGTTCCAGGTAAGCCGTTACATCTGTCATATTCTTGTCGCTACCTGTTGTAGAAGAAGAGGACACGGCATATAAAAAACCGGTGCTTAGCTGGTCTAGTTTTTTTATTCTTTCTTCGGATGTTTCGGGCGTTACCAGGAAAATAAAATCGAGCCCGTAACGCTGCATTACCGGGCCGTACTCGGTTTCAAATTCATGTTCCGGTAAATCGGGTAAAATAAGGCCATCGATGGGCAGTGCTGCGGCATGCTGGCAGAATTTTTCAAATCCATATTGCAATACGGGATTCATATAACCCATCAGTATAACCGGTATTTGGATGTCTTTCCTGAAATCCTGTAATTGTCCAAACAGCTTTTCAATGGTCATGCCGTTGGCGAGGGCTACGCTGCCACTTTGCTGAATCACGGGACCGTCGGCCAGCGGATCGCTGTAAGGCATTCCCAGTTCCAGGATGTCTGCACCGCTTTGTTGTAAGGCCTTCATCACTTCAAGGGTCGATTGCAGCTGTGGGTAACCTGCGGTGCAGTAAACATTCAGTACCTTATTTTTTTTACGTTTAAAAAGCGCGTCGATCCTGTTCATATTGCTCCTTCTATTTTATACCAATGCCGGTAATGCTTTCATATAAGTATCCATATCCTTATCTCCCCTTCCGCTTAAACAAATAACTACCCGGTCTGACGGATGGAAAGACAATTGCTCCAGCGCCGCCAGTGCGTGGGCCGATTCCAGCGCAGGAATAATACCTTCTGTACGGGCCAGCTGAAAAGCCGCTTCCAATGCTTCCTGGTCAGTAGCGCTTAAGAAACGGGCCCGCCCCGTTTCAAAGAGATGGGCATGCAGCGGACCGATGCCGGGATAATCGAGTCCCGCTGAAATACTGTGTGGTTCAATCACCTGTCCATCTGCGGTCTGCATCACCAGGCTTTTGCTGCCATGTAAGACGCCTGGTTTACCCAGTTGGGTAGTGGCTGCACTCATTCCGCTGCTGAGGCCGTGACCGGCTGCTTCCACTGCCACCAGTTGCACACCGGGTTCTTCCAGGAAATGATAAAAAGCGCCCGCTGCATTACTGCCTCCGCCCACACAGGCTACAACATGGCTGGGCAATGCTGAACCGGTTGCTTCTTTTAACTGCGTGCGCATTTCCTCGCTGATCACGCTTTGAAAACGGGCCACCATATCAGGATAGGGATGCGGGCCTACCACACTGCCTATAATATAGTGTGTATCGTTGGGATGATTGATCCAGTCGCGGATGGCTTCATTGGTTGCATCCTTCAGTGTTTTGCTGCCGCTTGTTGCGGGAATGACTGTGGCGCCCAGCATTTTCATACGGGCTACATTGGGTGCCTGGCGTTCAATGTCTTTCTCTCCCATGTACACGATGCATTCCACGCCTTTGAGTGCGCATACCGTGGCAGTGGCCACCCCATGCTGCCCTGCACCTGTTTCTGCAATGATTCTTTTTTTGCCTAGTTTTTCGGCCAGCAGTATCTGCCCGATGGTATTATTGATTTTATGTGCTCCGGTATGGCAAAGGTCTTCCCGCTTCAGGTAAATCTGTGTATTGAACCGGGCGCTCAGCCGTTGCGCCAGGTACAGCGGTGTTGGCCTGCCAACATAGTCTTTCAGCAGCGCATGAAATGCCTGCTGAAAGGCCGGATCGTACATGATCTGCAAATAGCGGTTTTTTAATTCTTCTACATTGCGGTGAAGCATTTCCGGTATATAGGCGCCCCCAAAATGACCGTAATAGCCAAAAATATCCGGCTGCTGAAAACTGCCCTTGTATTGCGACAATATTGTGGTTCTGTTAATCATGATTGCGTTTAATTAAATGCATACCTCTTTTTCTCTATGGCTTCCTGCAAGCCCTTTTATACTCTTTTCTATTTATTCGCTTAGTCTTTCTTAGCCCAGCATCAGCTGAAAGAATTTCAAATCCAGCCACCGGTCAAATTTCCAGCCTACCTGTTTAAAATGGGCCACTTCTTCAAAACCGAAATGCCGGTGCAGTTGCATGCTGGCTTCGTTACCGGCATCAATACCCGCCACTATGGTATGTATCTTTAATTGCCTGGCGGCGGCTATAACCGGTGGCAATAATAATTTACCGATTCCTTTGCCCCTGGCGGCGGCGGCTACATAAACAGAGTTCTCAACGGTGTATTGGTAAGCCGCCCAGGCCCTGAACGGCCCGATGGAACTGAGACCCAGCAGCTGTCCGTTTTCTTCTGCTACAAACACGGGATAGCCCTGTTCTTTTTTTGTATTCAGCCAGGCGGTACGCATGGCAAGGGTATGCGGTTCATAATCGTATACAGCCGTGGTATGCAGGATCACCTCGTTGTAGATGTCCAGCATGCCTGGCAGGTCCTGGTCGGTGGCAGTTCGAATCTCAATCATGCTAAATAAATAATCGGTTGAATCAATTTTATTTTATCGTCCGCATAAAAAAAAGGTTGTCGATGGGCATCCGTGGAAAACTTTCGGGCAGCGCTGTTTTTTCTACCGGTACAAATCCGTTGCGCAGGTAAAATTTTTGCGCAGCCTGTAACTGTTCAACGGTGCCCAGGTATATTTCCCGTATTCCTTTTTCCCGGCACCAGTCAATAACATGATCCAGTAATTGCTGTCCAACCCCTTTCTCTTTGCCCCTGTATTCTTTATCAACAAACATTTTTCTGAGTGCAGACTGGCCGTTGCCGGTGTCTATGAGCGCAATGGTGCCGATTAATTTTTCGTTTTCGGTGGCTATCCAGAAATGGCCGTGGTTACGGCAATAAAAATTTTCTACGTCCAGTAAATCGGGTTGGTCGGTAATGGTAACCGGCACGCCAAATTCTACCTGTTGTATATGTAAGATCAGGTTGATGACTTGTTGGTTGTAAGCCTTACTGTATCCCTTTATTTCCATATGCTATTTTTTAAGCGCCAGCTTAAACTGCAGCACTTTGGCCATGTCTTTAACACCGGGCTCTTTTTCGAACCGGCTGTTGATGTCTACCCCATAAAAATCCGGGTGTTTGATGGCTTTCAGCTTTACGGCGTCTTCCAGTTCAATGCCCCCGCTTAAAAAAAATGGTTTTTCGATCTTGCTTTTGCTGAGCTTTTTCCAGTCGAATTTTTTACCGGTACCACCTTTGAGACCTTGTACAGACGTGTCAAAAAGATAATAGTCGCAGACATCATCGTAGTCGGCGATCATTTCATCAATATCTTTATTTTCTTCCCCGATGCTGAATACTTTTATCACTTCTGTATGTTCCGACAATTCTTCACACTGGTAGGGTGTTTCATCGCCATGCAGCTGTACCACGTCTAATGCGTAATCATCGATGGCCTGCATGACTTCTGCAAATTCCGCATTTACAAAAACACCTACTTTTTTGAGGTCGATATCCAGGGCCTGCACTTCTTTTTTCGGCAATTTATCTACCACATAGCGTGGGGAGTTCTTGTAGAAAATAAGCCCGGCAAAGCCAATGTCCATACCATCCAGCTGCTGTAATTGTTTTACCTGCGTAATACCACATACCTTGATGTTCATATATCAGAACTTTATTTTTATTTTATCTTTTGATGATTGCTTATTGAGCGTTGACTATTGAATATTTTTGCGTTGCCCGGTAAATATTCAGTACGCAATGATCAACGGCTGCTCTATTGATCTTTTAGATTCTCCGCAAAAAACCGCACTTTGTCCATTTCTTTTATACCCGGCGCCAGTTCAAACCGGCTGTTAATATCTATGGCGAACAGGGCTTTTGCCACTGGTTCGGCCGTGAATGCTTTTAGTTTCTCTTCATCGCCGGGTTCTATGCCGCCACTGAGAAAAAAAGGTTTGCCGATGGTATGTCCCTGCAGCATATTCCAGTCGAATTTTTTGCCGGTACCGCCATAACCTGCACCCATGGTATCAAACATAAACATATCGCATACGTCCATAAACGGCCTAATCATCCATTGCACACTATCGTTTTCACTGAGGCGGAATGCTTTGACCACCGATACATAATCCGCAATTCTTTCACAGTATTTAGGGCTTTCATCGCCGTGCAGCTGTACCATGTGTAACCGGCATTCATCTACCATGTGCAGCACTTCTTCAACGGGCGCATTTACAAACACCCCAACCTTATTAATATTATTTTCTTTCCGGATCTGGGTGGTTGTCATATGTTTGAAAACATAGCGCGGGCTTTTCGGGTAAAAGATAAATCCGGCAAAGGTAACGCCCAAATCTGCCAGTTTATCCACCTGCTCAATCTGTGTCATACCGCATACTTTTATTCTCATGCGATCCGCAATTTTTAGGTTTATAAGTATCCGGCAGGCAATTATTGTACCGGGTCATTGGTCAGGCTGTTGCGGAAAAGTCCGAAAGCTCCTGCACAAATTGCAAAAATGCTTTACCCGGGTCAGCTTCTTTCATAAAATTTTCACCCATCAGGAAGCCACTGAATCCATTTTTCCTGAACAAATGTATTGTACTGGCGGCACCAATACCGCTTTCTGCTATTTTAACTTTGCCGGCAGGTATCTTTTCCGCCATCTTCAGGCTCCTGTCAATATCAACCTCAAATGTTTTCAGGTTACGGTTATTGATGCCCACCAGCATGGTTGCGCCACAGATATGGTCCAGTTCTTCTTCTGCATGTAATTCCAGCAACACTTCCAGCTCCAGGTTTTTTGCAAAACCTGCCAATTGCGCTACCTGTTGTGCTGTAAGGCAGGCAGCAATTAATAAAATTACATCGGCGCCCATCGCTTTGGCTTCCAGTACCTGGTATTCATCAATAATAAAATCTTTCCGTAGAATGGGTATTTCATTCGCCCTGGCCGTCAGCAGGTCTTCCGTGCTACCACCGAAGAATTGTTCGTCTGTCAGTACCGATAAGCAGGAAGCCCCGCCCTTGCTGTAAGCGGTGGTAACTGCCAGCACATCGGCCGCTGCGTTTATAATGCCTTTTGATGGGGACCGGCGTTTAAATTCTGCTATAATACCCGTTTTTGATGTATCCAGCAAAAACTGTTTCAAAGAAAGCGTGCGCCGGGAAAAAAAATGACTTTTTTCCAGGCTGGCAGCCGGGTTCGCCTTTTTTCTTTGTGCTACTTCCACTCTCTTGTGGGCTATAATGGTATCAAGAATATTCATATTAGAAATTCAACAGTAAAAACTCAAAATTCCATTGCGATATTATTTGCTGACTGTTCTTTACCAGCAGAACAGCGTGGCCTGTTAAAACCCACTCATCGTTTATTGCAACGCTATCAATTTTTTAAGCACCTCGTTTGCCTTGCCGCTTTCCAGGCTTTCCACCGCGGCGGCATAGGCGTCGTCGTAGCTGGCATAGTGCCCTGTGCATTGCAGGGCCATGGCTGCATTGGCCAGTACCACGGCGTTTTGCGCCCAGCTTCCTTCACCCTTTACAATCTTTGCAAACAGCTTGGCAGATTCCTCTACGGTGCCGCCACCATAAATATCGCTTGCCTGTACCGATCGTTTACCCAATTGCTGGGGCGTCATTATTCTTTCTCCTTTGTTGGTAATAACGCGGGTATCATTGGTCAGTGAGATTTCATCGTACCCATCCAGGCTATGAATAATGGTAAATGCCTTCCCGGTCTGTTGCAATAAATAGTTATAGATACGCGCCATTTCCAGGTTGTAGACGCCTACCAGCTGAAAATTCGGGAAAGCTGGGTTCACCATCGGGCCCAGCATATTAAAAAAGGTTCGTACGCCCAGGTTTTTCCGGATCATACCCACGGCTTTTAATGCCGGATGAAATAAGGGTGCATGAAGAAAACAGATATTGGCAGTCTCTACTTCCTTGTGCAACCGGCTGGTATCATTCTTAAAAACATAGCCCAGTTGTTCCATCACATTGGAAGCACCGCTGACAGAAGTGGCGCCATAATTACCATGCTTGGCTATTTTCTGGCCGGTGCCTGCAACAATAAAGCAGGAGAGCGTAGAAATATTGAACGTGTTTTTTCCATCGCCGCCGGTACCAACAATATCGAGTGTATCGTATGCTTCGAGATCTACCCGAACGCAGAGATCCAGCAAAGCGTCGCGGAAACCCTGCAGTTCTTCTATGGTGATGCTGCGCATCAGGTACACGGTCATAAAAGCGGTCACCTCGTGCTCGTTATAGACCGATTTGCTGATATTGAGCAGCACTTCCTTTGCCTGCTGGCGATCAAGTGTTTTGTGTTCGAAGAGGGATTGTAGTATGCGCTTCATATGTTGATTTGGGCGGATTCTATGGATTAAAAAGATTTAAAAAACCATTTCCTGGTGTTGAATGTGCTTTCATTGCTGCAGTAATTATTTTACGGTTAACTCCCTATATCTTCATTCACCCTACAACAGCGTTTCACCTATTTAGCCTGCCGTATAAAGGTAAATCCTCATCATCCATTTCATCCTTGCAAATCCACGTCTTTTAGCCAGTTCCGCATGATCTTTTCTCCCAAAGGCGTAAGCACGCTTTCCGGGTGAAATTGTACGCCCTGCACATCAAATTTTTTATGTTGCAAGGCCATAATATAATTGTTCTCGTCGCGGGCGGTAACGGTAAGATCCGCCGGGAAATCTTTTTCCGCCACCACCCAGGAATGATAACGGCCTACATCAAATACCGTGGGCAACCCGTTGAACAAAGGGCCGGCATTTCCGGCAATATGCACCGGCAATGCCACGCCATGGTATACGGTACTCAGGTTCACCAGCTGGCCGCCAAAAGCCTGCCCAATGGCCTGGTGCCCGAGACAAACACCCAGTATGGATTTTGACGCCGCATATTCTTTTATCAGCGGTAATAACAAACCCGCTTCTTCCGGGATACCCGGGCCCGGCGATAAAATAATCTTATCGAAATCTTTTACCTTTTCCAGCGGCAATTTGTCGTTCCGGAATACTTCCACTTTTCCGTGTATAATCTTTTCTACCAGGTGTACCAGGTTGTAGGTAAAAGAATCATAATTATCGAATACCAGTATCCGCATAAGTTTGAAGTTATAAGTGCTAAGCCTGCAGTTCGTCGTTCGTTGGAGATGCAGACGAACGACCCACCAGGAACAGGGAACTAGATTGTCTGCGCAAAAGAAATCGCTTTTTTTAGCGCGCCCAGTTTATTGTTTACTTCCTGCAATTCATTTTCCGGTTTGCTGGCCGCTACCACGCCGGCACCTGCCTGGTACAGCAGCGTATTCTGTTTGCTCAGGAACGTCCGGATCATGATGGCATGGTTGCAGCTGCCATCAAAACCCATAAACCCGATACCACCACCATAGTTACCACGGGCGGTGGGTTCAAATTCATCTATCAGTTGCATGGCTTTTATTTTAGGCGCGCCGCTGAGTGTGCCGGCCGGAAATGTTTTGGCCAGCAATTCAAAAGGATTGGTACCCGGCTTTACCTGGCCGGTCACTTCACTAACCAGGTGTATAACATGACTGAAATACTGTACCTCGCGGTAATGCGCCACCTCTACGTTACTGCAGAGACGGCTGAGATCGTTTCTTGCCAGATCTACCAGCATTACATGTTCCGCATTTTCCTTTTCATCGGTTAACAAAAGAGCGGCGGCTTCCTGGTCTGTCTTATCATCGCCGGTTCGTTTAAAGGTTCCGGCAATGGGATGCACAACAGCCTTTCCGTTTTTAATAATGATCTGCGCCTCCGGCGAAGAGCCCATTAATTTATAATCGCCATAGTCGAAGAAAAAAAGGTAGGGCGATGGGTTGATGCTGCGCAGCGCCCGGTAAACATTCAGCTCATCGCCGGTAAAGGACTGTTCAAAGCGACGGCTCAGTACTATCTGGAATACATCTCCGCGGTGACAGCTGGCGATGCCTTTCTTTACCATGTCTCTGTAATCGTCATCGCTCATATTGCTGGTTTCGGCACCAGTGGCGGCAAAAGGATAAGCAGGCACATCCTTACTTTTTATCAGGCTTTCTACCATGGCCAGGTCCGATTCTATACCGGGCAAAACATTTTCACAGATATACAATTCATCTTTGTAATGATTGATGGCAATAACATATTGATAAAGGCGGTAGCGCATCAGCGGTATGCGACCCATTGTTTTTTCTGTTTCCATGCCGATGCGTTTGCGGAAATGGACCGTGTCAAAAAAAGATACTGCATCAAAGCTCGTATAGCCGTACAACCCTTGTGCGCAGGAAGCTTCCTTATCGGCCGGCATGCAATCGAATCGCTGCATGAAATTCCAGAGCAGTGCTGGCACGGACTGGTCGCCGCTGATAGAGATCCTTTCCGGTTCCTGGCCGGGCAGTTTATATTCGATGCTGCTGGCCGAAGAAATTTCTATACCGGCAATGGCATTGATGCCAATAAAAGAGAAACTGTTATCCGCCACATGGTTATCGGTGCTTTCCAGCAAAACCGTGTCGCGGAACCGGTCGCGCAGGCGCAGGTAGATACCAACCGGCGTAAATACATCGGCCAGCATTTTTTTACAGGTGGTGGTCAGGCTTATTTTTTTCATGTCCCTGTTTCAGATAAATATTTTACAATACCGAATGACGGATCCATTTTTTACCCGCGGGTGTTGAGGCAATAAAAAAGCCCCGAATATATCGGGGCCTGAATATAGTATGCTGCCAATGTTTATAGCATTACTTGCCCCTTTTGAGGTTTGTATGCCACCACCACTGCATATTTTTGATTGATTTTGCCATTGCAGTGCAAATATGGGTGAGAAACTTTGATTGAGCAAATATTTTTTGCAGGGCCTACTTAGATGTAGCCCGCAGCGATGATATATATGTTAATCTTGATCGCGCCGTTTATTTTGCCCGTTGCCGGGGAAACCAATTGTTGAACATCGGTGCAAAAAGTCATATCAACCGTTCGTCTAACCTGGGTGCCTGGCCCGAAGGATTCGGTATCTTGCAGTTGCTCATCAATCAACCATAACATGCTTATTCAACAAAAACTAATCGGAACCAAGGGAATGCTTTATGTAGGCCAGGATGGCGCCATCCTGGCGGAAATGCTGTATTCGAAAGCGGCTGGCAACAAAATGATCATTGAACATACAGAAGTAGACGAGTCATTGAAAGGAAAAGGCGTGGGCCTGCAGTTGGTGCATACGGCTGTTGACTATGCGCGCACCCACCAATTGAAAATTATACCACTTTGCCCTTTTGCCAAATCCGTGTTTGATAAAAAGCCGGAATTCGCAGATGTGCTGGCATAAAAAGTTCGCAGGTTCACCGCTCGTCAATTAGCAATCCTTCAGCCTATACCGGCAACGAAACCATGAACAATTGAATTTACAACTGGTTGCCATGGTTAAAGTAAGTAATTGTTTACCCTCATTGCAGGTATAAAAAATTTGCCGCATTTTTACGCCAAAGACCCCCTATGCGAAAACCTGTTCTCTTATCTGTTATCTTACTTTTCACTGCATTGTGTTCTTTTTCCCAGTCGCAAAAGAAAAAAACGACTGCCCTGCAGCCGGCCGACCTGGAAAAAGAAATGCTTTCGGCCTACCTCGGCCACATGAAGATAAAAGACGACAGCAGCAGCCGACGGATCATTGTGCCGGGCACCGATACCTTTCATTATACCCCCAGGTTCCTGTATATCCGCGGCACAGAATTATTCCCTGCTGTAAAAGAAGACAGCATTGGCTTTACCCTTCAGCCCAAAAGCGGGCAGGCACAACCGCTGATGCTGGAAAACGGCACCACGGCCTATTTTAATCATTGCCTGGGCATGTCGATCCATAAAACCGACTCCCTGTATCCGGTGGTAGTAAAAATTAAAAAACTGGCCATCACTGAAACAAGGAGAGATGTGCTGTACGACGATTGTAAAATTTTCTTTGAATATGTATTTGAATGCAGGTACAATAACAAAAACATTCCTTTAACCAGTTATGCCGGTGAGGCCAGCATGCGCGTAGTGCTGGGAACCCGGAAAGCATACGATTCACTCATCCGGCAATCTATTAATACCGTTGTGCCCAGGATAGATGAATTGATGGAAGAAGCGATGGACAAAATACCGGATCTCTGCAAAGCCGTTAATCATACAATAGATTTTCGCAGCAACGGGCCCGGCAGTGATACGCTTTTTTACAACGGCCAATCGCCCTTCCTGTCCTGGAGTGATTACACCGGCATTACATCGAACGAAGACCAGTTTATCAGTTATGGCGGCATCTTTTTTCAGCCGGAAGTGAACTATAAAGAAGGCCGGCTGAACATAGCCACACAGATTGGCACCTGTTTTATAAAAAGCCTTTCGCTGGCAGGCGATAATGTTCGCAAAGCAGAAGTGCTGCGACATGAAAATTACCGCTTGAAGCTGATCCACTATTATACGCTGAAATTAAAGAGCGAGCTGGAGAAGATGCAACTCACCATGGATAATTATAAAGACGAACTTAATACGGCGTTCCTGTCTATCAATGCTGAGATGAAAGCCGCCCAGGAAGCTTACAACAGCGAGACGCGCTTTGGGCTGAAAAAGAAAGACCAGCAGAAATGGGAAGAAAGTATCCACGACAGGTTAACGGAATTCAGCCAGTAACCCACCTCTACAAAACACCTTTTGTACTGGGCAGGTAATTGCTCAGGGGATCTCGTTTTACCGCCATGCGGATGGCTTTTGCAAAAGCTTTGAAAATGGCTTCAACTTTATGGTGTTCATTGTCTCCATGGCATTCAATGTTGAGATTGCAGCGCGCGGCATCTGAAAACGATTTAAAGAAATGAAAAAACATTTCTGTAGGCATTTCGCCTATTTTTTCGCGCCGGAAAGAAGCATTCCAGACAATCCAGTTACGACCGCCAAAATCTATCAGCACTTTTGCATCTGCGTCGTCCATGGGCAATGCAAAACCATAGCGTTCCATACCACGTTTATCTGCCAGTGCTTTGGCAAAAGCTTCGCCCAGGGCAATCCCGGTGTCTTCGATGGTATGGTGTTCGTCAATATGCAGGTCGCCATTGGCCCTGATGGTAATGTCCATTTTTCCATGCCGGGCAATCTGTTCCAGCATATGATCAAAGAAACCAAGGCCGGTAACGATATTGGCTTTGCCGCGACCGTCTATATTCAAATCGATCTTTATCTGTGTTTCACTGGTATTGCGTTCATGCACTACCTGGCGAAGACCCAGGCGCAGGTATTCATAGATGCTGGCCCATTGCGTTGTTTCCAGTGCAATAGTACCGTCTTTATGCAGGCTGGCAGCCTTGTCGGCTATTTCTGCGGCGCCCAGCCCGGAGCCATTGTTCAGCCAGATGCCACGGCAACCCAGGTGTTTCGCCAGCTGGATGTCGGTGATGCGATCGCCAATCACATATGAATGTTCGATATCGTATGCTTCGTTATTAAGGTATTCGGTGAGCATGCCAATGCCCGGTTTGCGGGTGGGCAGGTTGTCCTGCGGAAAACTGCGGTCTATGTGTATGGCGCTGAAATGAATGCCTTCGCCTTCCAGGCTTTTCATGACCAGGTTGTGCAAGGGCCAGAAAGTATTTTCAGGAAAGGCATCGGTACCCAGGCCGTCCTGGTTGGTAACCATCACCAGTTCATAATCAAATTCACGCGCAATGCGTCCCATAAACTCAAATACCTGTGGGTAAAAAGCCAGTTTTTCGTACGAATCAAGCTGGTAAGTGGGCGGGGCTTCCTCTATCAGCGTTCCATCGCGGTCAATAAATAATATTCTTTTCATCAGTGTTTAACAGCGGTTTTAACGGGAGGCTTGCCAACAGGTTTTTTTGCAGCTGGCGAAACACCTGTTGTTCCGCGGGCTGCTTTTACATCGGCTACGGTAACCGCACTTGCCTTATTACCAAAATTATTTCTTACATAGGTCAGCGCATCGGCTATCTGCTGGTCTGTCAATTGTCCGGCCTGGGGTGGCATGGGATTGTGAAAATCGTCGCCGTCAATAACAATTTCGCCGCCTTTTAAACCAAACAATACAATTTTTGCCAGCTTTTTTTTATCGCCCAGTACCCAGGTTGTTTTTACCAGTGGTGGGTTCATGCGTTGCACACCCAGTGCATCTGCCTGGTGACAGGCCAGGCAAGTGCCGGCATATACTTTTTGTCCGCGCTCAATGGACGCTTTTATACCGGCAACAGGTTTTGCCTGGAAGGAACTGAATAAAATCACAAACAGCAGGCTGCTAACAAAAATGATTTTCATATACATATATCTTCTCGCTGAGCCGGCCGTCGTCTCATGAATAGCCGGCAGGCGTACCGTAAATAATCCTGCGTGTATATCAGTTACCGTTATACGATATTTTCCAGATGGTACCGTTGTTATCATCTGCTACGTATAAAGAACCGTCGGGGCTCTGGGCCAGTCCGCAGGGACGGTAAGTGGCCCGGTTGATATTAGCACCGGCAAAGCCTTCGGCAAATACTTCCCATTTGTCGGTAGGCATACCATCTTTAAAAGGTACGAATACAACAAAGTAGCCTGCCTGTGGTTCCGGGCTCCTGTTCCAGGAACCATGAAAGGCCACAAAAGCACCGTTTTTATATTTGGCCGGAAATTTTGAACCGGTATAAAACAACAGGTCATTGGGTGCCAGGTGACCGGGGAACTGCACAATTGATTTTGTCTTCATATCGCAACGGCCGGTCTTGCTTCTGTCGCCCCCGTATTCGGGGTTCAGCAATTTTCCTTTTTTATCATTGTCATAATAACAATAAGGCCAGCCACAATCTGCGCCTTTTTTTATCCGGAACATTTCTTCCGCGGGGTTTTCTGCACCGGCTTTCTGATCGTAGAGTTCAGGATTAAACTGAAACAGCATATCACGTCCGTGCTGCATCACATACAGATCATTTACTTCGGTATTCCAGTCGAGCCCCACCACATTTCGCAGGCCGGTTGCATAGCGAACGCCCTGTGCATAAGACTGGTTCAGTTTATCTGCTTTAAACTGCCAGATGCCGCCGGCAGAATCCAGTATGGGGCAGGGATCCTGGCCGGGCGAGCCCTTGGTTCTGTCCTGTACCTGGCAGCAATTGGAGGGCGCACCGATGTTAACATACAGATTGCCATCATTGTCAAGCGTAAAGGCTTTTGCTTCGTGCTGGTGATGATCCCATAAACCTGTTACTATTTTCTGGGCAGAGGTACTGTCAACCATGCCGGTTTTTTCGTCTATCTTATACCGGTATACTTCTGTATTAGTAGACGCATACAAATAGCCATTTTTTATTTTGATGCCGGTACCGGTCATCTTGCTGAAACCGGTTACGTTATCGGCCTTGCCATCACCGTTTGTATCGCGCAGGCGATAGATGCCTTTACCATCTTTAAGCTTGTCAAGGCGCACAAATATGTCGCCGTTGGCCGCCACCACCAGGTGCCGGGCACGGCCCAAATCGGTTATCACTTTTACAGAGCTGAAGCTGCCGGGCAATGTGAGACCACCATCTTCTACAGGTTTTTTTAGTTTTGTAGAATCGCCGGCAGCGGCGTTTGTGGATAAGAGAAAAAAACAGGCACAAAAAAGAAAAGAACATGAAATGATATACCGCATACGATCTTTTTTAGAGCTTTAAAATTAGCTATTTCCGGAAGAATGCACCCAGGTTTTTGATTAAATCCGTATTTTCTTTTTCTGTTCCCACGGTTATGCGCAGGCAACCTTCGCACAATTCCACTTTACTGCGATCGCGCACCACAATGCCTTTCCCCAGCAGGTACTGGTAGGTGGTTGGGGGATCGGGCACTTTTACCAGCAGAAAATTGGCATCACTGGGGTACACTTTTAATACGCCCGGTAATGCAGCCAGTTCAGCCGACAATGCTTCCCGCATATCAACAATCAGCTTGATCATATCGTTGACCTGGCCTACTTCTTCAAGGGCCTTGAGCACCAGTTCCTGCGTAGACTGGTTGATGTTATAGGGCGGTTTTACCCGGTTGTATACAGCAATCACCGCTTCACTGGCGAATGCCATACCCAGCCGCAGGCCCGCCAGGCCCCAGGCCTTGCTAAGCGTCTGCATCACCACCAGGTTTGGATATTCCTGCAACGCAGGAATAAAGGAACGATACCTTGAAAAATTAATATAGGCTTCATCTAATACCACCAGGCCGGTAAAATTGTTCAATACGGTTTCTATATCTTCATGCCGGAGGGCATTGCCAGTGGGGTTGTTGGGCGAGCACAACCAGATGATCTTGGTGTTTGCATCCACCAGGTTTTCCAGGTGTACAAGGTCCAGCTGAAAATCGTCCAGCAGCGGGGCCCTGCGTACTTCCACATCGTTGATATGGGCGCTTACTTCATACATGCCATAGGTGGGCGGACAGATGATAATGTTATCTGTGCCGGGGTTGCAAAAAGCACGGTACAGGATATCGATGCATTCATCACTGCCATTGCCCAGGAAAATGTGTTGGGAGGGGATGCCTTTGATGGCGGCCAGTTTCTCCTTTACTTTCCATTGCAGCGGGTCGGGATAGCGGTTATACCACCTGGTTAGGGGCGATCCAAGGCTGTTTTCGTTGGCATCCAGGAAGATGCTGGCTTCGCCTTTGAACTCATCGCGCGCGGAAGCGTACGGAACCAGGCTTCTGATATTATTACGCAGCAGGCTGTCAAGATTAAAGTTCATAACTATTGTATTGTGCCCCTGCAGGGCTGTAGGTTTATCCGTATTAGACGGCGGGGCTGACTGCGTATATTAAAAAATCTAGAAATCAGCCATTCAATCGTATGCGCACGGCGTTTTTATGCGCTTCCAGCCCCTCGGCTGCCGCCATCGTTTCTACCGTGGGTCCTATATTCCGCAGTCCTTGTTCTGTTAAACGCTGGTACGTGATCTTTTTTACAAAACTGTCTACACTTACACCACTGTAGGCCCTTGCATAGCCATTGGTGGGCAGGGTATGATTGGTGCCGCTGGCATAATCGCCCGCGCTCTCCGGTGAAAAATGACCCAGGAATACAGATCCGGCATTAACCACCTGTTCTGCCAACGCTTCGGCATTGCCGCAGCTTAGTATCAGGTGTTCCGCTGCATATTCATTTAACAGGTCCATGGCCTCCTGTTCATGCTGTACAATCACTATTTTACTATTTTCCAGTGCCTTTGCAGCCAGTTGCCGCCTTGGCAATACAGCCAGCTGTTTGTCAATTTCAGCTTCTATATTACCGACTAAAGACGCCTGGCTAACAACTAATAAAACCTGGCTGTCGGCGCCATGCTATGACAGCGACAAAAGATCTGCTGCTACAAATGCTGACGGCGCTGTCTAATCAGCAAAGATGGCTACTTCACTGGCGCAGGCCGGCATATCAATGGCAATGCCTTCTTTTTGCAGCAGCTGTTTAGCGCAGGTTACGTACTGGTTACCGGGCCCAAAAATTTTGTATACCTGCGGAATAGTAGCGGTACCATAGGCCATTGCGGCGATGGCCTGTACACCTCCTGCTTTGAATATGCGGTGAACACCCACCGTTCTGGCCGAAAAGAGGATGGCCGGGTGAATATTACCCAACGCATCCGGTGGCGTGCACAAGATGATATCGCGGCAGCCGGCAATTTTTGCAGGAATGGCCAGCATCAGTAAAGTAGAAAATAGTGGTGCCGTACCGCCGGGAATGTACAGGCCCACTTTTTCAATGCCGATGCTCTTGCGCCAGCATTGCACCCCTGGCATTGTTTCAACAATGTCCACTGCCATCAACTGTTTTTCATGAAAGACCCTGATATTGGCAGCCGCCTGGCATATCGCCTGCTTCAGATCAGCCGGCAACGCCTGTTCCGCGCTGTTTATTTGGGCTTCTGTAACCAGTAATTCATTTATTTCAACCTCATCAAATTGCTTTGTATAACGTTTTACGGCTGCATCGCCAGCGGTTTTTACTTCTTCCAGTATACCGCGTACGGTTTGTTCCAGCGAAGCAGCCTCCAGCACCGGCCTTGCGAGCAGCTTTTTCCATTCATCCCTTTCCGGAAATTTAAAAACTTGCATTACTCATTGCTTTATTTATATATACATTGGCACATTTATCCCATTAGCACCCAGCACATTTACATGACCATCTTCTCTATCGGTATCACCAGTATACCCTGCGCGCCGGCTGCTTTCAGTTGTTCAATTTTATCCCAGAAAGTGTCTTCATCCAGTACGCTGTGTACGCTGCTCCAGCCGGATGCTGCCAGTGGAAGCACCGTAGGGCTCTTCATACCGGGCAACAGGGCAATGATCTCATTTATTTTTTCGTTGGGTGCATTCAGCAGGATATATTTATTTCTTTTGGCCTTTTTTACCGCCCGGATGCGGAACAACAATTTATCCAGCACTTCTAATTGCGGTTGTGCAAGACCGGTATTCCTGACCAGTACCGCCTGCGACTCCAGTATGGTGGCTACTTCTTTCAACCCGTTCATAAACAGGGTAGAGCCACTGCTGACAAGGTCGGCCACCACATCTGCCAGCCCAATGCCCGGTGCAATTTCTACCGATCCGCTGATTTCATGTATATCTGCCGTAACCTGGTGCTGCTGCAGGTAACGGTTTACCAGGAACGGGTAACTGGTAGCAATTTTTTTTCCCTGCAGGGAGCTTACGCCTTCATAGGGCTGGTTACGCGGAACGGCAATGGACAGCCGGCATTTACCAAAACCCAGTTGCTCTACTTCGGTGATCGTCTTGTTTTTTTCGAGCAATACATTTTCTCCTACAATGCCAATGTCTGCTACACCGTCTGCCACGTATTGCGGAATATCATCGTCACGCAAAAAAAATACTTCCAGCGGAAAATTATCGCTCTCTGTTTTTAACCGATCTTTTACATTACGCAAATCAATGCCGCATTCTTTCAGCAGCTTAACGGAGTCTTCATACAAACGACCTGATTTCTGAACGGCAATGCGGATTTTTGTTGCGGCAATTGTCTGAACCATAGACTAAGATTTTGAAATATTAATAGGATGATCGGATACTGGCTTCGATTTGGCAGGATAAACAGGCGCCAAAATGTAAAAGATGATATGTCTGCTGATGGATACCAGCATCTTATGCATCTTTTTCATCCCCCCCCAATCAAAGTCAAAAATAAAGGGCCTACTTGCGTAAGCCCTTCAATGTTTTATACCTGTACACAAACATCACTGGCTTACCGGCCGGGTAAGTTGATATGATGATGGTTGTGTATAAATTGTTTCATACTGAAGCGCAAAAATAGTGTTTACCGGCGGATGGCAAAAAAAATTTATTGATACTGCAGACAGCAAGGCCCTACAGGCCATACACCTTACACCTTACACCTTACACCTTACACCTTACGCCAATTATCATTATCTTCATCCAGCTTTAATACTGCTGCCATGAATAAAAAAATATTAGCGATGGTTGCCTGTCCGGCAGTTCTGCTGCTGGCTTTTGCCATCCTTTCTTTCCGCGCAAAAAAAGAAAAGAGCTGGAAACTGGTATGGAGCGACGAATTCAATTATACCGGCCTGCCAGACAGCAGCAAATGGTGGTATGATGTGGGTGGCAATGGCTGGGGCAACCATGAACTGGAGTTTTATACCAGTAAAAAAACAGAGAATGCCAGGGTAGAGAACGGACACTTAATCATTGAGGCACGGAAAGAGAAGTGGCAGAACAACGATTATACCTCTGCGCGGCTGCTGACCAAAGGAAAAGCCGACTGGCAATATGGAAAGATCGAGGTAAGCGCAAAATTGCCGAAAGGGACCGGCACCTGGCCGGCCATCTGGATGCTGGCATCTAAAGATCCAAACAGCTGGCCCGACGATGGTGAAATTGACATTATGGAACATGTGGGTTTTGACCAGGGTTCTATACATGGCACCATCCATTGCAAAAAATACAACCATGTTATTCATACACAAAAATCGGATACGGCGATTGTAAAAGACTGTTCGGAAAAGTTTCATGTGTACGGCCTGGAATGGAGCGCAGACAGTATCCTGATTTCAGTAGACAGCCGGATCTACTTTAGGTTTGCCAATGAACACAGTGGCTACGATGCATGGCCTTTCGACAATAAAATGCACCTGATACTAAACCTTGCGGTAGGCGGCGATTGGGGCGGCGCCAAAGGAATTGCCCAGGATATCTGGCCCCAGCGCATGGAAGTGGATTATGTAAGAATTTACCAGTAGCCAATAAATGGCTGATGGCGGGATGCAGGATTTTTGGGATTTTCTTTGCCATTGCGCTACTGGAAATCACAAGATCGCGCCATCCAAAACGCCAAAATGAAAATCATACACAGCATCTATCATGAGAAAAATTACCCTTTTTTTTATCGGCTTGCTATCGGTTGTTTCAGCTTTTGCACAAACCAGCACCGGTTATCAACTGCCACCCAAAGACATTGCAGACCTGTTGCTGGCCAAACCTACGCCGGCTGTCAGCCTTAACAGCAAGGCAGAATGGTTGCTGATGAGTGAACGCAACAGTTATCCTTCCGTGGAAGAACTGGCCCGGCCCGAACTGCGCATTGCAGGCCTGCGGCTGAACCCTAATAATTTTGCACCCAGCCGCCAGAACTTTATCAATAATTTTGTGCTGAAAAATATCAAGACCGGTACGGAATACCCCGTCAGCGGCTTACCATCACCGTTACTGGCAGGCAATGTTAGCTGGAGCCCGGCCGAACACAAGATTGCCTTTACCCAAACCTCTAATACCCGCGTTGACCTGTACACGATTGATGTTGCTACCCACAAAGCCACCAAAATCAACAAACTGCCGCTGAATACCATTACGGGCGGAAGTTATACCTGGATAGATGATAACAGCCTGCTGTATAAAACAGTGCTGAAACCGGCGGCAGCGGCCCCGCCACGGCCCTTGCTGCCCAAAGGTCCTACGGCGCAGGAAAACCTTGGCAAAACCGCGCCCAGCCGCACCTACGAAGACCTTATTAAGACACCTTACGACGAAGATTTGTTTGCCTTTTACGCCACCGCCCAGCTGGTAAAAAATACCAATGGAATCGAAACCCCCGTGGGCAAACCTGCCATCTATCAGTCTTTTCGCGTATCGCCCGATAAAAAATACCTGCTGACCGAAAATATTTTAAAGCCTTTTTCTTACCTGGTGCCCGCATTTGGCTTTCCGTCGGTAGTAAATATTACCGATCTTACCGGCAAGCTGTTGAAATTACTGAAAGAGCTGCCATCGGCAGAAACATCCCCCTCCGGGTTCGACAATGTACAGAATGTGGCATCTGATTTCGACTGGCGCGATGACGAACCGGCCACCGTAACCTGGCGGCAACCGCTGGACAGCGGCCTCATCAAGACAAAAATTACTTATCACGATGCCGTATATGCGCTTTCGGCGCCCTTCAATGGCGAAGCAACCGAACTGTTCAAAACACAAATGCGTTTCCGCAATATTATCTGGGGCAATGCTTCGCTGGCCCTTGTAACAGAAGGCCTGTCGGGCAAACAGGTTTCCCGTACCAGCCGCTACAATCCCAGTACGGGCATCCTGGAAAGGCTGATAGAAAGAAATACCACCGACGCCTACAGCAACCCCGGCTTCCCGGTAACCATGAAAAACAAGTATGGCAGAGAGGTCATTCAAACAATTGATAACGGCACAAAAATATTGATGAACAATACCGTGGGCAGTTCAGCAAAAGGGGATTTGCCTTTTCTCGCCAAATTTGATCTGACCAGTAAGCAGAACGATATCATCTGGCGTTGCGCAGAAGATAAATATGAGTTTGTGGAAGATGTGATCGATGCAGATAAACTGGTATTGCTTACCAGGAAGGAAAGCCAGCAGGAAGTGCCGAATTATTATATCAGGAACCTGTTGCTGCGGATAGCCGATCAGCCAGTTACCCATTTCAGCAACCCCTACCCGCAGCTGGAAGGCATCAGCAAGGAAAAAATTTCTTATAAAAGAGCCGACAGCGTAGACCTGACCGGCGATCTATACCTGCCTAAAGGATACGATGTTAAAAAAGACGGTCCATTGCCGGTGCTTATCTGGGCCTACCCGCGCGAGTTCAACTCCGCTGCAGATGCCGCACAGGTAAGGGGATCCAAAAACAGGTTTACGGTTATCAGCTGGGCATCACCGGTATTCTGGGTTACGCAGGGCTACGCGGTGCTCGACAATGCTGAAATGCCCATTGTAAAAAAAGGCGACAGCTCCAAACCCAACGACAGTTTTATTGAGCAACTGCAGCAAAATGCAGCGGCCGCTATTGACCGGCTGGCGGCCATGGGTGTGGGCGATCGCAACCGCGTGGCCATAGGGGGCCACAGTTACGGTGCTTTTATGACGGCGAACCTGCTGGCACATACGAACCTCTTTAAGGCCGGCATCGCCCGCAGTGGCGCCTATAACCGTTCGCTTACCCCCTTTGGCTTCCAGAACGAAGACCGGACCTACTGGGACGACCCAAAATTATATTTTGACATGAGCCCCTTCAGCTTTGCAGATAAAATTAAAACACCCCTGCTGCTGATACATGGAGAAATGGACGATAACCAGGGCACTTTTCCCATCCAAAGCGAACGTATGTACAATGCTATTAAAGGACATGGCGGCACCGTGCGGTACATTGTATTACCCTATGAAGCACATAGCTACCGCGGTCGCGAAAACCTGCTGCACATGCTGTATGAACAAAACGCCTGGCTGGATAAATATGTGAAGAACGCGGATAAGAATGTGCCGGGCAAACCGGATAAAAAAGCTTTTTAAGAATCCTGGCAGCGGCTGGTTGTATTAAAAAGGTCGCGAACGCTTTGCAAACATGCGCCTTCGGCCATTATTAAAATAAATTGTATGAGCAAGGTAACAGTTGACGAAATACAGTTGGTTGGTATTTCGCTGAAAACAAAAACCAGTAATGCCAATGGGCAATCCAGCATCGATTGCAAAAATCTATGGCACCAGTTCGAAGATGGAAAATATGCGGATACTATTCCAAATAAATTAAGCCAGGATATTTATGGCGTATACCATGACTATGAAGGCGACAGCAGCCAGCCTTTTTCTTATTTTATCGGCTGCCCGGTAGCCAACCATACGGGTGCACCGACCGGCCTCGAAAAAATAACCATACCAGCAGGCATATACCAAAAAGTTACGGCTACCGGCACCATGCCAGACTGCGTTATCAAAGCCTGGAAAGATATCTGGGCTGCCGGCTATGCCAGGACCTACCAAACAGATTTTGAAGTATATGACGACCGGAGCAAAGACTGGAACAAGGCCGAAATGGACGTTTATGTATCGATTGAAGAATAAGTTTCGACAATTCGGTCGTTCATCGTTTTGCAGCAATACAGCCAGGAAACCATTAAACTGAACAGGCCGCTTATTATTCTTCTGAAACGGAACTGTTTATGTTTATATTTACGCTTACGCACTATTTAAATACCAATATATGAAACAGAACTCCTTCATTGCTTTACTTGTATTGTTCTGCACCTGCAGCCACGCACAGGTAACGGTCTATGCAAAATTTACACTTAACAATGGAACGCTACTGGATGAAGGCCCCGTTGCGGAAAGTCATAAAGGACAGATCTTGCTAAGCAGTTATTCCATCGATGCCGTACAAGTGCTGAATATTGGCTCACAATCTACCGGTGCCGGTGCAGGGCGGATAGCATTTGACCCGGTTAGTTTCACCAAACCTGTCAGCATCAACTCGCCACAATTTTTTTCGATGATGTGTGCTGGTACCCCTTTCAAGAAAGTAGAATTTTATTTTTACAATGCCGGAGACAAACTCTATTATATGGAATCACTGGGTATCGTGGCATTTAAGACCATTACACATAGTGTTGCAGCCTCCTGCCCTACCCCCGGCTGCCTGGGGTTCATAGAAACATGCGTAATGGAATATGGAAAAAAAGTAGAGACTTTTTACCCGCAGGATCCAAATGGCAGTCCGGGTAAACCAGTTAGCATGGGTTGGGACAGGATAAAAAATGTAAGCCTGAATGATCCCGCAGGGTTGCAATAAAAGGGTGCTCAACATTCAGCGGTGGGCAATAAAGTTATCTACATTGCCGCTTCCTGAACGTTGGTATTGTTTTACTGCCAGGTCGTTCAGGTAACCCGTTCCCCGGGATGACATTCGGGTCTACGCTCCCAAAACAAATACGCCCCTTGTAACGGGGGCGCATTCTTATAATTAGTCAAACTGTAAAAAGAGACTACATTTTTTTGGCATCTTCCAGGAATTTTGCCAGGCCGATATCGGTCAGCGGGTGTTTCAACAAACCGAGGATCGATTCAAGCGGGCAGGTACAAACATCTGCACCGGCTTCTGCGCATTTTACAATGTGCAAAGCGCTGCGGATAGAGGCTGCCAGTATTTCTGTTTCAAAGCCCTGTACAGAATAGATTTGGGCAATCTGCGCAATCAGTTCTACTCCATCCCAACCGGTATCATCGATACGGCCGATAAAAGGCGATACATAAGCGGCGCCTGCTTTAGCCGCCAGGATGGCCTGGCCGGCAGAGAATACCAGGGTGCAATTGGTTTTGATGCCGTTGTCGGTAAACCATTTGATGGCTTTTACACCATCCTTTATCATCGGCACCTTCACAATAATATTCGGATGGATAGCGGCCAGTTTCTTGCCTTCTTCCACAATGGTTTTAAAATCTGTAGAGAGTACTTCGGCGCTGATATCGCCGTCTACCAGTTCGCAAATGGTCTTGTAATGTGCGTAGATGGCTTCCGTTCCTTTAATGCCCTCTTTGGCCATTAAAGAAGGGTTGGTGGTAACGCCATCCAATATACCCAGTTCGTTTGCTTCTTTGATCTGTGCAAGATTGGCTGTGTCGATAAAAAATTTCATGGTTCTGTCTATTTTAAAGCCGGGGGCTTGGAAGAATAAAAAAAGGCAGGCTTATTACATCGCACCGCTACAACCGCTTACTCTTGCTGCGTTCCCGCCCTGGGAGGGTTCAGCAGGAGCTGGTCGTGTAAGACCTGCCGGCCGCAAAGATAAGCAGTTTTGAGTTATCCTTTTAAGTTTTAAGGGCTTCGCTTCAGAAGTTTTTGGTGGCTTGCATCGTCAGGAAGTTTTTAGATGCTGCTTTCTACGCCTTTGCGTTACCCGTAAAAAGACTTACCACTTAAACTTGTCCTTTACAACTTACCACTAATTCCCCGGTCTGCCTGTCAATGAATTAACATGCGTTACGCCAATCAGTTCATCGGCACGGCCGTTAATGGCCATAAAATAAACCAGGATGGTATAACTGTTTTCTGTATCCCATAAATTACCCTCCGTTCCTTCGAAGCTCGCCTGGCCGCCGTCTTTATCTACGGTAACATAATCATAATTATAATAACCATTTTTTAACAACAGATCCGTTTCATATATACCTTTTATGGGGTTGAATACCATCTTTGCCTTGTCATCGAAACCATAATTGGTCAGTTCGCCAAACAGGTAGATGTCTTTGCCAGGGATCTCCTGGTTATTGGCCGGTACAAAGCTGAAGTGCGTATCGGCAAAATCCGATTGCCACAGGTAATTGACGCTTTCGCTGATTTCATTATAATACATGCCATTGTAATCTTTATAATAGACCAGCCGCTGCAGCGTGCGATCCGCGTCTGGTTTAACGATGATATCGGTAGAACTGGTATTGTAGCGGGCTGTGGCCACCCGGTCGCTCTGCAGGCGAAAACTGCGCAGGTCGAGCCAGCGCCATTCGCGGCCACCCGGAAAAACAATGCTCTCCGAATTGTATTCGAGCGAGTTCTGCCGGACAAAAGTTGGTTTCAGTGTAGTGAGGGCATTGTCCCAGCGGTTGTTTTGTAAGATACAGACCTTTACCTGCTGCAGTGCATTGATGATGTTTACACCGCCCAGGTTAACCGTAAAAAGAAGTTTCTGGTGGGTTTTAAAAATCTGGCCATCGAAGGGTTGCTGTATCTGGGCGCCGATGGTGGCCTTCTCTTCTACCACCAATACCCGCCGGGTAAAAATTACTTTTGCGGTGTCTCCATCTGCAAAAACCTTTAACAGGTAATTGCCCGAGCGGGAAGGCAGGCAACTGCTCTCCGGTAGGGTTACCATATAATGCGTATACTTTACCAGTGCAATGGAAGAATTGCGGTAAGTAGTGATCCGGTTCTGTGTAAAACCTTTGATATAATCGAATTCTGTGAGCACGGTCTTAGACCAGTCTGCATTACAAAGCTGCCAGGTATAAGAATAGTTGCGTACGCCGCCATTCAGATCGTCGAAGTTAAGATCCAGCCGGTCTGCGCCGTTGAGCTTGATGATGGGATAGGCGAGCTGGTTGCCGCTGTAATTTAATTTTACGTTGTGGATGCTGGCCTCATACACTTTATCGGGCACCTGCGCGCCGGCCACGACAAACAGAAAGCACACTATCACAAGAAGGCTGAGAATCTTTTGCATGTACGGTAAGATGAGGTGTAAAGAAATAAAGTTGCACAAATTTGGCTAAAAAAACCATAAAAAGCCAATGTGTTCCCCAACAGCACCTATTTTTGATTGATCAAACAGCCGATTCTATTGAATATAGCCGGGTTTATAGCAAAGCGCATTGCCTTTTCGCAGGAAAGATCTTTCAGCCGTTTTATCATACGGCTGGCCACCGCTGCCACCATATTGAGTGTAACCGTTATGATTGCCGCCATGGCCATTGCCAATGGCTTTCAATATACCATCAGCCAGAAGATCTTCAGTTTCTGGGGTCATATCAGGGTACAGCATTTTGAAGGCGGTAAAATTGCCAGCGCGGAAGAAACGGCCATCGAAAAGAATGATACCGTTGCCCAAATATTACAAGCCAACCCGGCTATCCAGTCTTTTAATTGCTTTGGTACCAAGAATGCCATTCTTAAAACCAGCGAAACCATTGAAGGGGTCCTGTTCAAAGGCATAGAAAAGAATTACCGCTTTGGCCAGTTACAGCAATTTCTGCAAGAAGGCCGGTGGATGCATTTCACGGACAGCGGGTACAGCAATGAGGTAGTACTGTCTGCGTATACGGCCGGACAGCTGAAACTAAAAGTAAACGATCCCGTTTATATTTATTTTATACAAAGCGATGGCTCGCCGCCCCGGGCCAGGAAACTAACGTTAACGGGTATCTACAAAACAGGTATTGAAGAGTATGATAAATTCATTGCGCTGGGCGATCTGCGGCTGATACAAAGATTGAATGGCTGGAAACCCAACCAGATAGGCGGTTACGAAGTATTTCTAAAAGATTACAAACAAACAGATAAAGTAAATGATGCCCTGTTCAATGCCCTGCCCACCGCCTGGGCCAGCAGGACTATCCGTGAGATCAATCCAAATATATTCGACTGGTTAAACCTGCAGGATACCACCATTGTATTGGTACTGGTGATCATGACCATTGTTGCTGTGCTGAACCTGATCACCTGCCTGATCATACTGGTGCTGGAAAGAACCAGGATGATTGGCCTACTAAAGGCACTGGGTGCCGCCAACCGTTCCATCCAACGCATATTCCTGTACCATGGCAGCATCATTACCCTTACCGGCATTGTGCTGGGTAATTTGCTGGCACTCTTATTATGCTGGCTGCAACAACACTACCGCCTTATCAGCCTGCAGGAAGACATGTATTATATTGCTAAAGTGGAAGTACGCCTGGAATGGTGGCATTTCCTGCTGGTAGACGGGGGAACTTTTATCGTGTGCCTGCTGGTGCTGATTATTCCCACGCTTGTGATACGGCGCATACAACCCGTTAGGGCAATACAGTTCCGGTAAGCAATTCCCGTTAAACGAGGTGCGATAAAATAATCCCGGTGGCCACGGCCGCATTCAGTGATTCCGCCTGGCCCAAACGCGGAATGGTAACGAGGTGCTGGCAACAACTGAGCAAATCCGGGCTGATTCCTTTCGATTCATTGCCAATCACCAGTACCCCCTTTTTAATCGGTTCCTGCCCGTAGAGGCTTTTGCCATGGAGGGTTGCGGCATACAGTTGCAGTTGGGGTGTTTCTTTTACCAGTGTAAGCAGGTCTGTATATACCAGTTGTACCCGCAGCAGGCTGCCCATGGTGCTTTGTACTACCCTCGGCGCAAATGCATCGGCACAATCAGTACTGCAGGTAACCTGTTGAATGCCGAACCAGTCGGCAATACGTATAATGGTACCCATATTGCCCGGGTCCTGGATGCCGTCGAGCATAATGGAGAGGGTTTGGCCAATGTTAACAGCCCGGCCTGCCGGTTTTTTGAATACCCCGATTACTTCATTGGGTGTCTGCAAAAAAGAAAGTCTTTCCAGCTCCTGCTCATTCACCTCTGTTAAGCGTTGCGGTGCTATCTTTTTTAAAATTGCCAGGTTAGCAGTCATCCAGCCCGCAGTTGCATAGATGGTTTCCGCTGCCAGGCCGCCTGCACCCAACAATTCGTTAATTATTTTAGGGCCTTCAGCAACAAATACGCCTGCCTGATCCCTGAATTTTTTTTGGCCCAGACTTTGGATATATTTGACCTGCAATTTTGTGATCATCTATCGTTCGTTTTTCTGAATATGCATTTATTGTGTAAGCCCGTTAAACTTTACCTGTTATTATTTATTGTCAGCCTGATAGCTGTTCCGGGTTGCGTAATTCCAAAAAATTATCCCGGCAAACCATTTGTATTTTCAACAAATATAACCATACAGGGCAATCTGCCGTCTGCAGCCAAAGGCGATCTGAAACTGAAACTGGAAAACCAGCTGGATGACAGCCTGAAGACATTGCTTAAAACCGCTTTTCCCGGATGGCGGATGTTGGAACATCCACCGGTATTTGATACGGCTGCCGCATGGCGGTCTGTTGTTTTTATGAATAATCTTTTACACGCAGAGGGCTATTACAAATCAAGCATTACCTGGGACAGTTCTTTATCTGTTAAAAGACGAAAAAAGCAAAAACGTGTAACTGTCAACTTTAAAGTACAACCCGGCAAAAGTTACAAGTTTGATTCCATTGCCTACCGGCTGCAGGATTCCGGATTGCAGCAACTGGCCCTGTCCAGGCGCAATCTTTCTTTGTTAAAAAAAGGCGACCCGTTTTCCGTAGAGATCATTGCCGCAGAAATGGACCGCCTGGTTGAACTGTTCCGCAACAATGGCTATTATAAATTTTCAAGGGATGATTTAACAGCAGAAAGGGATACGGTTTTTTCTGCCCTGATAAACCCGTCGCTTGATCCGTTTGAGCAGATCCGGTTGCTGCAGCAGGCAGAAAAAAGACGTGCCAACCCGGTAATGAATATCGTGATATCATTGCGCAACCCTGCTGCGGTCAGCCATTTCCGGAAGTATTATATCCGCAACGTAAACATTTATCCAGACCTTGACCTGCTGGAAGATTCGGCTATTGCGAAGTTCGATTCCGTCAGCATCAATGGCGTACACATCTTCAGTAAATACGGAAAATTCAAACCCGTATTTATTGCATCCCGGTCTATGTTTGTGCCCGGCGATGTTTTCCGGTTGCGCAATTCAACGCGTACCTATACCAATTTTACCCAGCTAAATGCCTTTTCACAGGTTACCATCGATATCAGGGAACTAACCGATTCCTCTCCTTCAATAGATGTGGTCATCCGGATGTACCCCTCCATCAAGCAAGACCTGAGTGTAACGGCAGACGCCAGTTATAATACCGGCGATATCATTACCACGGGTGATCTTTTTGGTGTGGGACTTAATTTTGGTCTCAACAACCGGAATGTTTCCCGGCAGGCCATCCAATCGAGTACCAACCTTCGCACCGGTGTTGAAATTAATATCGGCAGCAATTTTATCCAAACCATTCAAACCAGCCTTTCGCACAATTACAGTTTTCCCAGGCTGGTGGCACCCAAGTGGCTGCTCAACCACTTTAAAAGCATCGATTCGCTGCGTACGCAACGCACCCTGGTAAATTTCAGTGGTGCGTATACCGATCGCAAGGATTTCTATGAATTGAAATCCCTGAATGCCTCGCTGGGTTACCAATGGTCAAGGAGCCGACGGCAACGAAAAAGCCACACCTGGTATTTCAGTCCCTTCAATGTAGAATATGTGCTGTTAACGCCGCTCGATACCCTTACCAGTTTATTAAAGCAGATACCCAACCTGAAGTTTTCATTCAATACCGGCCTGGTTATAAGTATGATTGGGGGCTACAACTACGTGCAGACGGGCAGCGACGGAGCAAAAATAAATGATTTCAGGATCGGGCTCGAAGAAAGCGGCGGCTTAACAGGACTTATCAAACCGCTTGAACGTAATGCAAACCTGTATCGTTTTAATAAAATTGATGCGGATTTAAAACATTATATCATTTAAAAAAAATCAGCGCTGGTGTTTAGTTTATATGGCGGCTTAGGTGTACCCTACGGAAGAAACAACGATGGAGAAAAAGAACAGCAGCTGCCTTTCTTCAAATCTTTTTATGCCGGCGGTCCTTACAGCATGCGCGCCTGGCAGGTTCGCCAGTTGGGCATTGGCTCTTCCGCTTATTTTGATACCGCTGCCAAAGGAGTCGATCGCTTCGGCGACATACAACTGGAAGGCAATATAGAATATCGTTTTAACCTGGGCGTTCTTTTCAATAGTGTTAAAATAAAAAGCGCGCTGTTTACAGACATCGGCAATATTTGGTACCGCACCAACTATGGAGATCCCAATTACGTGGGTGCAGAATTCAACATCAATAAACTGTATACAGACATAGCCGTAGGCGCTGGTACCAGCCTGCGGGCAGACTTTGACTATTTCCTGATTCGTTTCGACTGGTCGTATAAATTAAAAGACCCTGTTTACAGCAAAGACCGGTATGGATGGTTTCATGATATAGAGCTGGTAAAGGGACAGTTTCAGCTGGGCATTAATTATCCGTTTTAATGCTTCCCTCCTCTTTTATCCTTTGTTCCAATTGCTCCATGCCTAGTGCATCTTCCAGCCGAAAACTACCAATAGCCGTTCTGCAAAGGCTACTGAGGTGGCCGCCACAACCCAGTGCCGCGCCAAAATCATTTGCCAGGCTGCGTATATAGGTGCCCGTTGAACAGGCAACCCTGAAATGAAGCAAGGGCCCTTCAATTGCCGTAATAACGAATTCGCGGATAAATAATTTTCTTGGTTCCAGTTCAATGGTCTCTCCCCGGCGGGCCAGTTCATACACGCGCTTACCATCTTTCTTGATAGCTGAATGCATAGGAGGCACCTGCAGGATCTCGCCGGTAAAAGCGCTGGTGGTTTGCCTGATTTGATCTGCAGTAAGATGAGCGGTATCCTGTAAGTTTACCGGTTCGCTTTCCAGGTCGAAGGTTGGCGTGGTACCTCCCAGTGTTATGGTACCGGTATATTCCTTTTCCTGCGCCATGTACTCATTGATGCGCTTGGTAAATTTGCCGGTGCATACTATCAGCAGACCGGTAGCCAGCGGGTCGAGTGTACCCGCATGCCCTATCTTTCTTATTTTAAGCAGGTAGCGGAGCCGCCTGATCACATCGAATGAAGTCCATTTCAATGGTTTGTTGATCAGTAACAGCTGCCCCTCTTCGTATTTGTTAAGTTCTTTTTCCAATACTATTTTTTAAGCTTTTACCCAATTTTACCGCTTACTGTTTTTTAAAGATACTTATGGTTGCTGATTTCTCATTTCTACGTGGTGGGTTCAAAGCAAACGGCAAATACCCGCCATCAGATGGCCTGTCTTGCTTTCAGTTCCAGGTATTTGTTCAGCGCATTAACCGTAACCTGCTGCGGGGCGGTCAGGATAGACAGGATGCCATATTTCTGCAGTTCTTTTACAATCAGTTTTTTTTCAAATGCAAATTTTTCTGCGATGGTCTTTATATAAACCGATTCCACGCCACTTGTACCGCTCATGGTCAGCTCCCGCAGTTCGGTGTTTTCAAAGAAGACAACCAGCAGTAAATGATGCTGTGCAATTTTGCGCAGGTAAGGCAGTTGCCGCTGCAGGCCGGTGGTGCTTTCAAAATTGGTGAACAGCACTACCAGGCTGCGTTGTGTAATGCGGGTGCGGATATGCGCATACAGCCGTGCATAATCGCTTTCCAGGTACCGGGTTTTCTGGTTATACAGCAGTTCCAGCACAGACTGCATCTGGGTAGCTTTTTTGTCTGCCGGCAGCACGGTTCCCATTTGTTCAGAAAAAGTGATCAGGCCGGCCCTGTCCTGCTTTAACAACGCAACATTGGTCAGCACCAGGGAGGCGTTAATGGCATAATCCAGCAGGCTCAATCCTTCAAAAGGCATTTTCATGGTACGGCCTTTGTCGATTACACAATATACCTGCTGGCTTTTTTCATCGGTAAAATGATTTACCATCAGCTGGCCTTTCCGGGCAGTTGCTTTCCAGTTGATGGTACGATAATCATCGCCCCGCACGTATTCTTTAATCTGCTCAAATTCCATACTGTGGCCAATGCGCCGCATCTTTTTTATTCCCGCCTCGGCGAGGCGGTTATGGATGGCCATCAGCTGGTATTTGCGCATTTGTATATAAGAAGGATAGACCGGAACCGCTACCGGCTGCCCGAAACGGAACCGCCTTCGCACCAGCCCGAGTATACTGGCTGCATAAACATTAATGGTTCCAAATTCGTAAGCACCTCTTTTTACAGGTCGCAGTGAGTACCGGACAATTTTTGCGGCTTTGGGTGGCAGAGACGCCCTGAACAGGATATCCCTTCGCTGAAACTGGTTGGGTATTTCGTCTATCACCTGCACGTCAATAGCAAATGCATAGAAATTTTCTATATCGATCCTAACGGGGTTTTCATCTCCGTTGCTAAGCCGTTCGGCATGACTGCGTCTTGCATATAGTCCGCGGTTGTTGATGAACAGTAAAAAATAATCGGCTGCGCAGCAGACCAGCAAAACCAGCAGCGCTGCAAAAGGGATGATGCCGGGCCAGCTGACAAAAAAACGCAACAGGAAAAGCAGGGCAGATCCGCACAGCGCTGCATACAGCCGGCGGCTGAGAAAAAGATCTCCGATGTATTTTCGCCAGAATGCTTTCAACATTTCATTGCCTGTTTATGCGTGATGGTAAGTGGCCTGGGAACGGCACGGCAGCCGTATTACCTTGGCACTTCGATTTTCTTTAAAATGGCATCGATGATTTCGTCGGCCGTGCCCCCTTCCATTTCTTTTTCGGGGGTCAGGATGATGCGGTGCCGCAATACGGGCGGCGCAACGGAAATAACATCGTCGGGTGTAACAAAGTCACGTCCACGCATAGCCGCAAAAGCCTTGGCGCCTTTTAATATCGCTACCGACGCACGGGGTGATGCGCCGAGGTACAAAGACTTGCTGTTGCGGGTTTCGTGCACAATCTGGGCAATGTATTCCATCACTTTTGGTTCAATGAAAAGACCGCTGACCTGCCGGCGGTAGTTCTCAATTTCGGCGGCGGTCAGCACCCGTTGCACCACATCGTTAAAATGGGTGGTTTTGCCCTCATGGGTATTTTGTAAAATTTTTATTTCTTCTTCTATGCTGGGGTATTTAACGCTGATCTTGAAAATAAACCGGTCCAGTTGCGCTTCGGGCAGCCGGTAGGTTCCTTCCTGTTCAATCGGGTTTTGGGTGGCCAGCACCAGGAAGGGTGCCGCCATGGGGTAGGTAGTACCGTCGGCAGTGATTTGTTTTTCTTCCATTACTTCAAACAAAGCGGCCTGGGTTTTTGCCGGAGAACGGTTGATTTCATCAATCAGCACAATATTGCTGAAAATAGGCCCTTGTTTATAGAAGAAGGATCCATTTTGCGGATTAAAGACGGAAGTGCCCAATACATCGCTGGGCATCAGGTCGGGCGTAAACTGTATACGCGAAAACTGTACGTCGATGCTTTTGGCCAGCAATTTTGCGGTAAGCGTTTTGGCCACACCCGGCACTCCCTCAATGAGCACGTGCCCATCGGCCAGTATGGCCGCCAGCAACAAGTCTACCATTTGTGTTTGTCCAACTATTACCTTGCCGATTTCTTCCTTTACCCGCTGCAGGGCATTGTTTAACCCGCTGAGGTCTGTACGGTTGCCGTTGAATGCTTGTTCCATATTTATTTTGCTTTATCGTAGAATGAATCAATCCGGTTGCTAAGCAATACGAGTGCCTGGTCGCTTACCTGCTCCTGCGCATTTATATCGTAAATAAGGTTGACCAGTTCTGCGGCTTCGCTTTCGCTTACCCCGCTCTTTCTTGCCAGCTGCAAAATAAATGGGTCGTTGAGCTGGCTGGTATCCATATAAAAAGACGAACGCACAAATTCCATAAAATAATTAATTTTCTTAAGGGCTACGTTTTTGTTGTTGTGCTGGTTGAAATAAACGCTGCCTACGGTTTTCACAAAATCGAGGGTGCTGTTACGCATCGGTTCTATAACGGGTATTACGCGTTGCCGCCGCTTCATTTCAAATAATACAAAGAGCAGGATAGTGAGTACGCTGAGGCGAAAGGTCCACCGCAGCCACCGGTTGGTAAGAATGAAACGCATCGGGCTATTGGATCCTTCCGGCCCCAGTTTGTAATATTCATCCCAATAAATTGTTTTGATGTCTTTTGGCAGGTAAGACAATGCCCGGGCGGTATAAGTGGCATTGCCGGCTGTCAGCATAAAATAATTGCTGAAACAAAGCGGTGCTGCATGTACAAAAAAAGCCCCGCTGCCGTAGGGTATTTTCAGGAAGTTGGCATCCTGTCGCTGGCTGGTACCCAGTACCACGGTGCCGGCCGTGTCTATTTTGCTGAAATAGCCATCGATGGTCAGCGAGGTAAAACGATAGGCGGCAGGGGCGCGCAGCGCCGGGTTGGTAAAGTTAACAGCCGTGGAATCCTTGCTCTTAATATCGAAACGCCGGCCGGTATTAATCTTTAATGAATCCATCAGGTCTTTGCCAAAGCCTTCCGCGGCCATAAATACATAATTGCCGTGCTGCACATAATGCAATAGTTCTGACAGGTCTGCTTTGGCGGGTGAGAGGTCGGGTTCTATCAGCAGGTAGGCGGTATGGCGATCGGTAGAATTATTAACCTGATCATACAGCGGTTGCCGGTACGAGTTGATGGCAGCGGCCGGAAAAATAGTTTTCAATTCCTGGTAAAGAATATAACTGCCATAGGGCGATTTCTCTTCTCTCGATAAGTTTTCGCTCCAGTTTACCGGCTTGGGACGGTTCACCTCTGCCACAATATACAGCAGTAGTACCAGCACAAAAGCGATTATGAAACGTCGGTATCCTTTCACTTACAATAATTGGTTAAACTGGTTAAATTGTTCCCTTACCGCCTCAAAAGCGCCGGCATCGATGGGCATATCGCCGTACCAGTTGCTTTCGAATTGCAGGGTCAGGTTACTGAAAGAAAACTGATAGGGCCGGCCGGCCAGTTCCTGTACATAGGCGATATTGGTTTTGTTCAGCTGCCAGTTGATAAGGTTTTTATCGGTCAGTTTTTTTAACGACTGCAGGTACAGCAACCGTACTGCCAGCCTGTAATCATGATTTTCTATGGCCTGGTTAATGGCGGCTTCAAAGTTAATGCTGTGGATATCCTCATCCGTTACAGAATAGGCCAGTGCATCGCCTCCTTTCCTTTTAAACAATCCGGCCCTGTTCATGCCGGTCAGTTTGTAAATAAAGAAGGCCGTTGCCAATACGGCCAGCACTACCAGGATAATATTGAATATGTTGGCGCCGTCTGCGTTACTGAACAGTTCGCCGATCTTGTTCCAGAACCAGGACCAGAACCGATCCCAGACTGACCTGGGTGGTTCTTTGTACCGGTTGTACTGGAAGTCGCTGTTGTTATTGTAAGCATTTATTTTTTCGGCTGAAAAATTTCTGGTATCAACGCTTGAAGAGTCATATTGCAGCCGCTGCTGCGCCGGGCAGGCGTGTATACAAAACAGGAGAATGACAAAAAAGAATACACGCATGCTTTAATACTGTTCGTCTGTATGGTCGAAATGGTTGCTGGCGGTGCCGATATTACTGATACGGTCCAGGATGCCGGTGCCGTCGCGCTCTTCTGTCAGGGAGAAATACTGCAGCCCGGCAGATATGAAATATATGATGTAAAAAGTAAAAGAAAAGATATTCAGGAAAGAGGTCACAATACCCAGGGTAGCCCCTGCATTTTTAGTAGTGAAATAAGTAGCCAGCCCGATAATAGCGCCCATAACGATGCCAATAATACTGGAGCTGATATAATAGATAAATCCGGCCACCAGGTAAATAGCGAAGGCAATCCAGAAATTTTGTTTGATGATCTCAAAACAGCGGCTGAACGCGGTACTGAAATCGGCATCCTCTATTACAATTACAAAAACAAAAGGAGTAAGCACCACCCACAGGTATACGCCGGGCACAATGCAAAAGACAAAACCGATAATGATCAGCATGCTGATGGGGATATTGTAAAGGAACACTTTAAAAAAATACTTTTTATACAGTTCCCATATCTGTTCAATGCCGGGATGCTGCCCGTTGTTTTCCAGGTAATATTTAAGGTAGGATGCCAGTACTACTTTCATGGAGGTGAATACGATCAGCATAAAAATAATGCTCATCAGGTATTCAATCGAAAAGAGGGCTGCAAAAGGTGAGTAACCATCAGCGGCTGGCCGCCCGCCCGCAAACAGGCGCCTCAGCATACCCATGGAATGCGACTGGTAAATGCCGTTAAAGATGGCCTGTCCCAGCATAAATATACCACAGATAGCAAAAAAAGATGCCAGCAGGGGTTTCAGGTTTTGCCGCAGGAAAGCAAAGGTATCATTCAGGTTTTGCCCGAAGTCCCTTATTTTTCTGAGTTCAATTTTTTGTTCAGCCATAATTGGAAATTTTGATCAGCAGGTACCGATGCATCCGTTGCGGCAGCTGCCATTCGTTTGTGTAATTGAATGGGATATATAACAAAATACCAGGTAATAAAAGACATGGAAGATACAAGGATGGCCAGCTTGCTCCAGGAAGGCATTTGCTGGTAATGGCGGGTAACATAACTTTCCAGAAAGGCGGCCAGTATAAAAAAAGGCACCAGTCCGAATACAATTTTCATTCCGTTTCGGCCGGCCTGCAATACCGCATAGCCGCGGCTATAGGTTTTGGGAAAGAGCAGGCCGCTGCCCAGTACAAGGCCTGCACAACCTGCAATTACGATAACGGACAGCTCGATGGTGCCATGAATAAAAATAGCCAGCACGGCTTGTTGCCCAAGGTGCCGGGCAATAAAGAACTGCAGAAAGGCGCCCAGCATAATACCATTCTGTACCAGTAACAAAATGGTACCGATAGAAAAAGTGATACCAAAAATAAATGCGATAAAAGCCACTTTTATATTGTTGAAAGCTATCTCCAGGAACATGGTAAAAGCGCCCTCGTGTTTATACACGCCAAAAGGATCTCCTTTTTCTATGTTCTCATTGGTCATATTCACATAGCCATCGCCCAGTATCAGGTTCAGAAATGAATGATCGTATTTGGCAGACAGGGCACCTGCAAAAGAAAATACCAGGAAAAAAAGAAATGCATAGAGCAATTGCCGGTGGTACTGCTTGAACATCCAGGGTAATTCATATTGCCAGAAACTGCCGATACGGGCCGATTTCTCTTTTTTATTTTTATAAATTTTCTGGTGAAAAAGAGAAGTGAGGCCATTCAGGTATTTGGCGGTATGACTTTGCGGATAAAAAGTACGCGCGTAGGCAAGGTCATCCGTAAGCTCTATGAACCGATCGGCAAAGGTGTCGGGGTTATCAAAGTGACTGACCTCTGTTTCATATTGCTTCCACTTTTCAGCGTTTTGTTTTAAAAACTGTGCTTCGCGCATAAGGTTATAAACGGTAAGATAGTAGAAAATTTCATTCCTTACTACTTTCTGTGTAGGTTTGTTTTATTGCGGAAACAACCCATTATACCAGCTAAATGAGTACAATCAAGATCACGACCACGCAGAATATAGATTTGGAATATGACCTGGCCAGCCTGGGCGAACGGATGGTGGCATGGCTGGTAGACCTGGCTGTCTTTATTGCTTATTTCATATTGTTCTCTACCATCATCGGGTTCGGGCAACTGGGAGGCTTCATAGAAAAAAATCCCTGGATATCCATCGTATTTTCTTTTCCTTTTGTTTTTTATAACCTGGCTTGCGATACCTGGCTAAATGGGCAGACGATTGGTAAAAGAGTGATGAAAGTAAAAGTCATCAGTCTTAACGGAGAGCCTGCTACCCTGGGCCAGTATATCATCCGGTGGTTGTTCCGCATGGTGGATGTCTATATTTACGGCTTGCCTGCCATCATCAGCATTGCCGTTAGTGAAAGAAACCAGCGCCTGGGCGACCTGGTGGCGGGTACAACGGTTATCAAAACGGTGCCGCGTTCTTCCATCCAGCAAACCATTTATGCCCCCACCCCGGATCTTAATTACACGGTTTCTTTTCCTACGGTGGCTACGCTCTCAGATAAAGACATGCAACTGGTAAGAGAAGTTATCCTGAATGTGAAGCAGACCGGTAACAGCCTGCTGGCTTACCAGGCCGCGGAAAAAATAAAAGCCATCCTGCAGGTGCAGACAAACCTGGAGCCGCTTTATTTTTTACAGGTGCTGCTGGCCGATTATAATCATCTTACCTCCAGGGAATAAAAAAGGAGGGGCTGGCCCCTCCTGGTATTACTATGCGATTATTTGCTTAATATTTTTGCATGTTCTGTAGGAAATGGGTTGGGTCGCTGAGTGCGGCAAAACCAATGGTCACAATGGCAATGATCACCACTACTATGTACAAAGCCGATATGGACAAACCAATGATAGCGCAAATACGCCCCCCTTTTAAATTACTGACAGAGCCAACCGTATAAGCTTCTGGGTTGGCTTTGTACAGCATCATACCCTTCCTGGCCAGCACCAGCGAAATAACGCCGCACACCACGCCAACGATGCCGTAACAAAAACAGCCGATGATGGATACAATGCCC
>CAXTMV010000022.1:21687-38810 GCA_964245425.1 uncultured Flavihumibacter sp. | reverse complement strand
CACCTGCTGACCATGAATACCGGTCATGGGGAAGATACCATGCCCAAGATGCGGGCAGGCGCCGATGCCTGGACAAAAACTTTCCTGGCGCAGCCTGTCAATTTTGAACCCGGCAGCCATTTTCTGTACAACACCGGTGCCACTTATATGCTGGGCGCCGTTGTTTATAAAATTACCGGGCAAACCCTTGCTGCTTTCCTGGGGCCGCGTTTGTTTGATCCATTGGGCATTAAAGATTATAACTGGGAAACATCCCCGCAGGGCCTTAATACCGCCGGATACGGCCTGCGTGTAAAAACAGAAGACATTGCCAGGTTTGGCCAACTATACCTGCAAAAAGGAAAATGGGAAAACGCAGTGATACTACCGGAGAACTGGGTGAAAGCTGCCACCAGTTACCAGACTTCTTCCCAGGAAGGTATAGGCGACTGGTCGCAAGGATACGGCTACCAGTTCTGGCGTTGCAAGCCGGGCTTTTACCGGGGCGATGGCGCTTACGGGCAGTTTTGTATTGTAATGCCTGAGCAGGATGCCGTAATGGCCGTCACCAGCGAGAGCTGGGATATGCAAAAATCGATGACCACCATCTGGGAGAATATTTTACCGGCCATGCAAATCGCTGCCTTGCCCGCAGATGAAACAGCCCTGGCAGGCCTGCAAAAAGATCTGAAGGAACTGGTATTGCCGGTGCCCAAAGGAATGGTAACCTCACCATTGATCGATGGCTACCCCACCAAAAATTTCAGGCTGGACGGAAATGATTTTGCCGCTACCACTGCCCGTTTTGTATTTTCGAAAGAAGGTGGCAGTTTAACGATCAATACGGTGAAAGAGACCAGCACCCTCTCCTTTGGCTGGGAAAACTGGATCACTAATAAAGAAACAAAGCCCTATGCCTTCCCGGTGCCGGGGCGTATTCATATGCCGTCAAAAATAGCGGGCACGGCCACCTGGTTGAGCGCCAATACGCTGCAGTTGAATGCTCGTTTTGTAGAAGCCATGCACGGCGATACCATTACCTGTGTTTTTGATAGAGATAAAATAACCATTTCTTTCCTGAACAGTATATCAGAACATGTAAAAACAGACCCTGAAAAAAGAATGGCCCTGCATGGAACAAAAACAGCCTGACGGCGAAGAGCTCAGGAGCCTAAACGGGAACAATAGGCCAGCAATTTCTCAAGGTCGGCCAGGCGGTTAAAATTGATATGATTGTTTTGCAGGTAGCTGTTCACAGCGGCATGGTACTTTGCAAAATGCTCCAGGATAAAAGCTTTGCTGGTCTTACTGAAATGCCCGTATTGATCGCCAAAGAAATAATAGTCCATTGGCGTTAGCGTAAGCGAATAATCTTCTCCCATATTGTATCTCTGACCGGTGCCATTAAAAAAATTAAAGGTCCTTGCACCTTCGTGTGGGATGGTACTGCCATAAGCCCCGGGCCGTAGTTGTTGTTTACTGAATTGTTGCCGGTAAGCCAGTAGCAGGTCTGCTGCGGTATCCAGTACCTGCAGGTAACCTTTGTCGTAATAAAACCGGGTGCCATTCAGGCTGATGAAGTGGATGGTGGCAGGTTCGGCCAGGGCCAGGGTATCGCCGTTCTGGGCAATAAAATGCATCTCATCGAGCGAAATATCATAGTTGAGGCTGGCGGAAGACATAATGCCGTTCCGGAGTATGACCGTTCCTTCTGCAAAAGCCGGAAAGCGGTAAATGCCTTTTTCGATGGTCTTTACCTGCTGGGCAAAGCTGTTTAATGAACTTATGGTAGCTGATAAGAGCAGGACATAAATACGTATGTATTTCATCAGCATGGCACTATTAGGTTACAATCGATATTATTGTCAAATGGGTTTTAAGGTACAAAAAAAAATTATACCATTTGCTGCTGGCATTTCGTGAACCATCCGGGGTTCGGAAATTTTTGGTTTGGGTGGCTGCAAAAACCAGGAACAACTGAACTTCCGAACTGAAAACCGGGAAATACAAACTTATTTGACACCTTTTTCGGGATCCCAGGACCCCTGTAATTTTCTTACAAAAACAATTTCGCCGGTATGGTAGGCATTGTGGGTGTTGATGTTGGCAATGGTGCCTGCCCAGGATTGTAGTTTTGCTTCATCGGCAGTGCGCACGATTTTTTCCAGCTGGGTGAGAATATCATCCAGTTTTTTTACCGACGCGGCCCAGCTGTTTTTATCCAGTTTGCCGAAAGTCTCTTCGTTGTTACCGCTGAATGCAGCTGGTTGCTGTCCTTTGAATTTTGCCAGTTGTTGTCCATTCCAGAAAACAAGGTGGTTGACCAATTGCCCCACCGAATGGTTGCCACTGCTGTCTTTCCACATAGCCTGTTCGGCACTCAGCCCTTCTACGGCAATATTAACCGGCACAAACCATTCTTTTTTGTTGTGGGTGGACTGTAATTGCTCCAGCAGAACACTCCGCAGGGTGGCCTTGCCGGCCGGTTGGGCAAAGGAAGCGGCTGTGCTGAAAAAAAGGAAGGCAAACAAAAATTGTTTCATATACGTGGTTTTGTTACAAGGTACAAAAGCGGGAATGGCATTTATTGCCGTACATATAAAAAGCCTGCGCCAGTCTACAAAGAGCCATCTCCGAAGGATGAACGGTGGTAGCGAACGCCCGAACTACCGATATACCAGGCAGCGCATCAGGATATCCATAAAGCATTGAACAAATTATTTTGAATATGGTCGTTTTCGACCACATTACTATTTAAGAGTTATATTTGTGAAGAAAAATCTGCCTGAATAATTAAGATGTCTGTTGTTATAAGAACAGCCGCCTAAAAATTTCCCGGGATGAATGGCGAATCGCTAGATATAAAGAAAGAAAACATTAAAAAGCTGAAAGAACTATTTCCGGAATTATTTGCCGAAGGGCAGCTGGATTGGGAAAAACTGAAAGCGACTTTTAGTAACGATATTGATTTCGCCAACGAAAGGTATTACCTGAACTGGGCGGGCAAAGCCGATGCATTCAAAAACTTGCAACAGCCCACCACGGCTACTTTGAAACCGGTAAGGGAAGAGTCGGTGAATTTTGACACAACAGAAAATATTTTCATTGAAGGAGAAAACCTGGAAGTGCTGAAAGTATTGCAGAAGTCATACTATGGTAAAATAAAATGCATCATCATTGACCCTCCTTATAATACGGGTAATGATAGCTTTGTTTACCCGGATAATTTTAAGGAATCGAAAGATAATTATGAAAAGCGGATAATCGCAAAAGATGAGCAGGGAAACCTGATGAAGGAAACGCTGCTCCGAAAAAACACTAAAGACAGCGGCCATTTTCACAGCAATTGGCTAAGCATGATGTATCCCCGATTATTTTTGGCCAGAAATTTACTCAAAGACAATGGCGTCATTTTTGTTCATATTGATGATAACGAGGTGCACAATCTGCGCTTATTGATGAACGAGGTTTTTGGAGAAGAAAATTTTATTGAAATCTTTTCCTGGGTAAAGACTTCAACCCCGCCCGCACTGTCGAAAAAATCCAGAAAAACAATTGAATACATTCTTTGCTTTGAGAAAAACAAAAGCGCTGAACGCTATTTCAGCGAGTTGCTGGCAGGCGATGATCAACCTTTGCTGAATACAAGCAATAATGAAGGTGTTCTTAGTTTTCCAAAAGACAAAGTATTCTTCAAGTTAAAAGATGGATTGTACCCTAAGGGCCAGTACGACAAGGTCTTTTTGCTTACAGATATTGAGATAAAGAATGGAACGGCAGCAAGTGATTTTGAGCTGAGGGGCCACTTTAAGTGGCAGAAAGATTTTCTTAAACAAGAAATAGACGCAGGCACAACCTTTATCATTAAAACGGAAAAATTTTCCATCAGGTTTCAGCGCCCCGAGAACGATGGATTCAAAACACCCACCAACCTGATTAAGGAAAAGTATATAACATCCATAATAAATAGGCAGGAGAACGGCGTTGGAACCAATGAAGCCGCTTCTTCCGCATTGGAAGAACTCATGGGTGGTAAGTTTTTTGATTTCCCAAAGCCCGTGTCACTGGAAAAATACATTGCCAATTTCATTACCGGTGAAAACGACATAATTCTGGATTTTTTTGCCGGCTCGGCTACAACGGGCCATGCCATTTTAGAACTCAATAAAGAAGACAATCGGCAACGAAGTTTTATACTGGTACAATTTCCGGAACCATACGAACAGGGTAGTGAAGCTTTTAAGGCTGGTTATAAAACAATTGCCGATACCGGCAAAGAAAGGATCAGGAGAGTATTGAATAAAATAAACACCAAAGACGAAAACAATAAGATCGACTTTGCCCCCGCGGGCGGTAAAGGCCCCATTTCAGGACTGAACCAGTCACAAACGGGATTGAAAGTTTTTTCGCTTTCAACTTCCAATTTTAAAACCTGGCGTGGGAATGATATTACCCCGGAAAATATCATGCAGCAATTGGCGGTTTTCACTGACCCGATTAAGAAAGATTTTGATCAGGAAAGCATGCTATATGAGCTGCTACTTAAATCGGGCCACTCCCTGACAGAAAAAATAACGCCGATTAACAATTATTACGCGATAGCCGATGGCAGCCTGATTATCGCACTCACAGCAATAACAGCGGAAATAATTACCAGCATTATTGCAGCCGGGCCTCAAAAAGTGATTACACTAGACAGCCTTTTTGCGGGAAACGACGAGTTGAAAACCAATACAGTACTGCAGATGCGGGCCGCTGCCATCGATTTTAATACCCTTTAGCCAATGAAATTATTGTTTGACGGGAACCAGCAATACCAGTGGAACGCTATACAGGCCGTTACCCGGCTATTTGAAGGCCAACCCCTGTTATCGGGCGATTTTACATTTACGCAATCATTCGGGGCAATACAACTGAATGAGAACGGTTTCGGCAATCATCTCGAGATTACGGAAGAAGAAATTTGGAAAAACGTACAATCCATACAGGCAGCCAACCAAATCAACACAAGCGACACCGAACTGCAGGGAATGCATTTCTCAGTTGAAATGGAAACCGGCACAGGCAAAACCTATGTGTACATCCGCACCATTTACGAACTGAATAAATTATACGGCTTTAAAAAATTTGTGATTGTAGTACCCTCGGTTGCCATCCGGGAAGGCGTTTATAAAAACTTGCAAATCACCACCGATCATTTTCAGTCGCTCTACGAACGGGTACCTGTTCAGTTTGACGTATATGAAGGAAAAAACCATGGGCAGCTCCGGAACTTTGCAGCCGCCAATACCATCCAAATCCTCATTATCAATATCGATTCGTTTACCAAGGCAGAAAATACGATTAACAAAACAAATGATGGAACCTTTGGCAAAAAACCCATCGAATTTATTCAAAGCTGCCGCCCGTTTGTGATTGTAGACGAACCGCAGAAAATGGATACCACCATCAGGATAAGGGCCATCGAAAGTCTGTCCCCGCTCTGTACCCTCCGATATTCGGCCACCCACACCAACAGGTATAACCTGCTCTACAGCCTCGACCCGGTAAAAGCCTACGATGCCGGCCTCGTAAAGCAGATTGAAGTAGATTCGATTTTCAGTGAAAATGCCATGAATGAAGCCTTTATCCAGCTCGAAAAAATAACTGCTGCCAAAACAAAAATAACAGCCAGTCTTAAGATCGATATTAATACCAAAGACGGCCCCGTAAGAAAAACACTGACTGTAAAAAACGGCGACGATCTGTATAAACTAAGTAATGAAAGGGAAATTTACCGGGATGGATATGTTATCGATGAGATAGACGCCGGAAATGCCCGGCTGTCTTTTACCAATGGCCTTTACCTGGCATCCGGAGAAATTAGGGGTGGCATGCAGGATGAAGTGATAAAATACATGATTAGAAAAACCATCGAGGAACACCTGAAAAAGGAAAGCAAATTCAAAGAAAAGGGCATTAAGGTATTATCGCTTTTTTTTATAGATAAGGTCAAGAATTATCGTGATTACGATGCTGAAGATAACAAAGGCAAATTTGCCCGGTGGTTTGAGGAATTGTTTCAGGCGGAAGTGCAGAAGCCTGTTTATAAAGGTCTTTACGCCTACCTGAATAAAGGTGCAGAGTTGGCCAGTGCCGTGCACGATGGCTATTTCTCGCAGGATACCAAGGGCAGGGTCAAGGATACGAACGGGGAGACGCAGGCAGACGATGCCGTGTATAAACTTATTATGCAGAAAAAAGAGGCCCTGCTGGATCCTAATACACCCCTCCGGTTTATTTTCAGCCATTCAGCGCTCCGCGAAGGATGGGACAATCCTAATGTATTTCAAATATGCACGCTCAATGAAACAAAATCAGAGATAAAAAAAAGGCAGGAAATAGGCAGAGGGCTTCGTTTAGCCGTGAATAAAGACGGCCAGCGGGTTTTTGATAAGGAGATTAATAAACTCACTGTCATTGCCAATGAATCATATGAAGATTTTGCAAAGGCATTGCAGAATGAAATAGAAAAAGACTGCGGAATATCTTTTGCCGGAAGGATTAAACTGAAAACAAAGGCGCAAAAAATCAATCTTCGCAAAGGTTTCCTGCTGGATGAAAGATTTCTGGCTATTTGGAACCGAATCAGGCAACAGACCTATTTCCGGGTAACCTATGATACAAACGCCCTCATCAGCCACGCCGCAGAAAAGATTAACAAAATGCCAGAGACAAGGCGCCCGGCTGTCAACTCGTCTAAAAAGGCATTGTTTTTTACCGCTCAAGGCATTGCGGGCAACCTGCTAACCACCGGACAACATATTTACCAGGCACCCGGCTTCGACGTACCGGACGTGCTAAACTATATTCAGCGCCGTATAGAACTCACACGCAAAACCATTTTTGACATTCTTAAGGCCAGCAACCGGATCGGTGACCTCCTGGTTAACACCCAGTTATTTATGGACAATGCCATTGGCGTCATAGAATCTGTATTGTATTCGTTAATGACAGATGGTATTAAATACGAAAAAAAAGAGGGTAATGTTTATGAAATGAGCTTGTTTGATGACGAAGAAATGGAGATCTATCCGGACAGCTTTACCTTTAATGTATCCAATCCCGACAAGACTATATATGAAAACTATATTTCACTCGACTCAGGGACAGAAAACCTGTTCGTGAAAGATTGTGAAACCAGCCAGGATGTAGAATTCTATTTTAAGTTACCCCGCTGGTTCAAAATTGATACCCCCATCGGCAGGTATAATCCCGATTGGGCAATTGTTTACAAGGGTGCCGAAAAAATCTATTTTGTAGCCGAAACAAAAAGCAGGAACCAGGAATTGCTTGAAAGCGAACAAATAAAAATAAAATGCGGGCGGGCCCATTTCGAGAGCCTTGATGAGGTACGGTATGAACAGGTGTCTGCCGTTTCAGACCTGGCCCATTTTGCAGAATGACTTATCAAAGGGCATACATAAAAATGCCCCGCAAAATTGCGAAGCATTTTATGTATGCATGTTTACTTTTGACTGGCATTCGCTTATTTCAGCCCGTATTTGTATTTATACCTTTCATACAACTGGTGCTGCTTGTTATCGAGCGATACCTGCTTGCCCATAATAAAGGCATAGGTAATGATGCTGCTTTTCATGTCCAGCACATCGCCTTCGCTGATAATGATATTGGCATCTTTCCCCGCTTCAATAGAACCGGTTTTATCTGCCACACCCAAAATGGTGGCAGCGTTCAGGGTAATGGCCTGTAAGGCTTCTTCCTTGCTCAGGCCGTAGGTGGCGGCCGTGCCTGCGTTGAAAGGCAGGTTCCGGTAACGGCTTTCCTCGTGATCATCGTTCAACGCAAACAGCACGCCGGCTTTCTGCAGCACGGCAGGTGTTTTATAGGGCTGATCAACATCGTCGTCTTCGGTAGCGGGCAGGCTGTGCTCGGGGTTCAGTATCACCGCAATATTATTTTGTTTCAGCAGCGGTGCTATCTGCCAGCTTTCGGCAGCCCCCACAATTACCACATCAAACCCAAACTGCTTTACAAAATCGATGGCCACCAGCATTTGCTTTACCTGTTCTGCATAGATAAACAGCTTTTGCTTTTTCTCGAACAGGCCCCTTACCGCCTCATATTTAAGATTGGTTTCTTTGTGTGTTGTTTCCTGCAGGTAGGCTTTTGCTTCCGTAAAAAAAGATTTGATCTCGTCTATCTTATTCAATGCTTCCTTTACAGGATCCGTTTGTTGCAGCCCTGCCCCGCCGGGGAAGCCGCCACCGCCACCGCCGCGGCGGCCAAAGCGTACAATGAAACTGGGCATGTGCAGGTGAATACCATTCTCCATTTTATACGCCGCATCTTCCCAGTTCCAGGCATCCAGCTGTACTACGGTAGACGAGCCGCTGATAACACCACCCTGCGGCGCTACACAGGCCAGCAGTATTCCGTTTGCCTTCAGTGTGTTGATGATTTTTGAATCCGTGTTATACGCAACAATAGAACGCACACTGGGGTTGTACTCACCAATCTCAGAAAAATCGTTGGAACCACGCACCCCGCTGCCGATTTCTTTCAGGCCCAGGTCGGTGATGGGCAGTATCAGGCCGGGATATACCTGTTTGCCTTTGGCATCTATTACTTTGGCATCTCCGCCGGCGGCAATACCTGCCCCTACCTGCTCAATCTTGCCGTTGTTAATTTTGATGGTGCCGTTGTTGATCACCTGCCCGTTGCCCACATGGATGGTGGCGTTGGTAATAAACAGCACACCTGTTGCTGCAGGCTTTGGATACACATCTTCCTGTGCAATGGCTGCAACCACCAATAGCAGGCAGCTTATATTTAAAATTATTTTTTTCATTATCAGTCTCGTTTATTGGTTAGAATTGCTTTCGTCCAAAGAATTTACTTCTACGGTAATCAGTCCATCGTTGTGTTCGGCATGGTCGCCGCAACCCAGTAATACCTGGAAGCTGGGAACCGCCGGTACAGTAGCACCGCCGGCCCTTCTTTCGCCCAGTAATTTCTGCACCAGGCGGTTCCGTTCTGCGGCTATCCGTTTCCGCAATTGCATATCACGATCCAGATCGAAGTAAACGATCCCGTCTACAATGGTCTTCTCCGGTTTTGCATAAATGCTCAGCGGGTTATCGCTCCATACCACCACATCGGCATCCTTACCAGTTTTGATGCTGCCTACCCTGTCCTGCACATGCAGCATGGTAGCAGGGTTAATGGTCACCATTTTCCAGGCTTCCTCTTCACTCATGCCGCCATATTTTACGCTTTTGGCTGCTTCCTGGTTAAGCCTGCGGGCCATTTCAGCATCATCAGAATTAATAGCCACGTTCAGGCCCATGCGCTGCATAATGGTAGCGTTTTGCGGAATGGCATCCGTTACTTCCATTTTATAGGCCCACCAGTCGCTGAAGGTAGAAGCATTGGCACCATGGGCTTTCATTTTATCGGCCACTTTATAACCTTCCAGGATATGGGTGAAGGTATTATACCGGAAATTGAATTTTTCCGCTACCCGCATGGCAGCTGTGATCTCGCTTTGCACATAAGAGTGGCAGGTGATAAATCTTTTCTTATTCATGATTTCCACCAGCGCATCCAGTTCCAGGTCGCGGCGAACCACCATTGGTACCGCACCTTTTTTCTTATTGTTCTCCTCTGCTGCTTTCATGGAAGCCTCGTAATCTTTGGCACGCTGAAAAGCATCCATCAGCACTTCTTCCACGCCCATACGGGTGTCGGGGAAACGGTTATTACCCTGTGTAGCCGTGGTACGTTTCACATTCTCGCCCAATGCAAATTTGATAAAAGGATCTGCATTCTGGAATTTCAATCCCGCATCGTCTACGCCCCACCGTAATTTTATCAGCTGGGTCTGTCCGCCGATAGAGTTGGCAGAACCGTGCAGGATATGTGAAGAAGTAACGCCGCCGCTTAACTGCCGGTAAATATTGATGTCTTCGGGGTTCAGGTTATCGGCAATTCTTACTTCTGATGTAACGGATTGGCCGCCTTCATTGATAGAGGCCGCTGCAATATGGGAGTGTTCATCGATGATGCCGGCGGTTACATATTTGCCGGTTCCATCGATTGTTTTGGCAGTGGCATCGGAAAGTCCCTTGCCCACCTGGGCTATCTTACCGTTCTTGATCAGCACATCGGTGCCTTCCAGCCTGCCTTCTTTTTCACCGGTCCATACCGTAGCATTTTTAATCAGGATGTTTTCCTGTTTAGGCATTTCTTCCCAGCCATATCCATCAAAAGGAAAGGTCACTTTACCGAGGCGCAAAGGCGGCCTTCTGCGGCTGCTGTCTGTTTTTTCTTCTGCTGCTTTTACAAGGCTGGCCGTCCACAACACTTTATTGCCCGCAGAATCTTCTCCGTTGCCCTGCCATACACCTTCGTTATTGGTACCACTCAGGCGTACGCTGGCACCGCCGGCGCCACCACCCCGACCGCCAAATCCGCCACCAGGGCGGCCACCGCCACCACCAGCACCCGGTGGGGCAGTACGGACAGAATCAGTACCGGCACCTGGTGCGGGTCCTCTTCTGGGCGGCGTGGTAGAAAAACTAAGTTTCACCAGTTTACCGTCGAAGCTGAACCGGGTAGTAAGGGTGTCTTTCGCTACTACGCTGGCCACTGCACTGCTTTTTACATCCAGTGTATAATTGCTGGTATTGCCGCCGGTGCCGGTAATGGCTAAATTATAAGTACCTGCAATATTGTTCCAGCCGGTTTCATTTACCACATATTTCTCACCCTGCACCCAGTTCTGGTAAATCACGGTCTTTTCGTTGAAAATGGGACCCGATACCACCAGGAAGTTAGCGAGCTTGCCCGCATCCAGGCTGCCTACCTTGTCGTATACGCCCAGTAAAGTGGCGGGCGTTTTGGTGAGTGCATCAAACGCCTTGCCTTCCGTAAGGCCATATTCGATGGCCTTGCGCAGGTTGGTCATAAATTGTTTTGTATCGCGCAAATCCGAAGCCGTTAAACAAAATGTTATGTTGGCTTTCTCAAAGGCGGCGGGGTTGGTAGGCGCCAGTTCCCAATGCTTCATGTCGGCCAGCGAAACAAAGCGGGCATCGTTGGGGTCGTCTACCTCCATGGCCTGCGGAAAATTAAGCGGCAGGATAAAGCTTGCTTTTGTAGCAGCGATTTCGTTGATGCGCTGGTATTCGTTGCCACCGCCCTTAATAATGTATTGCACGCCAAATTCATCGCCTATCCGGTCTGCACGAATATCGGTCCATTTATCACTGCCATCGAATATCTGTGGCAGGCTTTGTGTTTCATTGAATGCTTTCAGCGAAAGGTTTACACCTTCTGCGCTTGGGTTGCTCTTGTACCACAGCGCATCCAGGTAGGTTTGTCGCAGCAATGCGATAGAACCCATTACTGAGTTGGGATAAGATTGCGTAGAACTGCCCCTGTTCAATGAATAATGGGCCGATGCTTTTTCTTTGATGATCACCAGGTTTTCTTTTTCGCCGGCCAGCGTGGCCAGTACACCGGTGCCCCGGGCAATACCATCTTTCTGGTGAACCAACACGGTGCCGAAGCCCGCTTCCCGCAGGGGTTTTGCTTTTGCATCATCAGAAGTAAAAAGTTTACCGGCTTCCACATCGGCACGGATGGCCTGGTTCCAGCCAAAAGCACCTTTCTGGTTAGAGGTAATCTGAGAGGGACCGCCAAAGTTAAAGCCGCCGGCACCCCGTTCGCGTTGCGGCTCGGTAATACCATAGTCGCTGTAAATATCAATAAAGGAGGGATAGATAAATTTTCCTTTGCAGTCCGTTACCACCGCATCTTTAGGCAGGGTGAGATTGGCACCGATGGCTACAATCTTGCCGTCTTTTATAATCAAAGTACCGTTGGCAATGGTGGTCTGCCCGTCTTTAACAATGGTGGCATTTGTAAACGCATAGCTCTTTGTCTCCGGATTGGCCACCCCGTTTACCGGGAAGGTTTGTTGTGCGGTACTGTGTAGAAAAAAAATGATGGCCGGCAGAAGCACCCGCATGTGCTTCCACCCTGTAAAGACTGCTCTTCTCATGTTGTTTTGGTTTTGAGTTTTAAAGTATCGCACTGAAATTACTGAAATGGGGTAACTTAGGCGCAATAAATTGATTAACGGTTAAAAATAATAACAGGAGGAAGTGATTTATTTTGCTCCCGGTCATTATTAGAGATCTTTTATGGAGCCGGCCGGATTAAAACAATATTAAAATAAACAGTTAATGAACATTGCTTCTTATATAGACCATACCGTATTGAAGCCCACCGTTACCATTGCCGAGATAGAAAAATTGTGCCGGGAAGCGGCTGAATATGGTTTTGCCGCCGTTTGTGTTCCACCCCCTTTTGTAAAGAGGGCTAAGACAATACTCGATCCCACCCCTATCAAAATAGCCACGGTAACCGGCTTTCCCTTTGGCTATTCAGCAACGGAAGCAAAGATTGCGGAGACGGTACTCGCATTGGTAGACGGCGCCGATGAACTGGACATGGTCATTAACCTGGTGGCGCTGCGGATGAACGACTGGGATTTTCTGGCCAAAGAAGTAAAGCTGGCAACGGAAGTAGTGCACAACAAGCATAAGACCATCAAGATTATTATAGAAAGTGGTATACTAAACAACCAGGAGATCATTCAATGCTGCCAGGTTTTTGGTCCGCTGGGTATCGATTTCATGAAAACCTCCACCGGTTATGCCGAAAAAGGCGCCAGCGTAGAAGCGATTCAACTGATGCGCGCGCATCTGCCGTCCGCCGTACAAATCAAAGCATCGGGCGGCATTAAAACAGCTGCATTTGCAAAAGAGCTGATAGCAGCCGGCGCAAACAGGCTGGGTTGCAGTGCCAGCGTGCAGATTGCGGAAGAAGGCAATAAGGAATAGGGTGAAAGGTGGAAGTCAGGGGCAACACAGGTTATATTGCCCGGCGGAAAATTGGCACTATTTTTAACTTATCTTGCCTTACCGCTGCTGTTGTATAAAACCGGACTGTTTAAAAGCTTAAAAAATTAGCATGAAAAAAATAATAATGGCCGTACTGGTTGCCTGGTATTCCCTTTCGGCCATGGCGCAAACAGATTCTACTTCTTCGATTGTTATTCATAAAGATCCGCGGGTTGACCTGCTGGTAAAAAAACAGGCGCAGGTGAATGAAGTGGCTACCCGCGAAAGCCGGCGGAATATTTCCGGTTATCGCCTGCAGGTAATTAATACCAGCGACCGGAATGCGGCCATTTCTGCAAAATCAAAAATTTACCAGCTCTACCCCGAATTAAAAGCTTACCTCCTTTACCAGGCGCCCTATTTCCGGCTGCGGGTAGGCAATTTTAAAGACAAGGAAGAAGCGGAAGACTACCGTAAATCTTTGTCGAAGGAATTTCCCAACAGCGTTTTCCTGGTGCGCGATACCATTGAAATAAAGCTGGACACCCCGTAAAATTGATTGATGGCTGATGTTGGCTTTTTTTACAGCGTCAAAAAAATTTTTGACGGCGGTAAAAAAGGTATACGCATGTGCTTCCATGAAGACGCCTTTTTGACGATGTGGTAAAAATGCAATTGATTACTTTTGCAGTATGCTGAAAGACCAGATAAAAGATCTCGCCAAACAATATGCCCCGGAATTTATAGGTGTGCGTCATCACCTGCATGCCAACCCCGAACTAAGCTACCAGGAATTCAAAACTGCTGCATTTATACAGGAAAAACTGACGACCCTTGGCATCCCCTTCCAGTCAATGGCCACCACCGGTGTTATCGGACTGATGGAAGGAAAAAATCCGGGTAAAAAAATTATTGCGCTGCGCGCCGATATGGATGCCCTGCCCATACTGGAAGAAAACAAGGTGGATTATATATCAACCAATAAAGGAATTATGCATGCCTGCGGGCATGATGTACATACCACGGTATTACTGGGCGCCGCAAAAATTCTACAGCAATTAAAAAACGAATGGGAAGGCACCATTAAACTGATTTTTCAACCGGGCGAAGAGCGAAATCCCGGCGGCGCCAGCATCCTCATTAAAGAAGGTGTGCTGGAGAATCCCCGGCCACAAGCCATCTTTGGTCTGCATGTGCATCCCGGCCTGCCGGCGGGCAAACTGAGTTTTAAGGAAGGTAAGGTAATGGCCAGTGCCGATGAAATCTATATCACTATTAAGGGCAAAGGCGGACATGCGGCTTCGCCGCAGGTGGCGGCAGATACAATCCTGATCGCATCGCACCTGATTGTTGCGCTGCAGCAGGTGATCAGCCGCAACCGCAATCCTTTTGATGCATCTGTTTTATCGATTACTTCTTTCCAGGGTGGCCATACCACCAATGTAATTCCCAGTGAAGTAAAATTAATGGGCACCTTCCGCGCCATGGACGAGGGCTGGCGGTTCAAAGCACATGCAATCATGCGGAAGCTGGCTACCGAACTGGTGCACAGCATGGGCGCCGAAATTGACTTACACATAGACGTTGGATATCCATCTGTTTACAACAATGAAAGGTTGCACGTTACGGCAAAAGACCTCGCCAAACAATTTATGGGCATTGAAAACGTGGGCGAAACCGAGCTGCGGATGGGCGCCGAAGATTTTGGCTATTATACACAATTGATTCCCGGTTGCTTTTACCGGCTGGGCGTTATGAATGAAGCAATGGGTATTACCGCCGGCGTACACACGCCCACTTTTAATATTGATGAAAGCGCTATCGAAACAGGCATGGGAATAATGGCCTGGCTGGGAGCCATGGCACAGCTTTAGTAGATCGAAGCCTGTAGTTCAAAGTCCCCTACCGGCGCAAGCGTCCGCTTGCGCCGGTAGGTGTTTATACATTGGAAAGTGCCGGTCAGTGACCGGTACTTTCAATCTTACAGCAGCATGCTATTGGGCCTTATTCAATTTATTCAGGTTAACGCCTTTCAGGGTGATGGCCGACAAACTGTCTGCTTCAATGGTCAGTTTGCCAATGGAAGCGCCGTTATCGGTAAAATCAGTGGCCTTTACATGCAGTTGCAGGTCTGCAATACGGGTATGATGGCCTATTTCAATATTGTTGGCATGGGCAGCCTGGATGCTGATATTTCTGAAAAAGGCGCTGATTCCCTTATCATCCCCGTTCTCTTCAATTTGCAAATTGGCATCCGTGGCAAGCGATAATTGGTAAGAATTCGCCTTGGTGCTGTCTTTGCTTCCCTGCAGTTTTACTTCCGCATTGTCCGCGGCAATTGCAATATTACCCGGCAGGTAAAGATTTATCTCCTGGTAGTTTTTTTCTATTTCATTTTCACGGCCCGGACGGATAATTGTTGAATCGCCGTGGATCACCAGTGTATTACCGCTGATGGTATAGTGCAGGTGACCATTCTTATCATTTTCAATTTCCAGCACCGAAGAGTCTGCCGGAATGATCCTGAAATTATTCAGTCCGTATACCTGCACCCCGGTAATAGCATTCAGTGGGTGGCGGGTAAACCGGTCTTTTATCACTGTTTTCATGGCCAGGTAATGCCCCGTCTGCAGTTTGGCATACAGCGCTGCCTGGATAAGTGTAAGGATAACCAGCGGTACAATAAAAATGCCTGCTATGATTTTGTTACTTGTTCTCATATTATAAATGTATCAGTTTGAGAAATGCTGTTTTTTATATTTGTCGAACCGCGGCTTTAATTCGTCCAGTTCCATACCCAGTAAATACATGTTACGGAATACCCCGGGCAGATCTTTTTCACTGAACGCATCTTTGCGGTATTGCAGGGCATTTTTATACGCTGCTGCCGACACAAAATAACCGATGCCCCGCTGGTTATAGATAATTTCCTGTTGCTGTAAAAAATCGAATGTGCGCAGTACCGTATTAGGGTTCACTTCCAGTTGTATGGCCAGTTCGCGTACAGAAGGTATGCGCGCATCTGCCTTCCATTCTTTCAGCAGTATTTGTTCGCACACATAATCTGCGATCTGCAGGTATATAGCTTGTGATTCTCTGAATTGCATAATAATATTTTTAATGCCTTCGTAAATGTCTTTTTCCTTCAGCGGGTAAAAAGCGGCCAGCCAGAACAGCGGGGCAAACGCATATTTCAGTAAAAAGAGCAAGACACTGCCGATCCACTCGGGTAGCGATACCAGTTTATCGGTTTCAGGATCGCTGTATATCATAATACCACCATGATCAGGAATCTGTTTATAGGTAAGTATCTCATAGCTGGTGATACCATGGTAATAATTACCCGGCGGCAAAATGCGGGTGATGACCTTGCCCACCATAAAAGTCATGACCAGGCTTATCAGCAATAAAGAAATAACTGTTTTTATCAGGGTAAACCGGGTAAAGAATACAGAGCCCAGTATAAACGCAGCCTGCAATACAATATAAAAAAGCAGCAGGTACTGTTCTATCGGTTCTGCATGGTGATTTTCCGGAGCCGGCAGGAATACATTGGCGATGTGCTGCGGTTCAAAAACATCCCCTATGCTATGGTGCTTTAGCCAATAACTGTACGTGGCCGCATTGGATATCTTTATCATTGCCCAATCAACCACGTAAAAGATGGCGGTATAACAAAGGAAGAACACAACCACGCTGTAAAACAAGGCACATAATAATTTTTCCAATTGCGAAGCGGGTACCACCAGGTAATTAAGGCCCCTGGTTTTTGAACCAAGGTCGGCGAATAGCATGCTTCCATAAAGGCAGCCCACCAGGAATAGCCCGAAATAATAAGTGATGCTTTGCATACCGTAGTTGAATCCGCGGTGACCATCGGTAGAAAGTATCAAAACAAACCATAACAGCATCAGGCCGCCGATAGCGATCAGTGCCAGTGAATATTTTTTCCGGTTTTCTGACCAGTGCCTGCCTACCAGCAGCCACCACCGGGAGGTGTCGAATAATTGATTCATAAAATAGTTTTAGTCTTTAAAAACGGCGGTAACCGCTGCGCCATTCAATACGATGGCTTTGTATAACAGTTCAAGATCAAGTTTGCTTTCTTCACCGGTGCTGTTGGCGGTAATAATCGCAGAACCACGCAGATAGAAATCGACATAGAGAGGTTTTTTAGTTTACTAGCGGGCGATTTAAATATGAAAATAGAGATACCGAAAATTGGAGTGTTAA
>CAXTMV010000022.1:4281-21677 GCA_964245425.1 uncultured Flavihumibacter sp. | reverse complement strand
GAGAGCTTCCGGCTAATGGCGTCTACCGTCTGATCAAACAGTATTTTTCCTTCGTCGATAATGGTGATGCGGTCTATCAGGTTTTCCAGGTCTTTTACCTGGTGGGTACTGATCACGATACATTTCTTATCATCCATGGCGCCGGCCATCACTTTCCGGAATTGGCTCTTGCTCATAATATCGAGGCCGTTGGTGGGTTCATCCATCAGCAGCATAGACGCGTTGCAGGCCAGGCCAAAACTAATCAGCACTTTTTTCTTCTGGCCATAACTCATGTTCTGCAGGGTGCTGTTGGCGGGAATATCAAATTCGCCGATGTATTTCTCAAACTGTTCCTTATTGAATTTCGGGTAAAAGGGTGCGTGGTAGTCTACCAAATGCCATAACGGAACATTCGGCAGGTAAAACTCTTCCGGTACCAGGAACACTTCCTGCAAAAAAGCAGGCAGCCGCTTACCGGGCGTAAAACCCAGTACGTCAATCTGCCCCTTGTCGGGAAACAACAGGCCGGCAATATTCCTAAGCAGGGTAGATTTACCCGTTCCATTCTTGCCCAGAAGCCCGTAAATATGACCGGGCTGCAACTGCAGGCTAAGCCCTGTAAAAACCGGTTTCTTCCGGTAGGCAAAATGCAGGTTTTGAATGTTTATCATATTAGTGATTTAGTGTACTACTTAAATAGTACACTATGAAGGTAGGAAAGAAATTGTATTCGCCAAATTTATTTTCAAAAAAAAAATAAAAAGTCAAAAAGCAAAAAACCCTTGCGGGAATACATTCCGGCAAAGGCTTTTTGACTGTTGGTGTTCTACTTTGTAATTTTTACTTTTTCCCCGGCAAGGGTACAAAACCGGATTCATCTTTTATGGTGCCCATTTTTTGTTCTTCCCAGTTTTGTTTGGCCCGTTCTATCAGCGCCTGATCGCTGGCTACAAAATTCCAGTATATAAACCGCTCTTCCGGGAAAGGCTCACCACCAAAAATGTAAATAATGCTGTTTGCCTCCAGGGTAAAATCGCAAAGCGTACAGTTACCAGCTATCAATATTTGTTTGGGTCCGTAAACATGTCCGTCGCTTTCTATGCCGCCCTGCAGGATATACAAGCCTGCTTCGCCATACAAAGCCTTGCCAATGTTTACCGGTTGCCTGGTCTCGGTTTTTAGTTCCAGCATAAATAATTTGCTGTACACCGGCACCGGTGATCGTTTGCCGAATGCCTCTCCGGCTACCAGTTTATACTGAATACCGGCTTCCGTCCAAAAAGGTATCTGCTCTTTATCAATATGACAGAATTCCGGCTCCATCTGCTCCAGTTCTTTTGGCAGGGCCACCCAAATCTGCAGGCCATGCATATTTTTTGGCGAATGCCGTAAATAAGCAGGCGTACGTTCTGAATGAACGATGCCCCTGCCGGCCGTCATCCAGTTCACTGCGCCGGGTTGTATTTCCCTTACGGTGCCCAGTGTATCGCGGTGCAATATGCTGCCCTCAAATAGAAAAGTAAGGGTTGATAAGCCAATATGCGGATGCGGGCCCACATCAAAATTTTCGTGGTCGGTCATGCTTACCGGCCCCATATGGTCAATAAAAATAAAAGGCCCTACCATTCTTTTTTGCCGGAACGGCAACAACCGGCCCACCATAAAATTGCCAATATTGGCAGCCCTTTCTTCTATAATTAACTGAATGTTTGACATGGTATGAAGGTACAAGGGTTCACGCATTTTCACGCGCAGCGGCAAGGAAAGCAAAGTAAGTAAGCCTTTTCCTTCTTTGCTTTCTTTGCCGCTTTGAATGAACCTTACCTGAAAAAAATCTATTGTCCTCCATATTGTCGCATCTGTAAACAGGAAGGCGATGGAACGCTGACCTGGTAACCGGTATGGGTGAGCAGCCCTGTTTGCCGGTTTCGCTTAAACACCACAATATTATTACTGGCCTGGTTGGCTACCAGCAAAAAATCACCGCTGGGGTCAATGGCAAAATTCCTGGGCACATCGCCCAGTGCAGACGTATGCCCAATCAATGCCAGCCTGCCCTTGCGGCCAATAGCAAAAATGGCCAGCGTGTTTTCTACCCGGTTGGATGCATACAGGAATAAACCATCGGGGGAAATATGGATATCAGCGCTGCTGTATTCCACCGCTTTCTTTTTATTGGCATTGATTCTTTGAAACCGTATTAACCTTCCGCTGTTAAAAGTATATGCTGATACAGTGCCGCCCATTTCTTCTATACAGTATGCCCACCGCTGATTGGGATGGAAGACCATATGCCTGGGGCCGCTGCCGGGCTGGGTATGAACGGTAAACTGGTCCATTGCTGCCAGTGTACTGTCCCTGCTGTCACTAAATGAAAACACCCGTATTTTATCGGAGCCCAGGTCCGGCAGGTACAGGTACCGGTTATCCGCTGAAAATACGGCAGAATGGATATGCGATTTTTCCTGCCTGGCCTTATTAATGCCGCTGTCGGCAAACGCAACTGTTTGCGAAGCGGTCTGCAGGCTGCCATCTGCATTGAGCGGCAACACTGCTGCACTGCCGCCTGTATAATTACCGATAATAACAAAGCGGTTGCTGTTGTTGACCACCAGGTTAACCGGGTTGGCACCTTCACTCGATTGCTTATTAATAAAACGGATCTGCCCCTTCCTGCTATCAATCAGAAATGAACTGACGCTACCGTTCTGCAGCGTTTTAGTATCGGTGCAGGCATACAGGTATTTGCCATTCGGCGATACCGTCAGGAAAGAAGGGTTGGTCATGTTATTACCAGTACCGGTTTTTGTCAGTTCACCGGTAGCGGGATCCATTCTAAAAACATAGATGCCCTTGTCTGGTTTATTGTCTGTATAAGTGCCCACAAACAGGAAAGTAGTAACCTGTCCGTAACCCGTATTAAAAAAAGCAATTAATAAAAGCCACGCCATTTTTTTCATGCTGTATTGCTATAGCTTGCAGCAAAGGAAGGCAATCCCGTGGAAATATAATGGCTGAAAAACGGAAGCGGCTTTGGCATATTGGCTTCCTTCAGCTCGCTGAGGCCATTTGTACTTGATGATGACGCCATCGTACAGGCGGAGGGCGAAGAAAGGGATTACAGCGCCCAGACCCCACTTATCTATATTTTCGTACTTTGCACGCCATTCGGAATAGCCTATGCAAAAGAAACTCAGACGGGAACAGGCGTTGGAATATCATTCCAAGGGCAGGCCGGGGAAAATTGAAGTGGTGCCTACCAAGGAAGCCAAGACCCAGCGTGATCTGTCGCTGGCTTATTCGCCAGGCGTAGCTGAACCCTGTAAGGAAATTTTTGCGCTCACAGAAAACGTGTACAAATACACGGCCAAGGGAAACCTGGTAGCTGTTATCTCTAATGGTACGGCCGTACTGGGCCTGGGCGACATTGGGCCTGAAGCCAGCAAACCCGTCATGGAAGGCAAGGGAGTACTGTTCAAGATCTTTGCCGATATTGATGTATTCGACATCGAGATCAATGAAAAAGATCCCGAGAAATTTGTACAGATTGTAAAATCGCTGGAACCCACTTTTGGCGGTATCAACCTGGAGGATATCAAGGCTCCGGAATGCTTTTATATAGAACAGCAGTTACGCAACCAGCTGAAGATTCCGGTAATGCACGACGATCAGCACGGCACCGCCATCATCAGCAGCGCTGCCCTGCTGAACGCGCTGGAGCTGCAAAAGAAAAAAATTGACAAGGTAAAATTTGTGGTCAATGGTGCCGGCGCCGCCGCCATGGCCTGTGTAAAACTCTACCTGGCCCTGGGTGCCCGGCACGAAAATTTTATCCTCTTTGATATTGCCGGTGTTATCCATGACCAGCGGTCCGACCTTGATGATGACCGGCGCCTGGTAGCAGTTAAAAAAGCGGATCTTACCCTGACAGCTGCCATGAAGGATGCCGATGTATTCCTCGGGCTCAGCGTAGGTAATGTGGTAAGCCCGGATATGATCAAAAGCATGGCCAAAAGGCCCATTGTTTTTGCCATGGCCAATCCCGATCCGGAAATTCCTTATGAATCGGCTATAGATACCCGTGATGACCTGATTATGGCCACCGGCAGAAGCGACTATCCCAACCAGGTTAACAATGTACTGGGCTTTCCGTATATTTTTCGCGGGGCATTGGATGTACGCGCCACGCAGATCAATGAGGCCATGAAACTGGCTGCCGTAAAGGCCCTGGCTGAACTGGCCAAATCGCCCGTACCTGATATTGTGAACATGGCCTATAACGAAAAAACGATCTCTTTCGGGCCTTCTTATATCATTCCAAAGCCGCTGGACCCGCGCTTACTCGCCACCGTGGCACCCGCTGTGGCAAAAGCGGCCATTGAAAGCGGGGTAGCCCAAACCGTTATTACCAACTGGGAGTCTTACAGCATCGGGCTGAACAAAAGGCTGGGGCTCGATAACCAGCTGATTCGCATCATCGGCAACAAGGCAAGGCGGGATCCCCGGCGCCTGGTATTTGCAGAGGCCGATAACCTCAAGATCCTGAAAACAGCACAGATCTGCTTCGATGAAGGCGTGGCCTACCCCGTATTGCTGGGCAATGAAAAGAAAATACGCGCCATTGCCGAAACCAATGGCATCGACCTTGAAGACATGCCCATCATTGACCCGCAGCTGGAAGAATACGATGAAAAAAGAAAGGAATACGGCACCCTGCTGTTTGCGAAAAGGCAAAGAAAAGGTCTCAACTTATACGATGCCGCCAAACTGATGAAGAACCGCAGTTATTTTGGCTGTATGATGGTAGAGACCGGTGAAGCCGATGCCATGATATCGGGGCTTACCAAGAACTACGCGGAAACCATCCGCCCCGCCCTGCAGGTTATTGGCACGGAAGACGGGGTACAGAAAATAGCGGGCATGTACCTGTTACTCACCAAACGGGGTCCGTTGTTCATGGCCGATACCACGGTTAATTTCAATCCCACCGCGGAAGAATTGGCAGACATCACACTGATGGTGGCCAAGGAAGTCCGCAATTTCAATCTTACCCCCCGCATTGCCATGCTCAGTTATTCCAATTTTGGCAGCAGCGATTCCCCGGAAGCCAGGCTGGTGGCAAAAGCCAGGCAGATAGTCAAACAAAGAAACCCTTCTTTGCTGGTAGACGGTGAAATGCAGGCCAGTGTGGCTTTTAATAAAGAAATATTAAGAGACAATTACCCGTTTAGCGAACTGGTAGACCAGGACGTAAACACCCTGATCTTTCCGAACCTGGCAGCCGGCAATGTTGCCTACAATCTATTGAAGGAAGTAGGTGGGGCCGACGCCATTGGCCCGATACTGCTGGGCTTAAAAAAACCGGTGCATGTATTGCAGCTGGGTAGTTCCGTACGCGCCATCTATAATATGGCCCTGGTGGCCGTTATTGATGCACAGATAAAATGTAAGACAGCCGGCACCGACTCGTCTGGCCAGGTAAAAAAGAGCAGCTGGTGGAAAGGTTTCACGAAAGTGAGCAAAGACATATAAATAAATGCAGAATAGGCAGTAATTTACAGAGGGTTTAAGGGTAGCGGAGTTGAGGTACAGGTCTAAGGTGGGGGGCGCCTTTTTTAAATTGCAGCGAACCAATATCGATAACGACAGCAGGCGCACAAAGGGATAAGATCCGTTGCAGGTTGCTGTTATAAAAAAGACTATGCATTTTTTTACAGAACTGGGCCGTTACCTGTTATTACTGAAAGGCATGTTTTCCAAACCGGAAAACATGCGTGTATACTGGAAAGAATTCATGCACCAGTGTTCTGAAATCGGCATTGGATCGCTGGGCATTGTGGTTATCATTTCATTCTTTATGGGTGCCGTGTCGGCTGTTCAGACGGCCTACCAGCTGGTAAGCCCCATCATTCCCAAAGCAAGTATTGCACAAATTGTACGTGATACGGTGATCCTGGAATTTGCCCCCACCCTGGTTTGTATTGTGCTGGCCGGTGTAGTAGGCAGCAAAATAGCCAGCGAACTGGGTAATATGCGGGTAAGCGAGCAGATTGATGCACTGGAGATCATGGGCATCAATACAAAAGCCTACCTGGTAATGCCCCGGATTATTGCGGCCCTGGTGGTTATCCCGATGCTGGTGGTATTATCTGCTTTCCTGGGTATCTGGGGAGGAAGGATTGCAGGACTGGGCTCCGGCATTTTATCTTCCTATGATTTTGACAAGGGATTGCTGCAGAACTTTGTTCCTTTTAACCTGTGGTTTGCCATTATCAAAGCTTATACGTTTGCTTTTATCATATCCAGTATACCCGCTTATTTTGGCTACTATGTGCAGGGCGGTGCGCTTGAAATAGGCAGGGCCAGTACCCGGGCCGTTGTTATCAGCTGTATCATGATCCTTTTTTCCGATTATATACTTGCGCAATTATTGCTTAATAACCCAGCAGGTTAAACTATGATTGAATTCAGAAACATAAGAAAAACATTTGGTGATAAGGTAGTACTGAATGATGTGAGCGCAACACTGAATGCGGGCCAGTGCAATTTAATCATCGGTACCAGCGGCAGTGGTAAAACTGTTTTAATGAAATGCCTGGTAGGACTGTTTGAACCCGACCAGGGAGATATTTTATACGATGGCGTCAGTTTTACAGAAATGAGTGACGAGCAGCGCAAGGAGTTGCGGCAGCAGATAGGCATGCTGTTCCAGGGCTCTGCACTGTTCGACAGCCTCAACGTAGAGAAAAATATCATGTTCCCGCTCAACATGTTTACCAAATGGACCTATAACGAGAAAAAGAAACGGGTAAACGAGGTGCTGGAACGGGTAAACCTGAAAGATGCCAATAAAAAATTCCCTGCTGAAATAAGCGGTGGTATGAAAAAAAGAGTGGGCATTGCCCGCGCCATTGTGCTGAACCCCAAATATCTTTTTTGCGATGAACCCAATTCGGGCCTTGATCCGCAAACATCGATGGTGATAGATAAACTGATACAGGAAATAACAAAGGAATTTAACATTACCACGGTGGTGAACACGCACGATATGAACAGCGTAATGGAAACCGGCGATAATATCATTTATATGTACCAGGGCCTGAAAGAATGGGAAGGCAGTAACCAGGACATCATCTTCAGCAAAAACGAAAAACTGAATGCCTTTATTTTTGCCTCCAATTTTCTGCAGGATGCCAAAGACATGCGTATGCTGGAAGCGAAAGGCAAAATTGATAACAACAGGAATATGGATGAACTGCTGAAATAATGTTAAGTGCTAAGTTGCAGGTGGCAAGTTTTTTTGCTTGGCAATGCCTGTTTACCCTATACCACACAGCTTCCACCCGATACCCTACATGTAAAACGCAGCACTTAAAACGTATAAGTTCCCTGCCCTTACAATAAACTCGTTTAATTAACGTCTTATACAGGCAACCGGAGGCCATCTTGCAACGGCCACCCGTAAACCTTACAAAAACTGCCGCATGCCCCTCTTGCAAGTCAGCCATCTAAAAAAATACTATGCCACGCAGAAAGCGGTTGACGATATCAGCTTTTCCATAGAACCCGGTACCATCTTCGGTTTGCTGGGACCCAACGGTGCCGGCAAAACAACCCTCTTGCGGATGATAACGGGCATTTTTTACCCTGATGAAGGACAAATCCTGTTTGAAGGGAAAAATTTTAACCCGGAAGCCGATGCCATGCGAATCGGGTATATGCCGGAAGAAAGAGGTCTTTATAAAAAAATGAAGATCGGCGAACAGGCCATGTACCTGGCGCAGTTAAAAGGACTCCGCAAAGCCGATGCCTACCGGAAAATAAAAACCTGGTTCAACAAGTTTGAGATGCAGACCTGGTGGAATAAGAAAATTGAAGACCTGAGTAAGGGCATGGGACAAAAATTACAGTTTGTGATCACCGTACTGCACGAGCCCAAACTGATTATATTGGATGAACCCTTCAGCGGACTGGACCCCGTAAACAGCAACCTGATCAAAGAAGAAATATACAACCTGGCAAAAAAAGGCTGTACCATTATTTTCAGCACCCACCGCATGGAACAGGTAGAAGAGATCTGCGACCAGATTGTACTGGTGAACAAGGGCCGTAAGATACTGGATGGAACCGTTAACAGTATCAAACAGCAGTTCAAGGAAAATCTTTTTCACATTGGCCTGAACAGCCGGCCAGCAGATACCAGCAGTCCCGCATTTATTATAACAGATCGTGAAGACAATGGCCTGGTGGTAAAAATCAGGGATGGCTTCAGTACAAATGATGTGCTGCAGCATTTTATACAACAACAGGTGGGCATAAAGGAATTTCATGAAATATTGCCTTCTATCAACGACATTTTTATAAAACTGGTGGATGCAAGCGCCGTAACCCGGCAGTTCCAGGCAGTGGTCTGAGTAACGGTTACCCAAAACAAGAACATGAACAAGATCTGGCTAATTATAAAACGGGAATACCTGACGCGCGTCCGGAACAGGACTTTCATCCTATCTACTTTTTTAACGCCGGTTTTTTTTGCCGCCCTTATCGGCATCATCATTTTTATTACCGTTAAGAATACCGACCGGGAAAAAGTAGCTGTTATGGACAATTCGGGGGTATTTACCAATACCACCGACAGCGTAAAATCTATTAAGTTGTTGTTGAACCCCGTTGCAGACACGGCCAGTTTTGAAAAAAATGGTTTTACGGCCATCCTGTTTGCCCCGCATACCGGCATTAACCAAACCGGCGACTGGAGCCTGTATTCCAGGAAAAGCTTTGCCATTGCTGCCGTAACCGACATTGAGGATAAAGTGCGGAAGGAAATGGAAAACAAGATGCTCATGACAAGTTATGGCATCAATTCAGCCAATATTGATTCGGTGAGGAAGGCTTCGGCCAAAATAGTGGTACAGGAAAAAAGAGTGGATGCGGACACCCATTCAGGAGACGGCAATTCGATGGTGGCTTATATTGTAGGCTACGGGGCCAGTTTCCTAATCTATATCACTTTATTCATTTATGGCTCTATGGTAATGAGGGGCGTGATGGAAGAAAAGACCAACCGCATTGCGGAAGTGATCATATCATCGGTAAAACCTTTTCAATTAATGATGGGCAAGATCATCGGTATCGGCGCCGTGGGGCTCACCCAATTCCTGATGTGGATAATCTTAATCACTGTTTTTTCAGGCATCATCGGTGCACTGATACCGCATGAAGTACTGGCGCAGGTAAACGAGGTTAACAAAAATGTGCCCGGCATGCAAATCAACGCACAAAGCACTGAGTTCCTGCTGGCATTTACCAAAGTATCAGACAAACTGGGCTCCGTGAACTGGCTGCTGGTTGTTTCCTGTTTTATTTTCTATTTCCTGTTCGGTTATTTGTTCTATGCAGCCCTGTTTGCCGCTGTAGGCAGTTCTGTTAATGAAGATCCCCAGGATGCGCAAAGCCTGATGTTCCCCATCACCATGCCCATTATACTGGCCATTGTAATCATGATAAATGCCATTACGCACCCCGATAGCTCCCTGGCTACCTGGAGCAGCATCATTCCCTTCTTTTCGCCGATTGTAATGATGGCAAGGATACCTTTCGGCGTACCGGGTACGGTGCCTTACTGGCAACTGGGCCTTAGCATGGCGTTGCTGGTGCTGGGCTTCCTGGCTACTACCTGGATAAGCGCCAAGATCTACCGCACCGGCATTTTACTGTATGGCAAAAAAGTAACCTGGAAAGAAATGTGGAAATGGGCGTTCAGGAATAGCTAAGAAAACAAAGAGTTTTACGACAATTCTCTTTTGCCCTGTGAGCTTTGTACGACCCATCCGGCCACCGATATACTCTTTTCTCTATGTTCGATTAATTCTCTTGCCTCCAGTTAAATTTTTAAAAAAATACTTTCTGCTGCATCATTTTACGAAAACAATCGTATTTTTATACGAACAAATTCGTAATAACCTAAAAAATTGTCACTATGCTACAAAAAATGAAACCCCTTGCCGGGATGCTGCTGGTATTGATAACCTGCACGGGCCTTGCCGGCATTGCCTGGCAGAATACGAACCAATTGCCGGCCCATGGTAATCGGCAGCGCGATACCCTGCCCGAGAAAGAAAGAGAAGATAAAACCATTATTACCGGCAGCATCGACAAAACCATTGAAGAGGTAAATAAGGCCAGGGAAAACCTGGAGAAACAAATGGAGAACAAAGACTGGGAAAAATGGCACCGCGAACTGGAATCATCGCTCGAAAAACTAAATACTGAAAATGTACAGGAGCAGGTGGCCAAAGCCCTGAAAGAAATAGAATTTCAAAAAATTCAGCTGCAGGCCCAGTCGGCCTTGAAAAAAATAGATGTGGAAAAAATGCAGCGCGACATCCAGCGTGCGCAATCAGAGCTGGCCAATAGCCTGGAATCAAAAAAAATAAATGAGTCGCTGCAACGCGCTATGGAAGAATCAAAAAGGGCTATGTCTGATTTAAAAGCGGTTGATATGGAACAACTACAGCTTCAATTGGAAAAAACCAGGGAACAGCTACTGGAAAACCAGGGATCGATGAAAGAAAACCTCGATCGCGCCCGCGAAAGCATGCAGGAAAACCTGAAAAAAGACTTCAAAAAAGAACTGGAAAACGCGCGGGCAGGAATTGACCGCGCTGAAAAAGAGCTGCATGATTATAAAGACATGCTGGATGAAATGGACAAGGATGGGCTGATACACGCAAAAGACGCTTACCGCATTGAATATAAAAAAGGCGATCTCTTCATCAACGGCAATAAACAACCGGATACTGTAACAAATAAATACAGGCATTATTTCAAAAAAGAAAACGTAAAGCTTATCCTGGAGAAAGAGGGCGATGGCGCTAAGACCATCCACTTATAAGTAAAAGGTCACGCGCAGCGTTAACAGAGATAACAGCGGCTTGATAGCGGAAGTTGCCGCGGTCAATTTCTGTTAACGCCGCGCGATACTTTTTTATCCTGCCTAAGCAACGGGTACCACTAGCCCGGCAGCTTTATTTTGGCCAGCGCAGTACGGTACGTTTTACCAACCGGCAGGTTGAATCCATCGCCCGCCACTTCGCCCAAACGCAATTGTTTTATTTTGTGCACGGCTACGGCATAGCTTCGGTGAATGCGCAGGAATTTTTCGCCGGGCAGGCGTTCCATAAAACCGGAGAGATTGATATTGACCATGTATTTTTTCTGCGAAGCCACTATCCTGGTATAATCCTGCATAGCCTCCAGGTAAATGATCTCCTGTTGTGGCAATCGTATATAATTATGGCCTTCTTTTATCAGCAGGCTTTCTTTTTCAACCAGTATTTCATAGGCCTCGGCCCTTTGCTTCATTTGCCAATAGTCGTTCACTCTTTGCATGGTTTGCGCAAAACGTGGTTCGGTCACCGGCTTCAACAGGTAATCCAGGGCAGAAAGTTCAAATCCATCCAGGGCAAACTCCAGGTGAGCCGTAACAAATACCACCATGGGCACTTTACCTTTTAGTTTCTTTGCCAGCTCAATGCCCGATATGCCGGGCATATCAATGTCGAGGAATACAAGTTGAGGGTTGATGGCTGAAATTGCCCCTATCCCATCGGCTGCATTAAAAAAACTGCCTTTGTATGTCAGCATCGGGTAAAGGGATGCCAGCTGGTTGATGACCATCAGGTCAAGTTCATCATCGTCTATAGAAATAAAATTGACCTGCGTTTCCATATTGTTCGGGTGGAAGATTTATGCGTTGGAAACGCAGCTATTGATGATTTTTTATGCTATCTATGGACTTTTTTATTTGCAGGCACCAGGTAAAACAAGCAGCAGTACAATCATAAGCCATCCTGAAAATCATAAAAATCCACGTTGCATTTACTCGCCGCTGAACCGGAGTGGAGAAGGAACCAGGTCGAAAATATTTTCTTCTGCAGACATCTGTATGGTAAGCTGGTAACCTTCGTTGGGTTTCAGGATCATTTTTTCGCGGATTACTTTTTCAAATCCTTCTTTCTGAAAAACAAATTTATAGATGCCCGGCTTTAAATCGGTGAGTGCAAAACTGCCGTTGGCATTACTGGTGGTTACTTTTTCTTTTTTTGTGCTGTTGTAGGCAGTGATATTAACATCTTTCATTGGCTTACCTGTTTCTGCCTCTATTACCAGGCCATTCATATCCGGATCTTCTTTCTTGTCTTTACCGCCATTATTAGCAAAACAAAAAATACTGCTTGCAAGCAACAGTATTAAGAGGAGGGAATGTTTATTTCTCATAAATGCAGTTTGGCAGGTAAATGGAGCTGTGTGTTGAAGTTAATCTATTTTGAGCGGATGAAGACAAGCTTCTTTAAATTCCTCCCAGGTTTCTTTAACAATAGCGGCGGCAGGCTGTATTTTCCTCACCAGGGCGCTTACCTGTCCAATTTCAAGTTCCCCCTCGTCCAGGCTGCCTTCGAACATGCCTTTCTTTGCCCTGCCCCGGCCCAGCAGCTGCAATAATTCTTCCGCAGATGCACCCCGGTGTTCCGCCTCCTGCACCGCCGCGGAAAATTTATTTTTGAGGAGTCTTACAGGCACTATTTTTTTCAGGCTTAAGCTGGTATCTCCCTCCTGGCTGGTAATGATTCGGTTTTTAAAGTCGATGTGTGAAGAAGCTTCTTCGCTGGCCACAAAACGGGTGCCCATCTGAATTCCTTCTGCGCCCATTACCATGGCTGCCAGCATCTGCCGGCCGGTTGCAATGCCACCTGCAGCAATTACGGGAATCTGTACAGCCGCCGATACCGCAGGCACCAGCACCATGGTGGTGGTCTCCTCCCGGCCATTGTGCCCGCCGGCTTCAAATCCTTCTGCCACCACCGCATCGCAGCCGGCAGCTTCTGCTTTTTTTGCAAACCTGCTGCTACTCACCACTTGTACTACAATGATGCCTTCCTTTTTCAGGAGGGAGGTCCAGGTAGACGGGTTGCCCGCAGACGTAAACACTATAGGTACCTGTTCTTCTATAATGATGGCTATATGTTTATCTATATCGGGATATAACAGGGGCACATTTACTGCAAAAGGCTGGCTGCCGGCAGCTTTGTATTGCCGGACATGGGTGCGCAGTGTATCGGGATACATGCTGCCACTGCCAATAATACCCAGTCCGCCTGCATTACTAACGGCACTTGCCAGGCGCCATCCGCTGGCCCATACCATGCCGGCCTGTATGATTGGGTATTGAATGCCAAATAATTTTGTAATACGGTTTGAGAAAGGCTCCATGTTGTAAAAGTAAAAATTCAAAAAGCAAAAATCAAAAAGCGTTTACCGGAATAAATCCCAGTAAAGGCTTTTTGATTTTTGACTGTTGAATTTTACATTTTAGATTGTCTACGCCGGCACCGCCTGCTGCTCAAAAATCTGCTGCTCATCCCTGTCTTCCACTTTCATCTTCCTGATAAAATCATCATACCCGTCATCATCATGATTGCTGTAAACGCCGTATGCATCTATACTGTATCCTATTAATCCGTCTTTTGCTTCTATCACATATAATATGCTTGCATCTGAAGGATCAGATTCTCCCTCAAACCGGAAAGTCTTTATTATGGTTAGTTCGTCCGGCTGATAGAATTTACCATTGCCGATGGTAAATCCTTCGGGTGTAACCGTAAACTCGTTGTCTTGTCTTTTTAAGCGTAATTTCTCCATTACATAGCTTAATGTGGTCATTGTTCCGGGACTTGTCATTTAAAAGGTTTTAGATGATAAATGATGATAGGTACAAACTGTAAAAGACAAAGCACATACCCGTTCGCTGCAAATAGTATTAAATATTAAAACCCCTGACTGGCAAGGGTTTAATAAACAAATGAAACAAAAACAGGTTTTTTTCGTAGAAACTATTCCCCGTTGTGCTGGTGCGACTCGTACACCCTAAGTTTATTGTAGAGTGTTTTCCTGTCTATCTTCAATATATCGGCTGCTTTTGATTTATTGAAGTTAACCTGCTTCAGCACATTCATGATGGTTTCATATTCTGCCTGTGAGGCTGCGTTCTTTAAATCAAATGGCTGGTGATGCGCAGTAACCGGTGAAGCGGCCGTTGCTGGTGTTGGAACCGGCACATATACATGCTGTGCATCGGCTGATTCGTCTTTTAAAGGATTGTGCTGGGTCATTTCCCAGGGAAGCACTTTACTGCCTATCAGGCCGGCGCTGCTGAGCAGGGCAGCCCGGCGTATCACATTCCTGAATTCACGCAGGTTGCCCGGCCAGGAATAATTAATAAACATCTGCATAACATCGTCTTCAAAACCGGTGATTTCTTTGTTCAGCTCAGCACAGGATTGTTTTAAAAAGAAATCTGCAAACAGGGGTATATCTTCCTTGCGTTCGCGCAGGGGCGGTATGTTGATAGAAAATTCATTGAAGCGGTGATAAAGGTCTTCCCTGAATTTCCCCCTGCGGTATGCTTCCTGCAGGTTTTCATTGGAAGCCACCAGGATACGCACATCTGCATTGATTTCCTTGTTGCCACCTACCCGTTTGAATTTTCTTTCCTGTATTACACGAAGCAACGAAGCCTGTATATCGAGCGAAAGATTAGCTACTTCATCAAGAAAAAGCGTACCGCCATTGGCCACTTCAAAAAGTCCTTCCTTATCGCCCAGGGCGCCCGTAAAAGAACCTTTCATATGCCCGAACAATTCACTGCCCACCAGTTCTTTCGATAGGGTGCCGCAATCCAGGGCCACAAAGGGCTTGTCTTTCCGCGCACTTTGCAGGTGGATGGTTTTTGCCATTACCTCCTTGCCGGTACCGCTTTCGCCGTACAGAATAATACTATAATTGGTGGGCGCCACCAGTTCTATCTGGTTATAAAGGTCTTTTGTGGTGCCAGCGCGTCCTTTCAGAAATTCACCATCGCTGTACGAAGTGCCGGAAGTCTTCTTTGCGCCGGTAGTGGTGCCGGTACCGGCTGGTTCCTGCAATGACTTATTGATAACGTTCAACACTTCTTCTGGTATCAATGGCTTGGTGATATAGTCGAAGGCCCCGTGCTTGATAACATCTACTGCAATCTTAATATCGGAATAGCCTGTAATAATGATAACCACGGCATGTGGATTTACCTCTTTGATCTCTTTCAATACCTCGCGGCCTTCTTTGTCGCCCAGCCTGAAATCGCACAGCACTACGTCAAAATGTTGTTCCTTGAATTTTGCGATGCCCTTGTTACCACTGTAGGCGGCATCTGTTTCAAAACCTTTCCGTTGTAAAAATCTGCCGAGCAGGGTACACATATCCATATCATCGTCAATAAGAAGAATACGCTTCATAAAATCTGTATTTAATTGTACTGAAATTATTTAAAAAAGTTCAACTCAGTGCTTCTGCGGGTATTTCAACCTGTTTTGTTCTAATCCATACAGCATAATCGTTCGGAAAGATTTCGCTGCCGTAATGCTTCGCATACACTTTAGTAAATTCTGCGCCAAAATACAGTATCACTTCGCTATAATAGACCCATAGCATCACAATTATAATAGACCCCGCGGTTCCGTAAACGCTGCTCAGGTTACTATGCCCCAGGTAAAAACCGATACAAAACTTACCGGCCATGAACAGTACGGCTGTGGCTACCGCCCCTACCATTACATCTTTCCACCTGATCTTTGCATCTGGCAAAACTTTAAAAATGATGCCAAAAAGAAGTGATACCAAAATAAATACCAGGCCATTATTCACCGCATCTATTACATATACGCCCTGGCCCGGAAGAAGTTTAACCAATTGCTTGCTGAGTGCGTCTACTACGGTATTCAGCAACAAAGAAACCATTAACAGGAAACCCAGGCTGATGATCAGCGAAAAAGAAATCAACCGGTTGATCAAAATCTTCAGCAAACCACGGCGGGGCTTACTTTTCAGGTTCCATATAAAATTGATGGAATCCTGGATCTCGCTGAAAATACCGGTGGCCCCGGCAATCAATACCACAAAACTAAGCACGGTTGCGAAGACGCTGTTCTTAGACAGGTGGATATTGGTAATCATTTGCTGGATCTGCAGGGCCGCATCGTGCCCAACCACCTGGCTTATTTGCGGGTACAATTCGCCCTGGATGGCTTCCCGGCCAAAAAAAAACCCGCTGAAAGATATAATAATAGCTAAAAAAGGCGCTATGGAAAAAACAGTATAATAAGATAAGGAAGCGCTGAATTTTAATGCTTTATCGTCTATAAAATCACTAACAACCTGGTTCAGAAAAACAAATACCTTCTTTCTGTAGAATGGCATAATAGTCTAAAATTTAAAAAGCCGCTCCGTAATATACAATAGAAATAGCTTGCCAGATTTCTGATCTTTTTTACTTTTGGCCGTAACAGGGCAATTTCTCGTGAAAATCAACGTAAAACCTTACTGGCAAATTAATTGCTGCATACTTCGTACTAAAGATTTTTTAAAAAGCTATTGTGGATACATCAAAAACAACCATTCATGAACCCCTGAAAGCGCTTATTGTGGATGATGAGGTGGATATTTGTTTTCTTTTGAGCGGAATATTGCGGCAAAAGAACATGAAACCATCCTGTGTCAGTAACCTGGCTTCAGCCAAACATTCACTCCAACAAGAGATTCCCTCCATTCTTTTTCTGGACAATCACCTGCCAGATGGCTTTGGCCTCGATTTTATCCAATATGTAAAAGCAACCTATCCCGGTGTGAAGATAGTGATGATCACTGCCCACGATGGCCTTACAGAGCGCAAAAAGGCACAAGCAGAAGGCGCCGATCTTTTTATTAGCAAACCCTTCACCCGTGACATCATAGATTATGCGGTTACTAAACTGCTAAATAATTAAATTTATTCAACCCGTGTATTTTTTTTCTACAGATTGTAGATAAAATTCCCCATTTTTCCATTGGCCTGGCTCCTAGGGCTCCTTACCAGTTTCCAACCGACGCAATTTTAATGTGCAAAACGCCCGGTCATTTCTGGCAAAGATTTTATACTGCTATGTTGTATTCAAATTTTTCAATCAATAAAACACATACTTCATGGGAAATTTATTGTACCTGATAGCCGTCGTGCTGGTGATCATTTGGGCCATCGGCTTTCTCGGTTATCATGCAGGGGGACTTATTCATATACTCTTGATCATTGCCATCATATCAATTTTGTTACGCGTTATACGCGGGGCAGGCAGTTGATCCAATGGAATGGTATTTCTTCATAATGATAAAAAATAAATGTATGGAAAGCTGGAAATTAAAGTTAACAGGGGCCTGGAACGACGTTAAGGGGAAAGCAAAAAAAGAATATGCAGGACTGACCGACAATGACCTGTTGTATGAAGAAGGTAAAGACGATGAACTGGTAGGACGTATTCAAAAAAAGATCGGAAAAACAAAGGAAG
>CAXTMV010000022.1:1247-4271 GCA_964245425.1 uncultured Flavihumibacter sp. | reverse complement strand
TAATAAAATGGATTGAGTCGTTGTAGGGGACTGATGTTGTAAATGGGGTGATTGGGTGATTTACCCGACTTTGGATGGCAAGAGAAATCACTCAATCACCCCCTTTCAACATTCCACGAGCACTACCCTGCAAAATCAAGGGCGACGGTAAAGGTGGTACCTTTGCCTTTTTCGCTTTCAGCCTGGATGGTGCCCTTGTGGTTCAATATAATATTCTGGGTATTCGTTAGGCCGAGTCCATTGCCCTTGGGCTTACTGGTAAAATAAGGTTCAAACAAACGGCTCATGGATTCTTTATCCATGCCTGAGCCATTGTCGGCAATTTCGATTACGCATTTATTGCCTTCGCCGCGCGTTGTTATCGTTAGCACGCCTTTGCCCGGCTCCATCGCTTCTATGGCATTTACAATGATATTTAAAAAAGCGATCTTCAGTTTATCCTTGTCAACTGCTACGTCGCAGATATCCTGGCTGTACTGCCGGCGCACCGTGATATTATACAGCGCCACCCGGTCTTTGGCCAGGTCAAGCGCTTCATCTACCAATATATTAATGGATGTTTTGCCATAGCTAAGCTCGGCAAACTTGGTAGAATTGAGCAGGTCTGTAATCAACTGGTTGATGCGATGGCTGTTTCGTTGCACCATTTCAAACAAGATGGCACTGTCTTCTGTGGCCCCAATTTCACTTTTCAGTTGTTCCATGGCCAGGTTGATATTGGTAAGCGGGTTCCGCACTTCGTGGGCAATGGTTCTCGCAATACGACCTGTTGACGCAAATTTTTCAATACTGCGCATCTGTAACAATTCTTTGTTTACGACCCGGAGCTCCATGATGCGTTCGCGAAGCTGTTCCTGGTATTGCTGAACTTTCCTGTCTGCTTCCTGCCGGCCCTTATTCTCCCGCGTATACGTCAGGAAACCGAATACCAGCAACAGGAAGGCAATGGCCAGTGAAACGACAATGATTATGTTGAGCTGTTTAAAAAGGCTCTGTACCTTCTCCTTCCGCTTGGCCAGGTTTTGGTTTTCCGTTATCTGCATGCGCAGGATGACCCGTCTGATCTGCTCCATCGTTAGCCGGCTCTCCACCGCCTTTGCATAAAGCCTATCTGTAAACTGGTTATTATTGCTACGGAAAGAATCGATTCCTTCCCGCAGATACCTGAATTTGTTATCCATCAACTGCCGGAGTGTATCAAGCCGTTCTCTCTGCACCTGGTTATTCTTCTCGCCCGGTTGCATGATCTCGCTTTTGAGCAATTCATAATCGGTATCTGCTTTCGGTTTACTATTGTAGTAGGGTTCCAGGAAATGGGCATCTTTCATGAGTAAAAAACCCCGCACGCCTATTTCGCCATCTTTAACATCTGAAAGAATAGTCTCCAGGTAATTAAGGATTTTATTGGTATGATCTACAAATTCGGCCTTGTTTAATAATTGCCTGTTGGCAAAAAGAGTAACAACATAAGAAATGAGCAGCAGAAAAAAAGCAGTTCCATACCCGACGCGAATCCTGTTGTGGATCTTGAGTTTGTCGATGATTCTTTTCATTCAGATTCGTTTAATCTCCTTAATGTGTAGAAATATTTCCCGGCCGGATGACACAATTTCCACAATTTTTCAGTAAAAAATACATCTTACGGCGAATTTAAAAATGGTATGCAAATTGAAAATGTGATATGGATTGCACTTTGGCTTATAATATATTAAAAAGCTTGCCATGATATTTTCTCAAGCAAATAAAATTCCTGTTTTTGTACTGGATAAATTGGACTTATTGTTTAGTTTATTGAAAGAAAGAAAAAAGGAATATGAAACATTTGCAGGCAAGGTACAGGATAAGCACCTGAAAAGAACGGTTTTAACCCTCGCACAGGAAACCAACCAATATGCCATGGAATTAAGCGGACAGATTGAAATGATGGGCGGAAAGGTAAATATTGCTCTGCGAGGTTCGAATAAAGATGAATCTGGCTTGCCAGGCATGGTAATGTCGCAGCAAGACGATATATTAAAGTCTTGTGAGATCAGTGAATCGAAAATGATAACGGCCTATCGAACTGTTTTAAACGAGCCTTATTTGCATGACAATTTAAGAAAGTTGATACGTACACAATTAAATGGCTTAACGTACGCTTTTATGCAGCTTCGGTTATTGAATTCTTCGATGAATTTTTAATAGTAATTATAAGATATAAAGAATTTCATAGGTAGAGGGTTTTGGTTTTAGGGTTAAAAGAGGATACTTCTGTATCCTCTTTTTTTATGCATTTTTTTGCGGCTGCTTTATTTTTTACCGCCGGATACTTTGGCAATGATAAAAATAATGAGCGCGATGATACCTACTACCAGCAATACGCCCGACCAGACACCTGCTTTGAAAATATCTCCGATGGCCTGGCAGCTGCCAAGACAAAAACATACCACTGTTAATAGTACTAGGCTTACAATTACGTTATTTTTCATTTTTTTTGTTTTATGGGCAGTGCAGCTACCCGCTGTATGTATAATGAATGTCTCGATGCATATGGTTTTACTCGGTTGCCCGGTTATTTGATAATCCAGACAGAAACAGCGCCCGGCAGGCATTGAAAATCGCCCCAGCCATTCTCATCAAGAATCACTTCGCTGGTTAGTTTGCCCAGGATGTCAACCATTGTTTTCCCACTGTGTTTTTTTCCCATTTCCATTTTTTTAAATCCTGCATCACCGTTCGAGAGAATTACCGCGCAACCTGAGTTACGCATCTCGCCGATGCCTTCACGTGTCCAGCCGATACAATTGCCATGATCGAAATAGTCTCTTTGCAGTCCGTACGAATATTTGTTCCGGGCCATCAGCAATTTGTCTATGTGCTCGCAAGCGGGCAGGTATATTTCATAATCATTTCCATCATGCCCTTTGTCTGTATAAGTAGTACCGAAAATATCAGGATAGAAAACGCAGGGATAACCTTTTTCCCTCAATAGGATGAGCGCATAAGCGATGGGTTTGAACCAGGGCTCCACAGGTGCTTCCAGGG
>CAXTMV010000022.1:0-1237 GCA_964245425.1 uncultured Flavihumibacter sp. | reverse complement strand
GGTATCGTGGTTGTCTACCACCGTAACGGCCAGGTCGGCCCTGGCGGCAATCAGGGTATTATCAAAAATTTTGGTAAGGTCGTAATCTTTGCCCGCCGTAGAAGCACTGTGCAGGTTATGGTGCAGGGCCGCGTCGAATAAAGACATTTTACCTTCCGTTGCATCAATGTACTTCAGCAGCAGGGGCAGGTTGCCGGGCGCCCAGTATTCGCCAACGGCAAATATTTCGCGCTGGGCGCTTTCGCGGATATAGTCGAGCCATTCTTTATAAAACTGGGGTGAGATATGCTTAACCGCATCAAGCCTTACACCATCAAATTTTATTTCATTATAGTACCAATCTGCCCATCTTTTTAATTCTTCTTTTACTGCCGGGTTCCTGAAATCGATATCCGTATACATCAGGTAATCGTAGTTACCCTTCTCATCGTCCACCACTTCTTCCCAGCCTTCTCCATATTCATTGATGATGCTGTAAACAGCGGTTTCTTTACTGATATTATCATAATCTACACCAGAAAAGCAATTATGATCCCATATAAAAGAAGAGTAGGTATTATTGCGCCCGGGGTGTGTAAACCTTGTAAAAGCTTCTATTTCGACGGGTTCCGAAATAAATTCATTCCTGTTATCGGGATTTACCTTCCTCGCTTGTATTTTTTCTGCTTCATCAGCACCTGCCAGGTGGTTTAAAACAATATCCGTATATACCTGCAGACCGGCCTTTTGAGCCGCCTGGATGGCATCTTTGTATTCCTGCTTGGTTCCATACTTGGTGCGGATCGAGTTTTTCTGATCAAATTCGCCAATATCATAAAAATCATAGACATCATAGCCCACGCTCACGTCGCCGGCACTGGCTTTAAAGGCAGGGGGCAGCCAAACGGCTGTAATACCCATTTTTACCAGCATAGCAGCTTCTTTCTTGAGTTTGTTCCATAAACTTCCATCCTGGGGATAATACCAGTGAAAGTATTGCATCATAGTTCCGTTTTGCATTGATTCCTTATTGTTTAATGGTTCGAAGTAAATGGCGAGCGTTCCCGGCTACACCAGGCACCGGTTTCAGCTGCTCTATTGTTATAATTATGCCAATTTAAGCATCCGGTTTAGGGATAAATCTTTACTATTGTACACGCGGGCTTAATGTAATAAGACCCTGTTGCGCAACGCCAATGTTGGGGAAAATAATACACATATGCGTTGCACTGTGTAATAATAAATACAGGGTTTGGTG
>CAXTMV010000021.1:0-38872 GCA_964245425.1 uncultured Flavihumibacter sp. | reverse complement strand
GCGCCACATACATAATGGATAATGCAATAAGAGGTTCTATAATGGCAGATGGAATTTTGATCACATTGTATACCGCAAGGCCCAGCGTAACAGAATGGGCAATCGTAAAGGCCGTGGCCTGTAATAAAACCGGTTTTAATTTAGGGCTCAGCAGGAACAGGCTTAGCACAAAGAGAATATGGTCGAAACCCAGTGGCAGAATATGCTTATAGCCCAGCACCATATACAGCAGGGCCACATCTTTTCTGGGCATTTTTTCCAGTTCACCCACAATGGCATGTGCCCACAAAGGCTGAAAAGCCAGTAAACACAATAAGAGAACCCCGCTTATTTTTTTAAAAGATACAGGAACGTTGCCCGGTTTTTTGTTCATTGGAATAAATGGATAAATGCCCGGCAAATTTACGGATTTGCAAAACAGGTAGATTTTTTATCTCTGCGTATAATATATAAAGCCGTGCAAGAATTGCACGGCTACCAAATCACAAAATAAACGACAGAAACAAATATCAGCACGCCAGGTCCATCAGAACTTGATGGCAAAGCTTAGTTTTGCGGCAAAGGGGGTGCCTGGCGTAAAGCACACTTCATCTACCGGCTGCGCTTCCCCTTTTAAACGGGTCACGGTGTCAAACTGCGTTTCTTTCCACTTTGTATTAAAGACATTATTTACCACCAACCCTATTTCGTACCGGCTCCTGGTATAGTTGATAACGGCATCGGTAATAAAATAGCCAACGGCGGTCAAGGAATAATCTTCATTGGCCGGGCGGTCGCCCACGAAACGGTAGCGGAAACTCCCGTTAAAACCGTTTTTATTGGTATAGGTAATACCTGCGCTGCTGGTCCATACGGGTGCCAGCGGAATATAATTCTGGCCTTTGGTATCGTCAATGGCGCGGCCATGGGCATAGTTCAGGTCAATATCGAAATACAGGGATTTTACTGGTTCATAACGGCCGGAAAAATCGAAACCTACCCGGCGTGTTTTGCCGTTAAAGCTCACGTCGCCACCATCGCCACCATACACAAACTCCTGCTGCAGGTAAATATACCAGACGGCTGCATTGATGATGATGTTTTTGGCGGGCTTAAACACCGCGCCCAGGTCGCTGCCATAGGCTGCCGGCAGAATTTCATAGCCGTTCTGCGCCACTACGGCACGCGTATCATTTGAATGAAAGCCCCGGCCCGAAGTCAGGTAAAATTGCAGGCCTTGGTTTACCTGGTAATAGAAATTCAGTTTAGGGCTCAGCGTATTGGCATTGGCTTTATAAGCGCCGATGCCCGGCAGTGTAGTGTCGCTGGCCAGTTTATTGTTGTATTTGTGGTAGAACTGATCGAAACGCAGGCCCGCATTCATACTGAAATGTTCATTTAATTTCAGTGTTTCACTGACATAGGGTGATATGGACAATTCAGTAATATCGCCCAGTTTTATCCGGTTCAGCAGGGTATACCGGTCTACTGTATGCGAGAGTTCAGAATTGGTGGTCATGTCTGACCGCAGCTGCAGGCCGGCCTCTGTTGTAAGCCTGTTGCCGCCCAGGTAAGAAATATGCGTGTAACTGCCGTTATACCCCATTAAATGACGGGCTTCTTTCTGCCTGATTTCGTCGCCGTTTACCGTATCCACCAGGTAGAAAGTAAAGTTGGTATGCAGGTCGAAATGTGAGTTGGAGTAATAAACCTGGTTCTTGATTACATCGCCATTAGACAGCGAAGTAAGCACTTGTGCATTGGCATTGGTGCGGTAGGTAATGCCGCCCTCAAATGGATCGATGGCGCCGTAAAAACCAATCAGTCCTTTGTCTACAGCCCGGTCGGGTATCTGGCCGGAAGCATCCCATTTACTCCAGAACGTGGTAGCGGACAGCGTCAAAAAACTACGTTTCGATATCCGGCCATTGTACTTGGTAAACAGGTTAAAGCGCTTAAAATGCTGCGGGTTATCAAAATAAGCATCTGAATACCGGTATTCGGATGCCACATACCAGGATTGCTGTTTGTCCCTGGCTTTTGCACCGAGCAGGTTGAACATGCCCAATGCCCTGAACGTGTTAAACTGGCCCCCTTCCAGTTTAACCAGGTTATTGGTAAGTGCATTTTTAGTATTGAAATCTACAAATCCGGTGGTATTAAAATCGCCCTTGCTGGCAGTATAGGGGCCTTTCTTAAAGTCGACGCTTTCTATCGTTTCGGGGATGATAAAATGGCTGTCGGCAAAACCCTGGCCATGCGCATGTGATACCATGTTGATGGGTAAGCCGTCTACATCTTCCCTGAAATCGGTGCCATGGTCGGCATCAAAACCCCTTAAAAAAATCTGTTCGGCTTTACCACCTCCCTGGTGCTGGCCAATTACAATGCCGGGTATGATGCGCAGTACTTCCTGCGAGTTGTTGACGCCCCGCATGGCAATATCTGTTTTGCTGATGATCTTATATTGATCGCCTGCATGAGAAGAAATGGTAACCGTATTCAATTCTACACTGCGGCTTACCAGCGGAACGATATAACCTTCTGGTTGCATCTGCTGTAGTGAAAGGGTCTGGGTTTCGTAACCGATAGAGGATATCCGGATGCTATCACTTGCCGCCTTGTCTTTCCTGAAGCGAAAATAGCCCAGCTGGTCGGTAACGCCAGAGATGTTTTCTGGTAGCAGCATTACCGTAATACCTTCTAGTGGTTGGTGACTGGCCGCATCAATAACCTTTCCTTTTATTACAGCCTGGGCATGCGTACTGCATAAGCTTAAAAGAAAAATGGTTGTCATCGCACAGATGCGGCGATGATTACATGGCATACAATAAAATTGAAGCAATAAATTGAAAATAGTTGTTTAAATGCAGGTACAGACCAGGGCTGGTTTCATTCATTGGAATGAAACAGCAGCTGATTATGACTGATCGCTGTACAAGAAAACCCGCTATTATATTTTGGGCGGAGGATAATCACCATAGAGGTGAACGGAGGCGATGGAAGAATCGAAAAGAGAGAATGCATTTTTAACAACAGAAGTAAACGGAAGGGGCTGCTGTATATCAGGCAAAATCAAATGTTCGCTGGCGAAAGCCGATTTCAGTAACGCTGCATCTTTGTCGGGCTGGCTGTTTTTAGCTGCCTGCTCGTACTCATAATGCACATGGTACTTGCCATGCTCATAGTGTACGGTGGCCATGTGCTCAGAATACCAGAAAATATGTGCAACCGTATCGGCAATGGTTGGAAACACCGGTTTTAATACGATGGCTGAATAAGAAAAGAGAAGCAGGTATAGTAGCGCTTTTTTCATTTCTCAGTAAACCGGTGTCTTGTTTTGGATGCAGTAATATATGTAAATATAATTAATAAGCGTTATATAAAACAGGCCGGTATATAGACCGGCCTGCTTTGTATAATACCGTTTCTACTACCAGGGACTTGCCAGGTAAGGGAATGCGGTCAAAAATGTTTTATCATTTGCGTTTACGTGGTCGCTGGTTAAGCCGGGGTTTGACGCACCTGAAGGACCGCCAAACAATAAAATCAGCTCGTCGTCAATTACATCGTCTGCCAGGTTTCTGCCGGTTAAATAGTCTGTGGTAGAGGTAAAAAAAGAAGTATTGCCGGTAGTAGACATGTTCATTACATCTGTTACCAGTACACCGGTCAGCTGGTCGGCTGTAAGGCCCAGTGCATCCGTGGTATAGTTGGGATTCAATGCCAGTAACCTTGCTTTGAATTTAGCGGTGAACAAGCCTGCCATCTGAGTCGGCAATGCATTATTGAAAGAATCCTTTGCGGGTGCATCAACAAAAACGGTATTAATGGCGGGTCTTGCCATCTGGTCTCCACCCTGGTAGTATACGGGGGCAGGCGTTGTGGTATTATCATCTTTTTTGCAGGAAGCAATGGTAACCAGTGCCGCTGAACCGATGAGCAAGCTGTATAAAAAAGTCTTTTTCATTATAAATATTTTTAATTGATTGTCGATGGATAACTTAATGGTATTTGTCCGGTTTACCAAATGGACGAACGCAGTAGCATCTGTTCATTTCAACCAGCCTTGATTTTTGTTATATTTTCTTTTTGGTAACAGCCCAAACATTTACTTTGCCATTGGTAGCACCTAGTAAGCTAACAGGCACTTCCATTACAAGGCTCAGTACATTGGTTCCGGCAAAAGTATCAGTACCCGGGTTGTTGAAGGAGCTAGCTGTTCCGCCAACTATTTTTTTATACTGGGTCAGGTCAAAGAAAAACGGATCATCACGTGGTCCGGCAAAAACCTGCATGCCATTTGCCGCTGTATAAGTGGTAGGAGAAGTTGCACTATAAGGTGTAACGGCAACAGTGGCAGTTACGGCACCTTCGAGCTGGCTTTTTAAACCGGTGGTAGTTGGCTTAATTGGACCATAAAATTTCATATTGGTACCATCATAAATAGCCTGGATAACCAGGTCTTCCACATTGTCTCCGTTGTTGTCGATATTCAACTGAATGAGGGTGTTAGCATCAAATTTAGCGGTAGTACCTGAACTGCCTGAAGTAAGCAGACCCTGTGTATTGATAACAAATACGCGGTTGGCGGCATTTGCACCCTTGAATGCATACACATCGGTAATATCGGTCGCAAAACCGGTTACCGCTGGGGCATCAATGTGGTCGGCTGCCCATAGGATGGAGCCACCGAGAACAACCGCAACGGCAGCTACAATAAGGATTTTCGTCTTTTTCATTTTTGTTTTTTTAATTTTTGTGATTGATTGGCAATGTGAATTACGAAGAATGACCAAGGTTGGATTTATAGGCTAAACTTATTTCATAGTATTATATTGTAAAAAGCTCCCGGAAATAAATTATTGGTAAATACGCTACGGGTTTATGTGTATAGCGCAACCAAGCCACACGGTATTTTTACGGTGCACAGACATCAATATAATAATGTTAATTCATATCGATAATCGATCCCGAAGGACAGCAAGGTCTCTATAATAATAGCTGGGTTAACGGCAATGAATAAACGAAATATTCAATAGGTTATTAAGGAGTTGGGCAGTGTAATACAAACAGTATGCCGACTGTGCCCGCCATATGACTGGCAATCCACGCAGGCTGGATGCACGGGTTCCAGCATTCGATTTAGCCGAAACTGACTCGAAAAAAGCGGCAGACAGGCACTTTCAGAAGACATAGAATGGTTATATTTGCAGACCGGGGAATGTTTTTATACACAAAAACCCCGAAATTTGAGTAAAATACCCCCCATATGAGAATCGTCAAAGATATTTTGGCCAGCAAACCCCCGGCCGCTAACATTGTAAAGACCGGTACCCTGGTCATTGATGCCCTCAGCCAATTGGACTCTGTAAACCTCAGCTACCTGATCGTAATGGAAGGAAGTGAATACAAGGGGCTTTTCTGCGAAAGGGACTATAGCCGTAACGTAATACTGAAAGGCCGCTCCAGCGACAAAACCAAGGTGGAAGAGGTAATGACCTCCGATTTACCGGTGGTGGCACTGACCGATAGCGTAGAATACTGCATGAATTTCATGAACGAAAGCAAAACACGCTATCTGGTAGCCTACGATCATGATAAGTTTGAAGGAGTGGTAACCATTCATGACCTGCTGCGCCAGGTGATTGCCAACAAGGAAGATGTGTTTGACAGTGTGGCCAACAGCCTGCTCGACAATGAAGAAAGCGGCCGTATCTATTAACGCCAATAGATTTTGCTGGCAGCAAATAAGCAGCAACTGCCTGAAATGTATAAAAGGCTGTCTCAAATTTGAGGCAGCCTTTTTGTTGGAAATATATGGACCGATTGATTACTGTTGCATGCTATCACCGGCGCCCTGCTCACCTTTCATGTTCTTTCTTTTAAAGAGCGACATATCAATCTTGCCAAAGCGATAAGCCAGGTTCAGGCGTATCATCTGCGGGTCGCGCAGGCGGTTGTATTGCTGCACAAAATATTCGCTGTAAGAATACTGGTTGGATACGCGGGTGCGGAAAATATCATTGATACTGAGGGTGGCAGACAGGGCCTTGCTTTTCAGGAAGGTCTTTTTTACTGCCAGGTCGATACCCCAGGAAGGACTGATATAACCCTGCGAAGAACTCTGCGACTGCCCGAAAGCCGGTCCGCCAAAGCCCTGGTTGGTATTCACCGGGAGGTTGGTTTTAGACTGGTAGGTAGCCGTTAGCTGCATCGTAAAATCGGCTGGCAATTTAAAATTACTGTTGAATTTGCCAAACCAGCTCCACAAAGCCGCCTGCGAATTGCTATCTGTCTTTATCTGCGAATTATAGATATTGACATTGGTAGAAATATCCCACCACTTGGTCAGGTAATTCTGGGCGGTTAGCTCAGCACCGGCTGAATAACTTGAGTTGGCATTAATGTAGGTATTGATCAGGTTCTCACTATTGGTAAGGGGGTCAATTTCTTTATCCAGGTAACGGGTAATCAGGTTATTGGTATGCTTGTAATAAAGTGATCCCAGGAAAGTATTGTTACCCACAAATGTTTTGAGGTAAGACAATTCAAGGGATTGAGTAAACTCCGGCACCAATGCGGGGTTGCCCTTGGTAATGTTCAGCTTGTCTGTGTAATCGATAAAAGGAATCAGCTGAAAAAAGTTAGGCCGGTTGATCCTCCTGCTATAACTCAGTTGGATCTGCTGGTTGCTTTTTAATTTCTGCGTCAAAAATACAGAAGGGAAAAGGCTGATGGGATAATTGTTTTTGAATTTCTCGCCCGTGCTGAGCAACTGGCCTGCATAGTTAGAACTTTCGCCCCGCAGGCCGAGCTTATAACTAAAATCCCTAACCGCAGAAGAATACGTTACATAGGCGGCATATACATTGTCTGTATTCTTGTAATTGCTGCTGGCAGAGGGAACGTACAGATAAGCATTGGCAGAGTCACTGAACAAATAAGTGTTGTTGTTATTAACCCGGCTGCGAAGGGCGGCCCGTAAACCCGCTTCTATTTTTGTACTGACCCCAAAAGGTTTTGTATAATCGGTCTGTATGACCAGGTTCTTGTCATTTCCATCACCCAGTACCTGCTGCAATTCCGTGCTGGCAGGCGCGCCGGTATTATTGGCAAAATAATTAGTGGTATACAGGGCACTGTTATTATTTTTACCACTGAAATAATTCAAATCGGCCGTCAGTTCTTCTCCTTCTTTGGCAAACAAATGTTTCATGCCGATGGCCAGGCCCTGGCCGTTGAATATTCTTTTACTGGTAGACACACGCTCGCTGTTGGCGGAGATCTTGCCAGTGTTGAACAGGCTGTCGGTAAGAATATCGATGGTTTCATAAGGCTTAAACTCGCCGTGTACTTTGAAACCGGTCAGTGACAGGGTGGTGCGGTTGGTAACAAAATAATCTACGCCCAGTTTGGCAAAAACAAAGCCGCCGTTGGTCTTATTGTAATTCTGCTGGTTGATGGTGGTTTGCGGCGTATCCAGCAAATTGAGCCGATCGGTGGTGCCGGTGGTAACGCCTTTCATCTGGTTGCCCATGAGGCTGGCAGAGAGATTAATTTTATTCTGGCGTACATTAAAGTCGAAGCCTCCGTTTACGGCGCCTCTTTTATCAACGCCCAGGCGAACATTACCATTGTAGCCGGTTTTCCGGTTTTTCTTCAGCACAATATTCAAAATGCCGGCGCCGCCACCGGAAGCGTCGTATTTGGCGGAGGGGTTGGTGATCACTTCCACGCTTTCAATGGCATCGGCCGGAATCTGGTCGAGCGTAAGGGTGGTGGGCCTTCCGTCTACATATAATTGCGGCGCTGCATTGCGCAAAGTCACATTACCATCGATGTCTACATTTACCGAAGGCACATTTTTCATTACATCCAGGGCGGTACCGCCTGCGCTCACGATATTCTTTTCTACATTGAAGATTTTTTTATCTGCATCAAGCCTTACCAGCGGTTTATTGGCGGTAACGGTTACGGCTTCCAGCTGTTTTACATCGGGGTTAAGCTTTATCTTGCCCAGGTCTTTATCAAAAGACGGTGCGCCGCCAGCTGCCGGCATAAAAGAGATGGATTGTTCAAGGGTTTTGTAACCGCTGATGGATATTTTCAATTTCAGGGCACCCATCGCCGGTAATTCTTCAAAATTAAATTCGCCGTTGTTTTTTGTAACGAGTCCTTTCAGCAGCACTTCTTTTGTTTTTTTGGTAGCGGGATCCAGGTGGCTCTGCAGCAGCACTACAGACGCATCGGCCAGGGGCCTGCCGCTGCTGTCGGTGATTTTTCCGTACACATGGCCGTTATTGCCTCCTCCGGGTGCGCCACCGCCAGGAAAGCCTCCGGGGCCCTGGCTGAAAAGCTGGTTACAAATAAGCAGGGTGGTTAACAGTAATAATGAGATATTCTTCATAATGCGTTTTTTTGATGGCACAAAACTATCCCGCGGAAACTGTTTTCCAGGGCCAAATGAGACAAGCGGGTAAAATGTTGCGACGAAAGAGAAGGCAGGGTGGGAGAGCGCCGAACATCCTGGCTGTTGGGCATAAAAAAACGACGGCAGCCTATTGGGCCACCGTCGTTTACGATCTTACAACCAGCTGCTTATTTCGGCATATTGAAAATGGCCGGGTCAACCGGCTGGTTGACAATCGCCTTTGAAAAACTGGCTGCGAGCTGGAACTGGCCCAGGTCGGTGTTCACGGTAAAGGGAACCACCAGTCCAAAATCTGTTTTCCTGTAATCTGCCAATTGGACGGTGATTTCGGTAGGCTGCCCCATAAAATTACTTTGCCTTACTACTTTAGACAAGTAATAAGTACTGGCATCAATATAATAAGTAGACTCTGTTTTATCTGCAGTTACCAGTTTGATTTTGTAAGTATTGCCTTCCTTTCCCGCCAGGGTAGCGGTACCCCCCTTGGATGCATAATCAAACAACGACCCTCCGGCATAGATCTGGCTTTTACCGGACTGGTACATGTCGTCGGTCATGGCTTCTGCCTCGCCACAGCTTTGTGGGTTGATGGTCCAGCCACCTTTATCTGTATAACACTGGGTGGCCTTCATGCCGCCAAAATCAAGCTCGCTTTTATAACCCTTGCCGTTCAATAAAGTGATCGTGGTGGGGCTCTCGTTGCCCATTACCTGCGTGGTGCCCTCCATCCGGATGGAAGTGACCTGTTTGAGGAGGTCTTTTCCGCCAATGGCGTCTATATACTTACCGATGATTTCATCTGCTGTCTGGGCCTGTACAGAAATGGCTGCTAAAAAAGCGGCGGCCACGATAACCGGTTTCAATATTTTTTTCATTGTTTGCATGTTTGATACGAAGGTAAGAAGGTTTGGCAGTTTGATGTTCAATCGTTCAAAAAGTTCGCCTTGCTTTTTTCTTTGCCGCAACGCCAGGCAAAGAACTGCAAACTGTTGAACAACGAACTACTTAAGCCTTATTCGTTCTCTTCAGCAAAGACCAATCCAAATTGCCGATGCTTTCAAGAATAATTTTTTCGTCTGCATTTTCAATAGTGAGGTAATATTTTGTTTCATCTCCAATCGTGTACTTTACCAAATCAGCTATCCAGCTGGCAGCAAAAACCGGCGGCAGGGCAGCTTTCAGGTCTGTTGGTAATTCGGTAGATAAGATATTCCTCGATACGGCAATCATGTCGCCGTCTTCAGATAAGAGCGCATTAAAGGCCTGCCCGTTCAGTACAAAAGCGGCTGAATAGTAAGTGTCAAATTTCTCCCATTTTACATCGGTTGCCTTTGCAAATGTTTCTGAGAAAGTGCGCCGGGCATCTTTACTGATATCGTTGCTGGCGGCAAAAGTGGCAGTAAAACTAAGTACGGCAAATGCTACGAGTGTTATGATTTTCTTTTTCATTTTCAATTTTTTTGTATTGTTAATTATTTGATTGCTTTAATGGCAAAACAAAACTACAGCCTTGCTGCGCAGATAAAATTGAAATGAGATGAAAAAGAAATAAGTTGCGACGAAAGCAGAAAATCCGTGTTATTGCCCCTGCCGCCCGGTAAGAATGCTGATGGCATCGCGGTAATTGTCACTTACCGGCAACTCCAGTGCATCTATAAAAAGACTGTTTTTCCTGACGGCTGTAACATGCTCCATCGATACCATATATGATTTGTGCACCCGTACAAACTGGCTGGCCGGTAGCTGGTCTTCCAGCGATTTCATGCTCATACGGGTGATAACAGGTTTGGAACTGCTTTTGAGGTGTATCCTGATATAATCTTTTAATCCTTCGATATAAGTAATATCGCTGAAAATTACCTTTAATAAACTGTAGTCTACATTTACAAAAAAATAGCCGGGCGCATTGTCGGCAGCGGGTGCTTTCTGTTTTGTTTTCAGCTGGTACAGTTCATTGGCCTTGTTGCAGGCTTTTATAAAACGTTCCAGGGGCACGGGTTTTACGAGGTAATCTACCACATCCAGGTTAAAACCCTCCAGTGCATATTTGTCATAGGCCGTTACCAGTATGAACATCGGTTTTTCTTTCAGGCTCTGTATAAATTGCAAGCCGGTTAACCCCGGCATCTGTATGTCGAGGAATACGAGGTCTACGGGCTGCTGCTGCAATACTTTCATGGCGTCGATGGCACTGTCGCAGGCCGCCACCAGTTGCAGGAAGGGGAGTTTGCTGATATTATCTGTCAGCAGCTCCAGTGCCAGCGGCTCATCATCTATGGCGATGCATTGTATCATGCAAATCAAAATTTAAAAATTCAAGATGCAAAAAAACGGCTACTTCCCAATACCGTTTATTTTCAGCGATGCTACAAACCAGTTGTCGTTGGTTGTAATGGTTAAGCTATGGTTTTTTCCGTATAACAGGTTAAGCCTTCTTTTTACATTGGCAAGGCCAATGCCCGATGTTTTATCTTTTATTTCTGAAGAAGCCGGGTTGTATTTATTGCTAACGGTAAACTGCAACGTGTTCTTTTCGGCTTCCAGGTCAATATCAATCAGCGCGTCTTCCACCATGCCGGTGCCGTGCTTAAAAGCATTTTCTACAAAGGGTATCAGCAGCATGGGCTCCAGCTGGTAATGGTTGTTATTGGTGTGCATATGTACCTTTACCTGCACTTTTTTTCCAAAACGCTGCTGTTGCAGGTCGATGTAGCTCTGCAGGTAATCCATTTCCTTTTCAAGAGAGACCTTTTCCTCATCTGCTTCATAGAGCATATACCGCATCAGCGAAGATAGTTTTATCAGCGAAGGTTCCAGCAGGTCCGATTGTTTGCGGGCCAGGGCCACCATATTGTTCAGTACATTGAACATAAAATGCGGGCTGGCCTGTGATCGCAGCAGCGATAATTCTGTCTTTAACGACTCATTTTGTTTTTCCTGCGCCAGTTTATCGCTTTTTACTTTATCGCCAATCAGCTGGTAAGCGGTGCTCAGGCCAAAAATAAAGAGATAGATCAGCAAATTAAAAAAGATATTCCGCGAATTGAAATGCATTTCTTTAAAAAACAAGGCCGACAATAGATTCACTTCCGTAACCATCAATACAAATAACACAATATGCCATGCGGCAAACTGGCCATATTTCTTCTTATACATGAAACGCGGAATCAGCAAATAGGCGTTGACGTAAAACAGCACTACCCACGACAGGTTCATAATAAGTGAAAAATAGAAAGCGGGGTCTGAACCGGTGCCGGATTTCGGTGTTGGCTGTTTTTCATTTTCAGGCGAGCGCAACAGATGAGGCAGGGAGAAAAAGAATATCCAGGCCGCCGCATGCAACAGTATGATAACCCATTTTTTTGTATACCAGGCTGCTTTCATGCCGGCAAATTAGGTAAGATAGCCGCGCAAAACAGCCCTTTTCTAAAATGTTGCGACGAAAGGAACTTTTTTTGCTACCAATCGGTTCTTAATTCGGCGTTCATCGTTCGCCTGCTCAGCCCTGCGGATGATTATCATGCAGGGCAAATGAACTTCGAAGGTCTGAACCATGAACTGATTGAAGCCTACGGACTATGAACCGGGTCGTACCTGAATATGACAGCGGCGCTTTTTTCTTCGCTGCTGGCCAGCCGCACTTCATATTTTTTGTCGCCGGCGGTAACCACCAGTAAGGCCGTATTGGGTGGAATGCTGCCCAGGTTGTCTGCATACATCACAATCTCGTAATCGGTATTGGGAAAGGCATTCATTTTAATGGTGAGAGGGGTCGCTTTCAGCATCTGCCTGTATAAAAGCAATTTACCGTTTAGGAGTACCGTAATGGTGTCGTTGTCGATTTCCGCGTTGTCATAAAAATCGAGTTTTATATCGCCGGAGGGCACCGTGAAGGTCTTCACCAGTTCTTTGCTGCGGGGCTTCAGGTGTAGGTTCTTTTCCAGCGCCGCCAGGTCGGGCTTCTGGTCGATGTCTACCTGGAAATCTGATTTGGCTACTCGTTTTAGTACTATTTTGTACGGCGGGCATGCGTTGCTGCCACCAAACTCACGGCCTTTGCATTCGCCCGATAATACTTCTTCGGTGCCTGATTTGCTCCAGGTCAGATCGTATGTTTTGATACAGGGTATGCACACATCGGGGATATGGGTCTCCATCAGGTCGTTTTCAATAATGACCATCCTTTTTGTGGTGCTGTTGTAACGGCCGCTGAAATCCAGTTTTACAAAGCGGGTAATATCGTGGTAGTCGTACGCATGGCCGCTCATGGTATTGGCGGTCGTAATAAAGTTTACCTGCAACTCAATATTGTATTGCGGAAAACAGCCGCCCGGACTTTGCACCAGGGTGCCGCGCCAGATGCCATTCAGATCTTGTGCGCAGCATGTATAACCGGCAAACAGACACAGTAAGAAAAGTAGATTGCGCATCAGTATGATTAATGAAACAAATTATTGTTTAGCAGCCAGAGTGAAAGTCCAAATTGGATGAACGGTTATTTTACCGGTGTTTTTTCATATTTAAAAATAACCACCGCATTCTTTTGTGCTGTGGAGGCACTCCGCACTTCATACTGCTTTTCACCTGCCTTCACCACCATCAGCGAGGTGTTGGGAGGAATATCGCCCAGGTTATCCGCCACCATCACCAGTTCGTGGTAATCCGTGGTTTCATCCATCTTAAATTTCAGTGTAATGGCATTGGTGGTCAGCATCTGGTGATTCACCACCAATTTTTTATCAAGATACACAGAAATCGTGTCATGATCGATGGTGCCGTTATCATAGATGTTAATGGTAACTTCATTGGTATTCACGGAGATGGACTGCACGATTTCGTTCTCGCGGTTTTTCAGCACCGTCGGAATGATCGCCGGCTCTTTCATTTTGGGTGCAGTTGCTTTTGCCCCCGGATCTGCATCCGGCAGGGGTGCACCCGTTTTTACTTCATTACCTTTTGTGATGGCAGTGGCATTGGTTCCGGGCGCCGGCACGGTTGTCTTATTCTTTGCAACGGGCGGATGCACGGTGGCTGGTTTTTTAACGATGGCAGCCGGAGGGGGCGTAACGGGTTGTTTGGTGATAGCTGCTGGCGGTTTTTTATTGCTGGCCACCGTTCGGCTAGCTGGTTTGACCGTTTTTGCTGAGTCGGGCAAAGGCTTGTTGTTGTTTTTGGTAAGGGCTGCTTTTTTTTCTTTTTCACGTTTGGCCAGGAAGGGCTCCCTGTAAAAATCGGAGGTTACCACCTTGCGTAAAAAGACATTTCCCCTGCCGCAGGCAGCTGAATCCGATTCACGATAACTACTGTATTTACCTTCCAGGAATTCCTCGTCGCCGTTTTTGGTATACTGCATAAAGCATATCATCCAGCAGGCATAGCTGGCAGAAGTCATCTTCAACTCCAGCAGCTTTAATTCCTGCAAGACCACTTTACCGGTCTGGGTATTTACCGTACCATTCGACGAAGCCTTTCCATAAAAAACGGTGGTTTTATAAGAGTACGTAACACCGGTAAAAGCTTTGCCGCGCTGGTCTATCTGCACCTCGTATTTATAACGGTCTTCCAGGTTAAAAAGATCGCTCATTTTATTATCTGCGGAAACGAAACTGCCCCGCCAGATGCCGGTCAGATCCTGGCAAAAAACCGGAAAACTCAATAAACAGAAAGCCAATGTATAAAATACTCTCATACTGCCAAATTACAATTTCGTTTGCCAAAAATAATCATTGCAATTTCACTGAATCCAAAAGCTTTATCTGCCAAGACTTCGTTAAATTTGCGATCCCAAAGACGAGGGATTTCAGGATTTTGAGATTTCGGGATCTTGTGATTTGGAAACCATCCGAAACAGCGACCAGCAAAATCACTATATCTCAACATCCCGCAGGCAACAGCAGGCATCAATAAATCAGACATCAGACATAAAAAACGATGATAAAGATCACATTTCCGGACGGAGCAGTAAAAGAATATGAAGCAGGCACCACCGCTATGCAGGTAGCCAAATCGATCAGCGAAGGATTGGCAAAAAAGGTACTGGCTGCAAAAGTAAACGACCAGGTATGGGACGCTACCCGGCCTATTTCGGAAGATGCTACCCTGAAACTATTAACCTGGGACGATGCCGATGGCAAGTCTACCTTCTGGCATTCCTCTGCGCATTTGATGGCCGAAGCAGTAGAAAGCCTTTTTCCCGGGGTGAAATTCTGGGTGGGCCCGCCATTAGACAATGGCTATTATTATGATATGGACCTCGGTGGCCGGCAGTTAACCGAAGACGATCTGCGCAAACTGGAAGTGAAGATGAATGAACTGGCCAGGGAAAACAACCATTACACGCGGAAAGAGATTTCCAAGCCCGACGCGATACAATATTTTACGGAGAAGGGCGATGAATACAAGCTAGACCTGTTAACCAACCTGAAAGACGGGGAAATAACTTTTTATACCCAGGGTAATTTTACGGATCTCTGCCGGGGCCCGCATATACCCGCTACCGGCGCCATCAAAGCCATCAAACTTACCAATATAGCCGGTGCCTACTGGAAGGGAGATGAAAAAAATAAACAGCTGACCCGGCTCTATGGGATCACTTTTCCGTCGCAGAAGCAATTGGACGAATACCTGCTGATGCTGGAAGAAGCAAAGAAACGGGATCACCGTAAACTGGGAAAAGAACTGGGTATCTACACCATGGATGATGATGTAGGCCAGGGACTGATCATGTGGATGCCCAATGGCACCGTTATTATTGAAGAACTGGAGAAACTGGCCAAGGAAACAGAAAACGCAGGAGGTTATAAAAGGGTGGTGACGCCGCATATCGCCAAAGAAAGCATGTACATTACCAGCGGTCACCTGCCGTATTATGCAGACAGTATGTACCCGCCCATGGAACTCGACGGTGAAAAATACTACCTGAAATCCATGAACTGCCCGCACCACCATAAGATCTATGCGGCCGAACCCAAAAGCTACCGCGACCTGCCTTACCGGATAGCTGAATACGGTACCGTGTACCGCTATGAACAAAGCGGTGAGTTATTCGGGTTGATGCGGGTTCGCTGCCTGCACATGAACGATGCGCATATTTACTGCAGCAAAGAACAGTTTGCCGGCGAGTTCAGGGCCGTTAATGATATGTACCAGAAGTATTTTAAAATATTCGGGATCGACAAGTACGTAATGCGGTTGAGTCTTCACTCGCCCGACAAGCTGGGAAAGAAATATGTGAATGAGCCTGAATTGTGGAAACAGACGGAAGAAATGGTGCGGCAGGTGCTCATAGAATCCAATATTCCGTATGTGGAAGTGCAGGATGAAGCGGCTTTTTACGGACCCAAGATAGACGTGCAGATCTACAGCGTTATCGGGCGCGAATTTACGCTGGCTACCAACCAGGTAGACTTTTCACAGGGCAGGAGCTTTAAGCTGGAATATACAAATGCCGACAACCATCCGGAGACTCCGCTGATCATACACCGGGCGCCACTGGGCACCCACGAACGATTCATCGGGTTTTTACTGGAACATTATGCAGGTAAATTGCCGGTATGGCTGGCGCCCGTGCAGGTAAAAATCCTGCCGATCAGCGATAAATTTTTACCTTATGCACAAAGTCTTTCCGAAAAGCTGAAAAAATCAGATATTCGTGTAGCGGTTGATGACCGGAATGAAAAAATCGGCAAAAAAATAAGGGATACTGAATTAATGAAGGTACCTTATATGCTGGTAGTGGGTGAAAAAGAGATGAATGAAAATACCGTGTCTGTTCGCCGTCAGGGCAAAGGTGATGCGGGATCGGAACCGGTAGATCAATTTCTGGCAGAGATATTGACAGAAATAAAATCGCGAACAGCAAGTTAATGGTAACTTATAACAGGTGTATCAATTAGAAAATAAAAAAACAAAGGGATGGAGGCAGCTGGAAGCTGTCAGCTAGCAGCTCATAACTTCTTCCCTATTTTTAAACTAAAATTTGTAAATGGCATTTCCACCCAGGCCCCCGAGGGGCGCTTTCAATCCAAGGTTCAGAAAAGAACAGCAACAGGAACATCGCACCAACCACATGATACGCGTACCGCAGGTACGGTTGGTAGGCGAGAACATTGAAGTAGGCGTATACAGCATCCAGGAAGCCTTGCGCATGGCGCAGGATCAGCAACTGGATCTCGTAGAAATTTCACCACAGGCAGATCCGCCGGTTTGTAAGATAATCGACTACAATAAATTTTTATACGAGAAGAAGAAGAAAGAGAAAGAGATGAAGGCGAACAGCAAAGTCTCTGAAGTAAAAGAGATCCGTTTTACGCCCAATACCGACGATCATGATTTTGATTTTAAAGCCAAACACGCCGAGAATTTTTTAAAGGATGGTAATAAGGTGAAAGCCTATGTACAGTTTAAAGGAAGGGCCATTCAATTCAAAGAGCGGGGCGAATTACTGATACTGAAATTTGCTGAAAGGCTGGCAGAATTTGGCGTGCTGGAAAGCCTGCCAAAAATGGAAGGCAAAAGGATGCTGGCCATCTGGGCGCCCAAGAGCCAGAAGAAAAAGACCGATAAGGGATCCGGCCCGAAAGAGCCGAAAGAACCGCGCGAGCCCCGTGAACCGCGCCCGCCCAGGCCCGAAGGCACACCGCACGGCCCCCTGAAGCCCCAGGCGCAACAAACACCACCGGCTGATGGTGCAGCAGCCAGCGAGCAGCTCAAATAGTATAACCTTTTTTTTGAGATGAATAAATGGATCGCAGCGGTATTTTTACCGCTGCTTTTTTGTAGATGCCTGGCACGGTGGCGGCATTGGCCCGGACCCCTGAATCTCCCAAAGGGGCACTTTTGCAGCCCCGTAAAAATTTGTTATTGCACTACTAATTTGCCGGTCGCTGCTTTTTTTCCCTCTTCTGTAATCATGTAAAAATAAATTCCTTTGGGAATGGTGGTAGTGGCTATTTGTTCCGACAAGTTGGATAATTTTTTCTCCTGTATTTTTTGCCCGTATACATTGAACAGTTGCCAGACCGGGTTGGTCAGCTGCGCAGACAAAATGGTAATGGGTTGCGACCGGTTAACCGGGTTGGGGTACAGCAGGTAAGCATTGCCTGCGAGGTAAGAAATGATTTCGGTATCGCTGTAAACAGTAGTGCCGTTGGACAAATCAATACGGGCACGGTAAAGGTTCAACCCCTTTGCAAGCAGGGCATCGGTAAAAGTATATTGCAACGGAAAGGGTGCGCTGAAAGCCTGCAAACGCTGGTACACAGCATTCCGATCGGATTTTTCAAGACTGATACCCGTAACACGGTAACTGGTGCCCAGGGTCAATGACAACAGGCCCGCACTGCCCTGTGCATCTGCCGTAAAACTTTTGATATAACAATCAACACCCTGCGTGGTATAGTTGAAGCCAATACTGTGAATGCCGGTTTTGTTAAAAGGCAGCAACGGGGCTATGCTGAACCAGCTGCTGCCGCCGGTACTTTTGCTGATCAGTACTGCGCTGTCGGTCGTTTGGCGAAAGGGCTCCATGTACCGGCTACCCAGCTGGTATACCTGGTAACTATTTGCATGAATATTGTTCCAGTAAATAAGGGCCTCGCCCGGGCAATTATAACCCACACCGGTTTGCAGCGGGGCAGAGACAGTAAAGCTATCGCTCAGGAATGAACTACCGTTAATGGTCATGCGCAAAATGGCCACCGCATTACTGTCGGGCGTTGCCCAGGAGATGCATTGGCCCGACAGGTCAACTGCATTGTTCAGGAGTTGCCAGTTGGCAGCGCCGGCATATTTGTATTCCAGCAGGCCGGTAGCGGTCATATTGCTGTTCCAGCGGGGTAGCTGGCGCCGCCCGGGTAACAGGTTATCGTTTGTAGTAGGATAGGTCCATTCAAAGTGCTGGGCGCTGTCGTACTGGTAAGCAATATAAAATGATTGTGTGCCGGCAGCCAGCCGGTGGCCATTTACCCGGATGCTGTACAAGCCCGGTGCCGGGTCGGAAATGGCCATTTGTTCTGCGGGGTTCAGGCTATCGCGGGCCCGGATGGGCAATAAAGCAAGGGAATCTTTATGGGGGAATGTATGGAGTACCCAGGGTAGCCAGGATTGATTATTGGCGGTGTTCGTAACCGTTAGATCCAGATCGTTCACCAAAGCTGTATAGGCATTTGGCAGGGCGGGCGGGTCTGTCCAGGCCAGTAATATCTTCAGGTTTTTGGCATTTGCAGGAATGCTGAGGTTGAAAGACTGTGATGCGCCGTTTGCAACACTGCCTGTAAAAAACTGGCCGGCAGTTAGTACGGTAGCGGCACGGCAGGCATCCAGGTTACCGAAGCCCGCATAGAAATCGATGCCTTTATTGCCGCAATCGCGGGCACTGTTCAGCAAAATGGCTTTTACCAGGGCTGCATCGGGCAATGCCCCACCATGTTGTTTTTTATAAATGCCCTGCAATACCAGGGCGGTACCGGATACCAGGGCGGCGGCACCCGAGCTGCCATCTTCTCCATAGGCCACCAGTTCTGGTTTTAAACGGCCATCATAAGCCGGCCCTTTTGAGCTGAGCAGGGGAATAGCAGCGAAAGAGTCTACAGAGCCAACGGTAATAATATTCTTTGCCATCTTGAAGCTACCGGTCAGGTTGGCAAATCCGTCAATGCTGGCATAGGCACCCGCTGTACTGGCCAGGTTACCGGAGTTGCCGCTGGAGAATACCTGCAGCAGGGCAGGGTTGTTTTGTACACTGGCATCGTAAGCGGCTGCATCTGCGCCATAAAAATTTTCGATGCCGGTTCCGTAAGAATGATTCTGCACGGAAATATTGTAACGGCGGTAAAAGCTATCAGTGTCCGGTAACAAAACATCAAAAGATGAGCTGGTCAGCGTGCTTTCTCCAGCCACTCCATTCGCCGTATAAAAACTGTTGCCGCCACCGCTGATGATAGTGGCCATGGTACTGGCATGAGAGGAAAGCGTGGAAGCGGCGGCGGTAGTGGGCAGCCACCGCCCTGTAAAATCAACATCAGCCGTATCGGGCCGGTTTTCTTTAACCGATACAACCGTGTTGGCGCCTTTGTCGGCAGGGAATAGGGTATGCAGCTGGTTTACGGTATTGATCGTATAATCGAAACCGCTGATACTAACCTCTTCTTTGGCCCGGCGGTTGGCGATATCGATAAAGCTGACCCGGCTATCAGGCAATAAATATCGATGCACCGCCAACAGGCTTGCTTTCAACTGCAGGGTATTGCCGTATTCATATTTTATTGTAAAAGGCACACCGTTCTGTGCAAGCATTTTTTTTATTGCTGCCGGGCTGTCGGACACAATATAAAAATCGGTGCTGTCTGGCTGTTGCCCGGTGAGCAACCGTTGAGACAGTTTCCAGTTGTTGTTAGCGGGAACAGCGCTTGATACCAGGGAAGCCGGCAGTGCCGCCTTTTCTGCTGCAACAATGAAGACATTCTCTGCCAGGCGGCGCAGCACCCGTATACCAGGCTGGCTGGAAAGTTCGCCGACCGCGTCTTTCCGGACGGTGACAAGCCAGCAATTGCCTTTACTGTTGCTGATGAAAACAGTAAAAGGGTTTTCTTTTTGAATGGCTTGTGCACGGGCGCCAGAAAATAAAAGAGCATACAATATCAGCAGCCATACCGGTTTCATTGGTATGAATATATTTAAAAATCCGGCAAGCCGGAACAGAAAGTTTTATGGTGCAGCAAACAAAAGGGTGGTGGCCAATGATCTAAGGCGATTGGGTAAAATTTAATTTTCTAAGTGTTTATTTGTATTCTTTACGGCAAATGTTTTTCCTGCAAAGCCGGAATCTGAGTAAATTACAAATACCGTCTAGCTATTGGTGCAGCATTGTTCCACTTTCCGCATTATTAAACTTTAAAAAGATTGATCATGAGAAAAACTTACATCCTTCCGGCGCTGGTAATGGCGTCGGTTCTTTTCGCCTGCTCTTGTAAAAAACAAAGCAGCACAGGTGCCAGCCAGGATAATACGATCTCTTCACTGGCATTGTCGCAGATCAAAGCATTGGGCTTTAGTAATGAAAATGTGCGCAAAGTGGACAACGGATACCTGGTTGAAGACGATATTGTGTTATCCGACGAGTTACTAAACGGTGTCAATGAACAGCAATTGCTGCGCATTGCCAATACGGAGCAATACCGGACCACCAATCTTGTTACCGGGCTGCCCAGAACCGTTACGATAAAAGTGACCAACCTGGGTACGGCTTTCGTACAGGGCGCCGATCTGGCTATTTCGCGTTACAATGCGCTCAATCTGCGGCTCCATTTTCAGCGTATTACATCTGGCACAGCTTCTATTACCATACAGGGATTTAATGAGGGGCCCAGTGGCGGATTTATCACCCTGGGATCTTCCGGTTTTCCAACCAGCAGTGGTAAGCCTTATAACTTAATCCAGATGAACACCAACGCGCAAGCCTATGGAAGCAATCCCAATGTAAATTATGTGGGCTCAGTTATTCAGCATGAAATGGGGCATTGCATTGGCATGCGCCATACCGATTATATGAACCGGGCATACAGCTGCGGAGGATCCGCCGTTAATGAGGGTGCATCTAACATAGGGGCCATCCTGATACCCGGAACGCCTTCCGGTCCGGATGCCAATTCCTGGATGCTGGCCTGCTCTAACGGGGGCAACCGCACTTTTAACGCCAACGACGTGGTGGCATTGAACTACCTCTATTAAATTTTTATATGCTGCACCAGCAGGAGCCGGCCCCGGGGCCGGCTCCTGTTTTATGGAATAATGCCTGTAAGACCCGGATAAGGTTTGCCATTGTGCCGGGCAGGCAGTTCACCATGAACAATCGCCAGGGTTAACGAGTTTTACCTGAAGCTGTTAATAGGAAGCCTCGAAAGCCCGTTCCCTGGGGATGTCTTGAAACGGCTTGTGCGTCCATAGACGGCCAACTGTATAAAAAACACCATAATAATCCGCTAATCAGGCTGTTTTTCGTAAAAATCCCCGTCTGCGCTGGTTTTTTCCGCTTCAAAGCCCTACCTTTGCAGCCCATTAAAAGCCCGCCACAGGCGGGCAGGCCTATAAGATGGCTTAACAAATCTTACTATTGCCCAAACGGCTCCATAAGTGTTTCGCCAGTGCGAAACCGCCAGCAGGGTAGCATTTAAAACCGCATGTAATATGCCAAAGGTTAAAACAAATTCGAGTGCCAAAAAACGTTTCAAAATAACGGGCACAGGAGAAATCACTTTCCAGAAAGCGTTCAAACGCCACATCCTCACAAAAAAATCAACCAAACGCAAAAGGGCCATGCGACTGAAAGGTACTGTTAGCCCGGCCAATTCTTATTTTGTAAAACGGTTGCTCCGGTTGAAATAAGCTGGAACCTGATTTATCTTTTTACTATTAAACACATTTTTATATGCCACGTTCAGTAAACGCTGCCGCTTCCAAGCATCGCAGAAAAAAAATATTAAAACAAGCCAAAGGTTTTTACGGTAAACGTAAAAACGTATATACCGTTGCCAAGAATATTGTTGAGAAAGGGATGACCTACGCCTATGTAGGCCGTAAGCTGAAGAAAAGAGATTATCGCCGTTTATGGATTGCGCGTATCAATGCAGCCGTTAGGGCAGAAGGCCTTACCTATTCTGTTTTTATGCACAAACTCAGTGAAAAAGGAATTGAACTGGATCGGAAGGTGCTGGCCGACCTGGCCATGAACAACCCTGAAACTTTTAAAGGACTGGTTGCTTCTGTTAAATAATACAAACAACGTCTTATAGTGAACCGTTCCGGCATCCGGAACGGTTTTTTTATGTGCTATTGCTGCAGTGTCCATTTTTTCTCTGCCTCCTTATAAACAAACTGGTAAACCGTTTCCTGCTTTTCTGTGGGGGCAATCAGGTTAACATTGAATTCCATACCATGTACTTCCAGGCTGCCGTCTTTGGCGGTGCGGATGCGCCGCACTTTATCATCGCCCCGGGCGCCCAGGCCGCTGAGCGAAAACTCAAATTGCGGGTGGCCGGAAAAGCTGCCCTTTTTATCCAGCTGCACTGAATACACATCAGCTGTTCTGGCCCTGCCAAAAAACAATCTTCTTTCTCCACTGGTATAAGCAATGCCCATACCCAGCACATCCATGCCCGTTAGCCGGTCTTCTATTTTACCGGTTACAGCGTTTACCTGGTAAATGCATCCTTTCTCCAGCTGGCGGGTACTGCCGGCAATGCTGCTCACATACAGGGAGCCGGTTTCGCAGAGATATACCATGCCAATGATGCCATAAGGATTTTGGTCCGTGCTGCTGCCTGGCAAGGGCAACTGTGTAAACAGCGCCATCACACCGGTTTGCCCGTTTACCCGGTAAATGCTGTTCTGGTCGGCAGCCGGGTTGTTCCATACATTAATAAACGGCGCGGGGCCGGTAAATATATTTCCATGTTCATCCAGTTGAATGGGTGCCAGCCAGCCGGCTTTTTTCCAGCTGCTGTCCTGGTATTTACGGGTAATATTGGCCTGCGGGTTCAGGGGGTCCGTAGATTCCAGCAATACCAGCCCCATGGTCTTTTTTTCGGAAGTGCTGAAAAAGGAGTTCCGGGTGTTAAAACCCAGCCGGCCTACAAAGGGTGGCACCAGTTTGCAGTTGTTATCGCTGTAGGCTACCGTGCCGCCCTGTTTGCAGGCAAACAGGATGCATACGATAAAAAAGGCGGCGATGTTTTTCATTTAGACTGCTTTAAGGGAACAAACAGGGGACCGCAGAAACCAGGATAGCTTTTGGTGATGTATACGCCATTCTCCAGCACTGATTCTGCCCAGCAATACTCACGGCCTTTCGTGTTATCGTTTTTCAGTTGCGCTACATACCAGAGCACCAGTTTTTTATTGCTAATGTCTTCGGGTGCAGGATTGATGAATTTTTCCGGTCCCTGGTGGTAATCAATATTGCAGCAGGGGCCGATGGTGACCATATCCGATTCGCCTTCGTCTGTGCCGGGTTTGTTCAATGTCGCATATACGTAAGCGTTATCACCCCTGCCGCCGTCTTTAAACTGGCCGTTGCCCGGTTCCAGGTAATAGCCATTGCCGCCGGCATCGGTTAGTTTGTATTCGTATCCTTCGGGTGTGTAGGAGGTAGTGGCTTGCTGCAACTGCCATTTCTCCTGTGCCCAGTTATTCCAGCTGCTGCCGGTCCACTCGGCCATGCTGTTCTGTTCAGCGGCAAAAGCTATCCTGAACACGGGCCGGTAGGTGCCGTCACTGCCGCATCCCCGGCCGAGGCTGGCCGCCGCCACCCTGAAACGCCCATCTTTATAAAACTCGTACCGTTGCCGGTAATTGTAATTGCAGGGGCTGGGCCATTGTTCGCTTTTAAAGGTTTGCTCCAGTGCAAACCCCGTTATTTCATTGTGCTCGGATATGGGTTGCACGGCGGGCGGATCAAATGCCACCACGGCTGCCTGTGAGAAATAGGGACAACCTACTGCATCGCTGTAACCAAATCCATCCGTACCCGAATAACTCACGTGCCAGTCTACCAGTTTGGCGCTTTGCAATACGGCATGGCCGTTAAAAGAAACATCGGCTATCCGCAATCCATCGCTGCTGGTAAGCATATAATCCATTTTCCAGCCATCTTTTTCCAGGGCGGTTTCCAGCTCGCAAAAACAGGCGGTTATTTTATCGTCCTGCAATTTTCTTTCTGTTACAACCGGTGGTGGACCGGTGCTGCCTACGGTTGTCCAGCGCAGGCCTGACAGGGTATAGCTGGTTAAATCAACGATGGCCCAGAGTGCTTTGCCGTCTTTTACAAAAGTAGGCGCCACGCAAAGATGGCCCGACCGTTCACAACGGGTACGGTTAAGCGAAGTTTTGGTGGAAGCCATCAGTGCGTCTGCCTCATCGGGCCGCAGGCCCAGGGCCTGTTGCAGTTCCGGAGACGAGACGGCGATCTTCAGTGCCAGGTGCTTTAAATACAGGGGTATATCTGGCTGGGCCTGCGGTTGAAAACTGCTGGCCAGCAATTTTTGCTGTTTTATATCAACCATTGCTATGGACGTACTGTTCAGGGCATAATTGTATAATTCTACCCGGTAGCAATCGGCCAGCTGGTAAGGGCTTTTTATATTGGCCATATCGCTTTCACGCGCCGGGTAAACGCCAAATATTTCGCAGCGGTAAGGCAGGTGGGCAACGGGTTCATGCACCGACCGGGTAAACACGGTATCGTACAGAGCGATGGCCTGTGCCAGCTGCTGATGGGCGTTCAGGGAGTCGCGACAGAGCAATACCGGCATGGGCTGCTGCAGGGCTTTCTTGATTTCTTCTACCCGGGTACTGACAAAGCCGAATGTCTTAAGGCTGTCTGCCTGTATAAGCACAGACTGTAGAACATCTTTATCGTATGCAGCTACCGGCGTAGCGGCATTGTTCTGTTGGTTATTACACGAGCATAGAACAGCGAATAATATGATCAATATGCCTTGTGCGATCCTCATATCTTTTCATAATTACAGTTCGAAACTTTAAACTTCAGCGTTCGTAGTGCATGGTTCTTAGTTCGTTGTTCCAAACGAACAAAGAACTACCGAACTATTTTGAGCTATTTTTTTGTTTTCATTTCCCAGGCCAGGGCGCTGGCGCCCAGTATAGCGGCGTCTGATTCTTTTAAATGGCTGATCAGGATCTTTACCTTGTTCTGGAAAATCTGGATCAGGTTGGCCTCCATGTGCTCGCGGGTTGGCTTCAGGATCAGGTCGCCCGCCTTGGTCAGGCCGCCGAACAATACAATGGCTTCGGGGCTGCTGAACATAACGGCATTGGCCAGGGCCAGCCCAAGTATCTTGCCGGTAAATTCATATACTTCCTTGGCCAGTTTATCGGCTTTGATGGCAGCCTCATATACTTTCTTGGAATCCATTTCTTCTGCCGGTACGCCGCGGAGCAGGCTTTTCTCATTGCTTTTTTCCAGGAATTCGAGGGCGGTATACCGTACACCAGTAGCCGAAGCATAGCTTTCCAGCGACCCATGCTTGCCGGTGCCGGGGTGCAGGCGCCCGTCTGGTATTACAATGGTATGCCCCAGTTCGCCGGCAAACCCGTCGTGCCCGTAAATAAGCTGGCCATTGGCAACGATGCCACTGCCCACGCCGGTGCCCAGGGTGATCATGATAAAATCTTTCATGCCCTTGGCGGCGCCATAAGTCATTTCACCAATGGCGGCGGCATTGGCATCATTGGTCAGCGTGGTAGGCAGCTGGAATTTATCTTCCATCATTTTTGCCAGGGGGATGATACCTTTCCAGGGCAGGTTGGGCGCATATTCGATGGTGCCGGTATAATAATTGCCGTTGGGGGCGCCCACGCCGATGCCTTTGATGCGGCCGGGGCCGCCGGCTTTCTGAATCAGTACGTTCAGGGCCTCATGCAGTTCCTCTATAAAACTTTCAACGGTAGCGTGTTTTTTGGTTGATATTTCGCTGGAGAAAAGCACATTGCCATCGCGGTCTACAATCCCGAATTTTGTTCCGGTGCCACCGATATCGATGCCTATTACCAGCTGTTGCAACGAATTTGAAGAAGACATGATCTTTACTTGAAAATAATTGTTTAATAAATTAATGTCCGCCGGCGCTGTTCAATGCGTCATAATCGATCCCCTGCGATTTTAATACTGATTTTGCCTTTATGGCATAAAACGCCAGGTAGGCAAAACAAACCACGCCCACCAGGTAAGACCATTGTATACCCAGGAAACGATCGGCCGACACATAACCCTGCAAAAGGCTGATAAAGCCGCCCCCCATGATCATCATAATCAGAAAGCTGGCGCCTTCATTGGTATGTTTGCCCAGGCCGGCAATGGCCAGGGTAAATATGCATGGCCATAAGGTAGAACAGAACAATCCGACGCTAATAAAAGCATATACGCTGGTCATGCCGCTCGACAGCATGCCAATGAACAAGGCCGTAATAGCCATCAAGGAAAAGATAAGCAACTGCCGGGCTGGATTGCCCTTGCTTAAAAGGGTTCCGATAATCATAGCCACAATTACAATAGCATAAATGTAAAACGGCGTTATATCGTGGCCGGCTATTGAATTGACCGCCAGGAAAACGCCGAATGCCAGGTAGGGCATGATAAAATTGAGCACCTGCTGAACAGATTTGCTTACGCCAAAAGCACCTACCGAGCTGGTCCACCGGCCAATCATCAGGCTGGCCCAGTACAGGGATACAAAAGGCGCGATGCTTTCAGTAGGCGTATGCAATTTCTGCCGCATAAATTCCGGCAGGTTGCTGGCCGTGCTTACTTCTACACCCACATAAAAAAAGATACCCAGCATACCAAGCGCCAGTTGTGCATATTTCAGGGGGCTGCTTTTTTCAACAACGACGCCACCCCCTGCCACCGCTTCACTGGCCGCTACCGCATCCAGGTTTATTTTGTTGGGGATGGAAGAGAATTTAAAGATAATTGCCACTATCACAAAAGCCGCACCCAGTATAAGGTAGGGCGTTTTAATACTTTCGATGCTGGCTACGGAAGACTTGGCCGACACACTGCCGAAAATAGCAATGCTGACCAGCAGGGGACCAATGGTGGTGCCAAAATTATTAACACCCCCGGCCATGCTTAACCGCTGCGAGACGCTTTTAGGATCGCCCATGATAATCGCCAGCGGGTTGGCGGCTGTCTGCTGCAAAGAAAATCCCAGTCCTACAATAAACAGCCCGGTAATCATTAAAGGGAAAGAAGCGGTTTGGGCCGCCGGGTAGAACAGCAAAGTGCCTACAGCGGAAATGATGAGCCCGAGCGAAATGCCGTTTTTGTATCCGAGGCGGTTCAGTATATCGCCACCGCTGGCTTTGGAAACAAAAAAATAAATAATGGAGCCAACGGTATAGGCAACATAAAAAGCAAATGATATCATCTGCGATTGCCATTGTTCAAGGTGCAGTTTTTCCTTAAATACCGGGATCAGGATATCGTTGCTGGCGGCTACAAATCCCCAGAAAAAAAACACGCTTATCAAAGTTCCGAATTGCGACCACTTGGTTTGCTGGCTCATGAGCAATCTATTGATTTAAAAATGGAGGTTCTGAAAATAGCAACTATATTCATGTAACAATAAGCTGTACATAATTCTATTGCCCTTTATTAATAGGGGCTAAAGATAGGGTATGTAATGATTTATTTACAATCAAATGCAGTTTGATTGCCCGGTTCATTAAAAATATTTTCGTTACTTGCATCAACCAATCGAAAACCTTCCTAAATTCAGCACAATAATTTCAAACTCACCACAATGGAAATCCTGCATGTATCGGCAGAATGTTATCCGGTAGCAAAAGCCGGTGGCCTCGGAGACGTGGTGGGAGCCCTTCCCAAATACCAGCAGCTGCTGGGGCATATCGCCAAAGTGGTAATGCCCATGTACCGCACCAAATTCTTATACGATAATTCCTGGGAAGTAGTACACAAGGGCGGCGCTTCGCTGGGTAATACCTGGTTCGAATACACCGTTATCAAGGAAAAGACTAATAAACTGGAATTTGACCTTTACCTCATAGACATCAATGGTCTGCTGGACAGGGAGAAAATCTATGGCTATGCGGACGATGCGGAACGCTTTACATCTTTCCAGATAGCCGTGGTAGACTGGTTGTCTAAATGGCAGCACCATCCTGATGTGGTGCATGTGCACGACTACCATGCCGGCCTGATCCCCTTCATGATGCAGAGCTGTTATGAGTACCAGCAAAAGCTTCGCAGCATTCCTACGGTACTTACCATTCACAATGCACAGTACCAGGGATGGATGGGCTGGGATAAAACAAATTATATTCCGCACTGGGACGGCTGGAAATGGGGCAACCTGGACTGGAAAGGTAGCATCAATCCGCTGGCCTGCGCCATCAAGTGCGCCTGGAAAGTAACCACGGTGAGCTGGAGTTACCTGGAAGAACTGCGGTATATGAGCAACGGGCTGGAAGAACTGTTTGAATACGAAAAAGGCAAATGCAGCGGTATATTAAATGGCATTGATACAAAAGTTTGGGACCCGGCAACGGATAGTTACCTGGATGATCATTTCTCGCTGGCATCTGTAAACGAAGGCAAGCAGGCCAGCAAGGAAAAACTATGTAAGGCCTTCAACCTGGATGTGCACGCACCGCTGATCGTTTTTATCGGCCGGCTGGTGGGTGAAAAAGCTGCGGATTTATTGCCCCAGGCCATTGGTGATTCCCTGTACCATATTGGTCATAAAATGAATTTCCTGGTATTGGGCAGCGGCGATCCGCACCTGGAATATGTGCTGGATAGTATGCGCGGACCGTTGATGGGCTATTACAATTCACAGATCGCCTACAATGAAAAACTGGCGCACGAAATGTATGCAGGCGCCGATTTCCTGCTGATGCCCAGCCGGGTAGAGCCCTGCGGCCTGAACCAGATGTATGCCATGCGCTACGGAACGGTTCCCATTGTTCGACGAACCGGCGGGTTAAAAGATACCGTAAAGGATTTTGGCGAACCCGATGGGTACGGGGTTTGCTTTAATAACGACTGGGTGGGCGATATTACACAAGCTGTTTACCGTGCCGTTCACCTGTATGCGCAGGAAGAAAAAATGAAAAACATCCGAAAACAGATCATGCAACTGGATTTTAGCTGGGATACCAGTGCACAGCAATACATTAATTTGTATGAGCAAATGTGAGAAATGCAGTGAATGTGGCAAATGTGAAAATGTAGGATGGTACAACGGCCGTAGCGGTCAGGTAACCGCTGGCAGCTAAAAAGATCTTTCATGAAATATTTTAAAGCTTGCAAATATGAGTAAATCAACCTTAGCTGTAATACTGGGTGGTGGCGCCGGATCCCGTTTGTACCCGCTGACCGCCAGCAGAAGTAAGCCCGCTGTGCCCATCGCCGGAAAATACCGGCTGGTAGACATCCCCATTTCCAACTGCATCAACAGTGGCATCAACCGCATGTTCGTATTAACGCAGTTCAACTCTGCATCGCTGAACCGCCATATCAAGAATACCTATCATTTCAGCGCCTTCAGTTCTGCCTTTGTAGATATCCTGGCAGCAGAGCAAACACCTGATAATCCTACCTGGTACCAGGGTACTGCAGACGCTGTAAGGCAAAGTCTCCGGCACCTGGGGCCTTTTGACAGTGAATACGTACTGATCCTGAGTGGTGACCAGTTGTACCAGATGGATTTCCAGGAAATGATCGACAACCATAAGAAACTGGGCGCCGATATTTCCATTGCCACCATACCCGTGGCCGACCGGGAAGCACCCGAATTCGGGATCCTGAAAAGCAATGAAGAAGGCTATATCACTTCGTTTATAGAAAAGCCAAAAAAAGAACTCTTACCGGAATGGGTAAGCGATACCGGCGAAGAAATGAAACGCACCGGCCGTCATTACCTGGCATCGATGGGTATCTATATTTTCAGCCGCAAACTGATGTTCGACCTGCTGGAAGTTGAATATAAAGATGCCACCGATTTTGGCAAAGAGATCATACCGCAATCCATAGACAAGTATAAAGTAGTGAGCTACCAGTACGATGGCTACTGGACCGATATCGGGAATATCTATTCATTCTTTGAAGCCAACCTGGGTCTCACGGCCGATATACCCGATTTTAACCTGTTCGATAACAGCAATGCCATTTATACGCGCGCCCGCATGCTGCCGCCGGCCAAGATCAGCGGCACTACCCTGGAGAAGACCATTATTGCCGAAGGCTGCATCATCAATGCCTCCCGCGTAGAACATAGCGTGGTGGGCATCCGTGCCCGCATCGGCAATGGCACCACTGTGGTCAGCAGCTACCTGATGGGGAACGATTATTTTGAAACCATTGCAGAAATGGCCCATGCCCAGCAGCATGGCATACCCAATGTTGGCATCGGCAATCGTTGTTATATCAAGAATGCTATTGTAGACAAGAACGTGCGCATCGGCGATGATGTGCGCATCAATGGCGGCCCGCACCTCGAAAACAGCGATCATTCCCTGTATACCGTAAAAGACGGCATCGTAGTCATCAAGAAAGGCGCCGTTATTCCCAATGGTTTTGTGATCTGATGATTTTTGATCTCATTATTAAGCATCCCCTTTGGCGGATGCTTTTTTTATGTACTTTTAGTCAGTATGTAAATTTTACATATTACCATAAATGATTGCTATGTCATCTGCTTTTACCGGCATCAAGCCAAAACTCAGCCTCAGCCAGATCAACAATATGAGTGTTGGTTTCTTCGGCATCCAGTTCGGGTGGGACCTGCAAAGAGCCAATATGGGCGTTATCTACAGAAACTTAGGTGCCGATGATGCTAAAATACCTTACCTGTTCCTGGCCGCGCCACTGACCGGCTTACTGGTACAGCCGATTATCGGTTACCTGAGCGATCATACCTGGCACCCAAAATTCGGACGGCGGCGTCCGTATTTTTTTGTGGGTGCCTTGATCAGTTCCCTTGCGCTGGTAATCATGCCGCACAGCAGCCAGTTATGGATGGCCGCCGGTCTTTTATGGGTGCTGGATGTTTTTGGCAATGTAGCCATGGAACCCTTCCGGGCTTTTGTAACGGATAAACTGCCAGACAGCCAGATCAACCGGGGCTTTATCATGCAAAGTTTAATGATTGGCCTGGGCGGCAGTATTGCTTCAGCCCTGCCTTATATACTGAACAATGTTTTTGACGTGCACAATGTAGCTGCAAAAGGTATCATCGCCGATAATGTAAAAATTTCTTTTTATCTCGGGGCCTTCTTCTTTTTTGCTGCTGTGCTGTATACCGTACTTACTTCTAAGGAATACCCGCCATCTGCCGATACCCGTAATGAAAAAGTGCCCACCACCAGCGGCGGCGCATTGGCCATTATGCGGGAGATTATCAACGCTATGAAAAATATGCCACGCACCATGAAGGTGATTGCGCTCGTGCAGTTTTTTACCTGGCCGGGCCTTTTCCTGATGTGGTTTTATTATGCGCTGTCAGTAGCTTATCATGTATTTGGCGCAACCAGCGATACAGATCCGGCTTTCGGTAATGGGAAAGATTTTGCCGGGCTAACACTTGCCTACTACAGCGTGGTAACGGTCATCTTCTCATTTATACTACCCTTTATTGCCGATAAACTGGGCAGAAAGTTAACACATACCATTTGCCTGCTCATAGGCGCCGTCGGCCTGATTTCAGTAGCTTTTGTAACCAATAAGAACGTTTTGTTTGTATGTATGACGGGGGTGGGTATTGCATGGACCAGCATCATCTCCATGCCATACGCCATGCTCAGCGGCGTTTTGCCAAAAGACAAAGTGGGCATTTACATGGGCATCTTTAACTTTTTTATTGTATTGCCCGAGATTATTGCAGCTTTTGGTTATCCCTGGCTGATGCAACACGTATTGAATAATAATATGCTGGCGGCCGTTCAGTCGGGCGGTTTACTGATGATACTGGCCGCAGCGGTCTGTTTCTTTTTTATAAAGGAAACAAAGACCGACGACGTGGAAACAGCCAAACTTGAAATAGAAGAACAACGATCAATATAATAAAGGCCAGCATTCTCCTTCAAAAAAATCCTTGAACAGCCTTTTAATCCGTATCATCCGTGTGGCATTCAGCGGTACCGGAATCAAAACACAAAATACACATCAGATGAAAAAAAATATCGGGTCCTTATTAATCTTCCTGTTGGCTGCAACGGGTCTTTGGGGGCAGAACGGCCTGGAGGTTTATCCTACCAATTGGTGGGTTGGCATGAAAAATCCCAAACTGCAGCTGATGCTGCATGGCAAAGACATCGGCAAGGCAACCGGTTTTGCCATCAGCTACCCCGGCGTTTCACTGAATAAAGTGACGAGGGCAAAGAACAGCAACTATGTTTTTCTAGACCTGGTTATCAGTGCTGCAGCAAAGCCTGCGGACATTATTATCCGGTCAACCGCCGGTACTTTCAAATACGCTTTAATAGCCCGCCGCGCAGGCAAAAACAGCCGCTTTGCACAGGGTGTTACCGCGTCCGATTTTATTTATTTCCTGATGCCCGACCGGTTTAGCAATGGCGATGAAAGAAATGATCGCATCCCGGGAATGCGTGATCAATCGCTGAACCGCGATTCCATTTTCCTGCGGCATGGTGGCGATATGCAGGGTGTTATCAATCACCTGGATTACCTGCAAGGCCTGGGCGTTACTGCGCTTTGGATGACGCCGGTTATTGAAAACGATATGCCCGACCGGACCGAACACGGCTATGCGTTTACCAATCATTATAAGATTGAGCCCCGCCTGGGCGGTGAAGCGGCCTACTTAGAACTCAGCGATGAACTGCACCGCCGCGGCATGAAACTGATACAGGATGCGGTGTACAACCATATCGGTTACTATAATTTCCTGGTGCAGGATGCACCCGACAGCAGTTGGGTGCACCAATGGCCCACACTCACTTTTCCTAACTATAAGGAACAGGTGTTTTTTGATCCCCACGCATCCAAATATGATAAAAAGAAAATGGCCGATGGCTGGTTTACCGGCATGATGCCCGATGTAAACCAAAGCAACCCGCTGGTGGCAACCTTCCTGGTGCAGCACGCCATCTGGTGCGTAGAAAAATTTGGGGTGGATGGCTGGCGCATCGACACCTATAAATATGTGGACCCGGATTTTATGAATAACTGCAACAAAGCGCTGACAGACGAATACCCGCATATTACCATGGTAGGCGAAAACTGGGATGAAGGCGTGGTCAACCAGGCTTATTTCACCAAAAACAACCTGCATGCAGCTTTCAAAAGCAACCTCACCGGCTCGCTCGATTTTGAGTTTTTATTCAGGGGTATTCAGCCGGCACTCACGCAGCCGCCATACGGCATTAATCAGCTATACCAGACCGTTAGCCAGGATTTCCTGTATGCCGAACCTATGAACAACGTGGTATTCCTGGACAACCACGATATGACCCGTTTCTTCAGCCAGGTGGGGGAGGATGTGGATAAACTGAAGATGGGACTTGGCTGGCTGTTCACCACCCGCGGTATTCCGCAAATGTATTACGGAACGGAAATCATTACCAAAGGCGTCTCCAATCCCGACGGCAAGGTACGGCTTGATTTTCCAGGTGGCTGGAAGGGCGATCGGAAAAACGCCTTTACAGGAGAGGGGCTCAGCGCACTGGAAAAATCAATACAGGATCTGACCAGGCGGCTGGGGGCTTTCCGGAAAAATGCTTCGGCCATTAAAACGGGCAGACTGATGCAGTTTGTTCCCGAAAACGGTGTCTATGTTTATTTCCGGTACGATGACCGGCAAACAATCATGTGCGTGATGAATACCGGTACTGATAAGGCAACCCTGTCACTGGCCCGGTTCGCGGAACGAATCAACCATTTCAGTAAAGGAACAGACATCATGACCAACGCAACCATCCAACTCGATAAGAATTCGATTGACATTGACGGAAAGACGATGCTGGTGCTGGATTTGAAATAAAAATGGCTGATGTCTGATGGCTGATTTCTCTCGCGTGACGAAACAAATCAGAGAGCAGATAGCAGGCATTTTCTCTCTACAGCATTACCGCCTCCAGGTTTCGTTGCGCATACTTGCCCCAGTCTTTCATTCTTTCTTTCAGCTGATCTTTTAGCAGGGCGATAGAAACTTTTTTTCCTTTAGAAGGTACTTTGAGCTGGCCCGCGGTAACCGGCGTAGCAGACACCGTGGTGGCAAACCAGGTCACATGCTGGTGCGGTAAGGATACCCCCAGGATCATGCCGGGTAAACCATTGAAAGACTCGGGACCACCCGGTGTAACGATATCATCCGTATAAAAAGCCACCACGTATACAGAATCCATAATGATGGCGTTGGCCCGACGGCACTGGAAGCCGGCAATGACACGGGTTTCATCGGTCAGTTTCCATTGTATCTGCCTTGTACTGTCTTGTATCAGGAATACCTGTTCGAATACTTTTTTCTGGCTGATGCTTTTACTGCTGTCCAATTCTGCGTAGACCACATTTTCCTGGGCAACCCCATCACCAAAGAAAAGTTTGTTGTTGTCGGGATTTTCCCGGCCCGGCTGGTACATGGTCTTGTCTTTTGAAAACAGTAAATCAAAATACGTGACCTGGAATTTGGGCATCATTTTTTTCTCCAGTTCCGACCAGGAATTGTCTTCATCCATCAATGCGTACGAGTTTACCTTTTTCTCAAACTCTATCTTTCCTTCTGTCAGGAAAATAGTGTTCTGTGCCGTTGCCCTGAAGCCGGCTCCCGTACAAAAGCAGCATAATAAAAGCAATACCGGTTTCATATTTTTCACTTTTGATTTTTTCTTGTTAATTATTCGGCGCGGGTGTACCAGCCTTATTAAAATTCCATACCAGCGATAACATAAAATAACGCTGTATGGTGGTATAGGTATTCTGCGAGATAAAGTTACTGCTCACCTGCCGGTTAAAGCCCTTGTTCTGATTCAGCAAATCGTTGGCAGAAGCTTTCAGCAGCAGTACGTCTCCCTTAAAGAATTTTTTTCCGAACCAGGCATTCCACAGTATCACGTTTGTATTAAAATCGAAGGCGCTGGTCTTTTGCCTGAAATTGGCATCCGCATCACTGTGCAGTTGGAATTTTTTTGGCAGAAAAATATCAAAACCGGGCGATACGTTGTAGGTCCAGTAACTGGTTTTGATATTACTCTGTATGGAAGAATGGCTATTGGTAAAAGTAGCAGATGCCCGGAAACTTAATTCGTATTTCTTGTCTTTTGATTTATACAGGTTGGCCCCGAGCGTGTAATTGCTGCTATTGGTAACATTCGCCAGGTTATTTACAATGCCGCTGTTCTTGTTCTGGCTGATATCTGCATTGAAATTAACATGCAGATCTGGTTTTTTCCATTTAAAGCCATAGCCCAGGTAACCGGAAAGAGAATGCGTGCCGTCTACATTAATGGTCTGGCTGGTTCTTTTGCCGGTAGAATCTACCAGGGACAGGTTGCCCAGTGCGTTCTCAATAATCCGGTAATTGATGCCGGAATAGATATTGGTTTCCGTCAATACTTTATACTGGTTAAAATTAAAGTTGATGTTATTGACAAACTGCGGCTTTAAGCCGGGATTGCCGATGACAATATTCAGGGGGTCATCGTTGGTGCGTATCGGCTGTATTTGTTGTATGGATGGTTGCACGGTATGGCCGTCGTAACGGATGGAAATTCTTTTTTGCTGGTTAAAAGAATACATAAAAGATGCCTGCGGAAACCAGTTTACAAAATTTCTTTTTACGGCCGTATCCACCAGCAGATCGGATTGTTTAAAACTGGTAATGCCAATATTACTGCCCAGGTTAAACCGCACTTTCTTTTTTATCAGGTTGTAGATAAGGCCGCCCTTTTGGGTGAAAACATTGAACCGGTAGTCGTTGCTATAGATACTGTCTATCGCCGTGTATTTTCCATCGGGCATTTTATTAAACGACTGGCGGTTCGATTCGCTGTTGTTCACGGAAATGCCATAATTGGCAAGGATAGACGATACGGCCGACAAGGGTTCGGAATACGTGATTTTGGAATCGAAAGACAGCTTTTTAGTATTGTATTTTTTGTACTGGTCGGTAACCTGTGTCTGAAAGGGTGTGCCGCCTTTGTAAAATTCATTGTCGGCAAAAAGATAACCTTCTGAACTGCCGTTTTCATAGTTTTCGCTCAGGTTAACGGAAAGGGTACGGCCCTTTTTATGCATCTTTTTCTTCCACAGCAAATTGCTGTTTACAATGCGGGTATCACCGGTAGTAGAAATATTACGGTCGCCGGTATTCACCAGTGAACTGTCGCTGGCCCGGGCTTCTGTAATAAAATTACTTTCGGTTACTTTATGATCGGTTCCGCCATTGGCACTTATCTTGATGGAAGAGCTGGAATCGATCTGCAGTTCGTAGCTGCCGTTCGCACGGTTCCGCATAATCTGGTTACTGAATGTTTCCCGCTGGCTATTATAGTACAGCGTATCAGGCAAAATATACTGGCTATTGGTAGTGCTGCCACCGGTTACGTTCAGCTGAAGGATCTTGTAGTTCAGGTTGGCCGACTGTTTATCATCGTCCCATTTATCATTGTAATGAAGTCCACCGGTTTTAACAGCGGGGTAACCCTGCCCGTTATACTGGCCGTCCCAGGAATCAAGCTCGTCATCGCTGCCTGAAAAGGTGAAATATCCGTTCGACTCATCAAAATCCAGGCTACTGGCAAAGCTTTCGCCGTATTTGTCGCGGTCGTTCCAGTTCAGGCCCGTTTTACCGGTATTGGAAATGATGCCATAGACCGACAGTTTCTTTTTCTTTTTAAACAGGTTGATCATGGCCTGGTTATCGTAGTAGCCGTCTGTGCCGCCACCTACGCTTACCTTACCGAAATAGCCATTTTTCTTACTGTCCTTCAGCTTCAGGTTAATGGTCTTGGTCTTTTCTCCATCATCGATGCCGGTAAAAGCAGCCTGGTCGCTTTTTTTATCGAAGACCTGTACCTTATCGATCATATCGGCCCGCAGGTTCTGTGTTACCAGGGTGGGGTCGTCACCAAAAAACTCTTCCCCGTCTACCAGTACTTTTTGAACAGCCTCGCCCTGGGCGGTTATTTTTCCATTCTTGTCTACCTGTATACCGGGCAATTTCTTTAATAGTTCTTCTACGGTGGCATTGGCCTGCACATGAAAGCTGTCTGCAGTAAATTCGGTGGTATCGCCTTTTATTTTAATAGCAGAAATCTTTTGTTTGATCACCACTTCTTCCAGCAATTTAGCCTTTAAGATCAACGCCACCTTGTTAAGCGAAACGGAAGAACTGTCTGACAGCTCCAGTTGTTCTACATAGTCGGCGTATTTGGGATAGGTTACCAGTACAATAAATTTACCGGCCGGCAGGTGTTCTAAGGAGAACCTTCCCTGTGCATTGCTGCGGGTAAAACGGTACAGAACCGAATCTTTGGCGCGCAGTAGAGAGATAACGGCATGAGAAAGGGTTTCTTTGCTGGAGGTATCTGCAACAATGCCTTTTATACTGGCCCGCTGTGCAAACGCATATGAGATGCCCAGCAACAAGATACCAGTTAGCACCAAGGTTCTTTTCATAAGCCAGTAGAGGATAAGTAGTGGTTAAAATCGGTTCAGCGGCTGCAATAATAAGCCAATAATAAAAACATCCGCTTACCGAATATCATTTAAAAAAAACTAACTTTAAAAGGACTAATCCTAATTTTAGGTTAAAGGATTGCGGGAAGCAAACCGGTTAGATGCCGGCTGGAATAAAATCCATATCCCGATTGCTCGGCCATTCATTAAAAAGAGGTTAACATATGGAAAAATCTGCGGCAAGCCGTTATGAAGAAGCGCATTTTGTGGATACTTCAAAAAAAGTTTGGACCTATTCCTTACTGGACGATGCTGACATCAGCAATTTTCAAAATGGTACCCATTACCGGCTGTACCAGAAAATGGGCGCCCATTCCATTCAGGTAAATAACCAGTGGGGAATGTATTTTGCTGTATGGGCGCCCAATGCCACAGCGGTTTCAGTAAAAGGGAATTTTAATGATTGGCAGAACAGTGAATATGAATTATATGCCCGCTGGGATAAAAGCGGTATCTGGGAAGGTTTTATCCCCGGGTTTACCCTAGGCGAGGTATACAAATACCACATCATTGGCTACATGGGTGCAGAGACGGATAAAGGGGATCCTTTTGCCAATTTCTGGGAGATGCGCCCCGACACGGCTTCCATTACATGGGATATGCAGTATGAATGGATGGATGAACACTGGATGAAAGATCGGAAAACGCACAATGCACTGGACGCGCCCTGGAGCGTATACGAGGTGCACCTGAACAGCTGGATGCGACCCGATAAAAATGACGAAGAGTCTTATAACAGTTATGCACAGATGAAGGATCTGCTGGTGCCTTATGTAAAGGAAATGGGATTTACACATGTAGAGCTGATGCCGGTGATGGAACATCCATTTGATGGCAGTTGGGGTTACCAGGGCACCGGTTTTTTTGCGCCCACTTCCCGGTTTGGCTCTCCCCAGGACTTTATGAAACTGGTAGAAGCTTTTCACCAGGCAGGCATTGGCGTAATACTCGACTGGGTGCCATCGCATTTTCCGTACGATGCCCATGGATTGTTTATGTTCGACGGAACCCATACGTACGAGTATGCAGATATGCGTAAGGGCTATCACCCCGACTGGAACTCCTATATTTTTAACTATAAAAGAGGAGAAGTTAAATCCTTCCTGATCAGCAGCGCCAGGTTCTGGTTCGATGCTTTTCATGCCGATGGCCTGCGGGTGGATGCGGTATCCTCCATGCTTAAACTGAATTATTCAAGAACCGAAGGACAGTGGGAGCCCAACGAG
>CAXTMV010000020.1:0-39808 GCA_964245425.1 uncultured Flavihumibacter sp. | reverse complement strand
CAACAGCACCGTTATGGGTGATGCAGGATCCTTTTACCAAATCATCTTCCCAGTTCAGGTTCAGTTGTCCTTCTTTATCAATGATGAGCTGTAAAAAATTCAATACATTTTTTCCGTATAATTTGCTGGCATCTGATGGCATGGTAGCTGCCAGCGCAGAATTGCCTACGATGGCCACGCCATGCTGGTAAATGGTTTCATTGTTTTTGGTCAGTTCCGTATTGCCCCCGGTAGCAGCGGCCATATCAATGATCACTGATCCTTTTTTCATGGCAGCAATCATGGCAGTTGTTACCAGTATCGGTGCTGGCTTGCCCGGTATCTGTGCCGTTGTTATTACGATGTCCGATTTGGCAATGCTGTCGGCTATCTTTTGTTTTTGTTTGTCGAGGAATGCCGCTGATTGTTCTACGGCATAGCCGCCGGCCTTGCTGGCATCCGCTGCGCCTTCCACTTCTATAAATTTTGCACCCAGGCTCATGACTTCTTCTTTTACCGCCGGGCGGGTATCAAACACTTCTACCACGGCGCCCAGCCGGCGGGCGGTGGCGATGGCCTGTAAGCCGGCTACGCCTGCACCCAGTATCAATAGTTTGGCGGGTGGTATGCTCCCAGCCGCCGTCATAAACATGGGAAAATATTTTGGAAAAATATTGGCTGCCTGCAACACTGCTTTGTAGCCCGCTATATTGGCCTGGCTGCTTAATACGTCCATACTCTGCGCGCGGGTGGTGCGGGGCAGCATGTCGAGACTAAAACTGGTAACGCCGGCCAGCGCCCATTCTTTCATTTGCTGGAAATTGAAAAGGGGCTGGTAAATACCAATGAATATTTTGGAAGCGGGCACCAGGAAGGAATAATCGGGTTGATGAATGCAAAGAACAATGGCTGCACCGGAAATAATGGCTGCTTTTGTTGCCAGTGTTGCGCCGGCTTTTATATAATCTTCATCTGCTGCTGCGGCTTTTATACCGGCGTCGTTTTCTACCCATACCACATGGCCTTTTTTTACCAGTGTAGCCACTGCATCGGGCAATAATGATACTCGTGTTTCAAATGCCGGTTCCTGCAAAACTCCAATTATCATAGTATATTGTTCTGCCGGTAAGATACCAAGTTTTTGCTGGGATCCCAATTTACCAACTGTTTTACCAGGTTAAAACCGTATTACAAAATGCTGTTTTACTTTAAAATCGCTGCTAAAAAAAACAAATCCCATAAAAAAAAGATCGATCGTCAATAATACGTCCGGATGATTTTTTACCTGGGTCCAGGCATGCTCCATATCGGCGCTCCAGTGTATATCATCAAAAACCAGGATGGCCGGCCGGCTTGTTTTTTTCAGTAATTGCTCAAAATACTGCAACGTTGGTGATGCCCGGTGATTGCCGTCTATAAAAGCCAGGTCAACAGCGGGCATTTTATTTAATACGGCACCCAGGATCTCGTCAAAATTACCGGTGATGGTTTCAATGCTTTCAATACCCAGTTCAGCAAAGTTTTCCTGCGCCACTGCGGCCACCGATTGTGCGCCTTCCAGGGTCACCAGTGATGCCTTTGGATAGCCCATGGCCAGGTAGGCCGAAGAAATGCCCAGCGAAGTGCCCAGCTCAATTATCTGAACCGGGTGATAATAATTTACCACCCGGAATAATAACTGGCCAAGTTTCCGGGATTTGGCAGCGCTGCGCGCGATGGCAGATACCCTGCGCTGCTTTTTATTGCCTGAAACAGAACCTGCGCCAAAATCTTCCACGCTCAGCAGGCGATCATCTACCAGCATCCGGTTGCGGCAGGCCTCTATTTTATCATACGCATAAAAATTTCTTTTGTCGTTAAGCACCTGCTCAATAAACGCAAAAACAAAGGGAGAATGAATACCATGCCCCTTACCGTTGGAGGCGGTTAAATAATAACGGACATATTTGGCTGCCAGCCGGAGAGCGGAATACAATGAATACTTAGTAATTAAAAATTAAGCATCTGTGATAATGGTGCTAATCAGCCGCCTCGAAACATTCCCATCTTTACCACCTGAGCACATTATACAGCTTGTTCACATTATTTTCTTTCCCAGACCTGGAAGCTGTATGCATACTGGTGTTTTTCATCGGCCTGAAAATCGGTATGGGAAACCAGCCGCCATTCTGCTTCACTGAATACGGGGAAGAATGCATCGCCCTCAACTACTGCATGCACACGTGTTAATACAATTTTCCGGGCAATGGGCAGTGCTTCTGCATATACCTGGCCACCACCCACAATAAAGACTTCTTTTGCATCGGTGGTGCCGGCCACAGCGATCGCTTCCTGCAAACTACCAGCCGTTTTAACAGGCCCCTTTGCCTGTAGGGTTTCGGGGTGGTTGGTAATAACTACGTTGAACCTTCCGGTCAGCGGTTTATGTTCAAGCGATTCAAATGTTTTCTTGCCCATTATAACGGGCATACCCCAGGTGGTGTTTCTAAAAAAGCGGGTATCATTGGGCAGGTTCCACACCAGTTTGTTCTGCTTTCCGATTACATTGTTTTCCGATGCGGCCGCTACCAGGGTAATTATCATACTAGGTATAAATAATGAATAATGAGGGCTATACAGCCACCGGTGCTTTTATGGCGGGGTGGTGCTGGTAATCTGCCAGGGTAAAATCTTCAAATGTAAAGCCAAAAATGTCTTTAACGGACGGGTTCAGCTGCATACGGGGCATTGCATAGGGCTGGCGGCTCAATTGCAGTTGTACCTGCTCCAAATGATTATTATAGATATGTACATCGCCAAAACTATGGATAAACTCACCCGGTTCCAATCCGCAGACCTGTGCCATCATCAGTGTCAGCAATGCATAAGACGCAATATTAAAGGGCACACCCAGGAACACATCGGCGCTGCGCTGGTACAACTGGCAGGAAAGCCGGGCTTTACCGCCATCGCCTGCGGGTGATACATAAAACTGGAACATGGTATGACAGGGCATCAGCGCCATCTCCGGCAGCTCCGCCACATTCCAGGCACTAACGATCATGCGCCGGCTGTCGGGGTTGTTTTTGATCTGCTGTATGACATCCGAAATTTGGTCAAAGGTCTTTCCATCTGCCCCTTCCCAGCTGCGCCACTGCTTGCCGTATACCGGGCCTAATTCGCCGTTCTCATCGGCCCATTCATCCCAGATGCGCACACCATTTTCTTTTAAATAGGCAATATTGGTTTCCCCTTTGAGAAACCACAGCAATTCATAAATGATGCTTTTCAGGTGCAGTTTCTTGGTGGTCACCAGCGGAAATCCTGCCTGCAGATCAAAACGCAACTGGTAACCAAAACAGCTGGTCGTGCCGGTGCCGGTACGATCGGTTTTAGACAGCCCTTTGGTAAGTATATGCCTTAATAATTCCTGGTATTGCTGCATGGCTGCAAGTTAGGTTGAAACCGTGATTTCAGTATCGCAAAAAGCAGGCTGTGGGGAAACTGTGGATTGAAAAATTGGAACTACTACAACTGTTGTCATTTTTCCACAAATAAAGGCATTGCAGGCCATGCAAAAACATGCATGTGCGGCTGTTTTATTTTTTTATTCCCAGCCAGTACTGCAGCAGGCGTCCGCGGAAAAAAAATTTTTTGCTGCCCAGCGCTGATCGGTGCCGGGTCTGTACGGGCAGCCATCCAATATTCGGCACTTGTTTTGTAAACCGTATAACAATCAATAGCTGGTTTTTGACTTGGTAATTTGTGATTGTATGAACCGGGACAGCAAATCTCAAAATACCAACCTTCGGATACCAGTATTTCATGCTTATCGCCACAAATTTTAAAACATTTTCAATTGATCTTTTTATGAAGAAAAACATTCTTTTTGTACTGCTGCTTGCCAGTACAGCCAGTTTTGCACAGCATTTTGAACTGGGCGTAAAAGCCGGGGGCAATATCAGCAATTTCACCGGTTCCAGCAACGAGGATGATGTAAAGGCAAAGACCCTGATTGGTTTTCATGCCGGTGCTTTTGTAAGCCTTTTTTTAGGTAATAATTTTGCCATTCAGCCGGAGGTATTGTTTTCTACGCAGGGTGCCAAGATTGAGCAAACCGGTACAGACAAGACAGATTACAAGCTCTCCTATATCAATGTACCGGTAATGCTGAAATACCGTTTTACAGGCGGATTTTATGTTGAAGCAGGCCCACAGATTGGTTTTAAGACAAATGAAAAAGTAGATGGTACCAGTGAAGATTTTGCCAAGAGTACAGATTTCTCCGTTGCAGGCGGTATCGGTTACCACAGCCCTATCGGCCTGGGCATCGGCGCCCGTTATACGGCAGGCCTTTCCAAACTGGGTGATTTTGATGCTTCCACTACCCGGCCCGACTGGAAGAATGGTAATATACAGGTGAGCCTGTTTTACACATTGTTCAACAAGCGCAAGTAAGTTTTACGTATGATAGTTCTACGTTTTAAGTCCTTTTGTCGGGTAAACGATTAATAGTTAGGGTTCATTGTTTCTGCGGTAATTGCCGAGCGAACGAACCATAAAATATTAAATTAAGAACTTTGTGATACGGACTTAAAAACGTAGGACTTATTACTTAAGACTTCTTCTTCGTATTTCTTTTTTTATCAATCCCAGTTCACGGCCGGTCTGGCCGCTTACAGAGCTGTTTTCCTGTGCCCGGCGCATCAGGTAAGGAATTACATCTTTGATGGGTCCGAAAGGCAGGTATTTGCTCACGGTACAACCGGCAGCGGCCAGGTTGAAGGTGATATTATCACTCATCCCATACAACTGGCTGAAATGTACATGCGGGTGGTTCAGCGGGTAACTTTTTTGACGCAATAACTGGGTAGTATACAAGTTGCTGTTTTCATTGTGCGACGCCACAATAAAAGCAATCCGCGCTATGTGCTGTACGCAAAATGCCAGGGCCGTGTTGTAATCATTGTCAGTAGCGTCCTTGCTTTCCTGTATCGGTGAGGAATAATTCATTTCAATGGCCCGGCGGCGCTCTTTTTCCATATAGGCGCCGCGCACCAGTTTAGCGCCCAGGATAAAATTCTTTATCTCTGCCGCCTCCAGCGAATCTTTCAGAAATTTAAGGCGATCGTGCCGGTACAACTGGATGGTATTGTATACCACCGCCACTTCGGTATTGAACTGCACCATCATTAATATGGTCAGCACGTCTACCGGGTCCTGTATCCAGCTTTCTTCGGCATCTACCAGCACTCCTATCTTTTTATCGGCTGCTGTCTTACAGATGCGCTTCATTCTTTCATGCACGCGCTGCCATTCCTTCTCTTCCTCTGCGGTAAGCGTCTCCAGTGCTTTTACATAACGTTTCATGAGGGGGCCGGCATTTTCTTCTACGCTTTTGTCGAGCTTTTCCAGCAATCCGAAACGGGCAATACCGGTTACCTTAATGCTCATGAACGGTATATTCGATTGCGTAGCGGCGTATTCAATTACCCTGATGAATTCATCACAGGCATGGTCGAGTCCGTCTTCTCCGTAATCGCCGCCTTCCACACCATAATCGAGTATCACTTCTACGCCATAGGCGCCCAGTTTTTTTGCCACCGCACTGGTTTCCTGGAGTGATTCACCACCCACAAACTGTTTAAAAATGGTATTCCTGATCAGGCCTTTGATGGGCAGGCCCATTTTAATAAGACGGGGAGTGATGCTGGTACCCAGTTTAACAAGGGTTTCATAGCCCATACTTGAAAAAAGGAAACGTGCTTTCTTCAGATCCCTGTCGTTTTTATAAGCAAAGGCCTTGGCTGTATCATCAAAAGAAATTACCGGCGCAGGATTCATAAACGGGATAATAGTGAGCAGCAAAAATAAATGAAAGCGCCCAATTACAACCGGTGTTTATTTACGCCCGCACTGTTACCAGTTTGCATGCAAACAGATGGCCGCCCGTTCACGAACAAAGCCGCCGCTTTTTTGTTCGTGGTTGAACATACTATGCAGCAAGCCACCATCATTTTTCCACACCAGCTTTTTAAACAGCATCCTGCATTGGATGCATCGCGGGTGGTTTACCTGGTAGAAGAAACGCTTTTTTTCAGGCAGTATACCTTTCATAAACAAAAACTGGTTTTACACCGCGCGTCTATGAAGCGGTACCAGCAATACCTGCATATCAATGGATATACCGTTGTTTATATCGACACAACAGATGAACGCAGTGACACCCGGAAACTGGTACCGGAACTTGCCCGCCTGGGCTTTACCTGTATTCATTATGCAGAGGTGGCCGATAACTGGCTGCAGCAACGCTTACAACGCCAGGCAACCCTGCAGCAGGTGGAAAGGGTGGTCTATCCTACGCCTAATTTTCTAAACCAGCCTGCTGCCACGGACGCTTATTTTAATAAAAAGAAAACTTATTTTCAGACGGATTTCTATATTGACGAGCGCCGCCAACGAAACCTGCTGCTGGAACCAAACCACCAGCCATTGGGCGGCAAATGGAGTTATGATGCTGAAAACCGAGCCAGGCTTCCTGCACATACAGCGGTGCCGCCCATTGACTATCCTGCACCGGATGAGTACAGCCAGGAAGCCATTGCCTATATCCAGCAACATTTTCCGGGCAATTACGGGAGCGCTGAAAAATTATATTATCCCGCTGACTTTTCCGCAGCGGAGAAATGGCTGGACGATTTCCTGGCCAACAGGTTTTCGCTATTCGGCACCTATGAAGATGCGATCGTGGCAGATGAACATTTCCTGTTTCATGCCGTGCTTACCCCCATGCTGAACATTGGCCTGCTAAACCCCCAGGAAGTGCTGGATAAAGCGATCGATGCTGCTATTCGGTACGATGTGCCGCTCAATGCCGTTGAAGGATTTATCCGGCAGCTGATCGGCTGGCGCGAATTTGTACAACTTGTTTACAGACGCGAAGGCAGCAGGCAGCGAACCAGCAACTACTGGGGTTTCAGCCGCAAAATACCGGCTGCATTTTACAGCGGTGAAACGGGCATTGCACCGGTTGACAGCGTAATCAAAAAAGTATTGGTTACCGGTTACGCACACCATATTGAGCGATTGATGGTGCTGGGTAATTTTATGCTTTTGTGCGAATTTGCACCCGATGAAGTGTATCGTTGGTTCATGGAAATGTATGCAGATAGTTATGATTGGGTAATGGTACCCAATGTATACGGTATGACGCAGTTTGCCGATGGCGGCCTGATGACGACAAAACCTTATATCAGTGGCAGTAATTATTTAATGAAGATGGGTGATTTTAAAAAAGGCGATTGGCAGGCCGTCTGGGACAGCCTGTTCTGGCGATTTTTACATGTACACCGGCATTTCTTCCTGACAAATCCAAGAATGGGGATGCTGGTAACTACTTTTGACAAGATGACAACCGAAAAACAACAGGCCCATCTTAGGCGGGCTGAAACTTATTTACAATCGCTTGATGAAAAAAACAAACCTGCAACCCTTGACTGAAAAAAGAAGTCGCCCGGCAAAACTGGCGAAAACAAAACCGGCAAAGCTGCCGGCGAAAAGACCCTGGAACCGGGTTGACCTGCCGGTCTATTCCATCAGCAGTACAGATGGAAAAGGGCAATTCAACATGCATATCATTACCTATGTTACCGCTATCAGTATGCAACCCAAACGCTTCGTTTGCGGTGTATACAAGGGTACTAAAACACTGGCAAATATTACAGCCCATCCGAATTTTGTATTGCAACTACTGGCTGGCAGCCAGTACCGGCTGATGGCTTTACTGGGCAGAAAAAGCGGCCATACCATTGATAAGATAGCCCTGTTGCAAAAAAGAGGAGAGCTGGACAACTGGCATGGCTTTCCGGTGCTGAAAAACAGCCTGGCCCTGATGGAAATGAAGGTGCCGGACACCTATGATGGCGGCGACCACCAGTTATGCCTGTGCGATGTAGTGGCCTATAAAAATACAAACCCCGGCAAACCCTTAACACTCGATATTTTACGGGCACATAAACTCATCAGGATATAATACCTTCGGCGCTTAGTTTTGCAGAGATGAAAATTACGAAAACCGATATCTACAAATTCAGCATACCCATGCACCCCTTCACCATTGCTACGGGTACGATGCATACCGCACAGAATATTTTCATCCGCCTGCATACCGATACCGGCATTTATGGCGTGGGCGAATGCTCGGCCTTCCCCATGATTGTGGGCGAAACACAGGCCACCTGCTTTGAGATGGCCAAAGATTTTGCAGCGTTGTGGAAAGACAAACCTGCTGACGATATAAACAGCCGGCTGGACGAACTGGATGCGGCCACTGCTTTTAACAGCACCATCAAAAGTGCTTTTGATATGGCATTGTACGACCTGGCTGCAAAAACGGCCCGTCAGCCCCTGTACCAGTGGCTGGGCGGCGCGCAAACAAAAAAACTGGAGACCGATATTACCGTGGGTATCGGCACAGCAGCGGCCATGGCAGCACAGGCCCTGGGTTTTAAACAGCAGGGGTTTCGGATCATCAAAATAAAATTAGGGAAAGACCCTGTTGAGGACGTTCAGCGGGTAAGGCATATCAGGGAAGCGGTGGGCCATGATTTGCTGCTGCGCACAGATGCCAACCAGGGCTGGGAGTATGACGGTGCCGTATATGCGCTGCAAAACCTGGCGCCATTCGATATTCAATTTTGTGAACAACCGATGCGCAGCTGGAATGATTACAAGTTACCGGCGCTGCGGGCCCTTTCACCCATTAAAATAATGGCCGATGAAAGCGTATTCGACCACCATGATGCAGAGCGGCTGATAACCGCTTCCGCCTGCGATTATGTTAACATTAAATTTTCCAAGAGCGGCGGCATCCGTGAAGCGATTAAGATCAATGCCGTTTGCGAACAGCATCATATCCCCTGTATGATGGGTGGAATGCTGGAAAGCCGCATAGCCCTGTCTGCCTTTGCCCATTTTGCCCTGGCACATAACAATGTTGTATTTAATGATATGGATACCTGTATGCTGGGCCACCAGCTGGACCCCGTAACGGGCGGCGTACGCTACAACGGGTATTATGTGGAAGTACCTGACACTGCAGGAATTGGCGCCGATGCTGACGAAGCTTTTTTACAGGGGCTGGAAAAATTGACGGTTTGATCTTGGCAGCAGTTGTGCGTATTAGCTTTCTATCCTACAGGGATCAACTATTAATGTGTAACCCTTTGGCCTGGCGATGGCATCGCAATAAAAATATTCCCGCCTGTTGATGTCTTCCGGCGGTTATCTTTGTCCAAATAAGATTTGAATAATGACTGCAAAAAGACCAACTGATTCCCGCGTAATAATGACGGAACTGGTACTGCCCAATGATACCAATACCTTTGGTAACCTGATGGGTGGACGCCTGATGTACTGGATGGACATTGCCTCTGCCCTGGCCGCCATGAAACATTGCGGCGTACCGGTGGTGACCGCCTCTGTTGATAATATTTCTTTTGAGAATCCTATCAAGCTCGGCAATGTGGTACATATTGAAGCGTTGGTAACCAGGGCCTTTACTACTTCTATGGAAGTTCACATGAAAGTATGGGGAGAAGACCTGATGCAGCAGCATAAATACAAAAGTAATGAAGCCTATTATACATTTGTGGCCCTCGATCAGAACCGCAAGCCCATGGCCATCCCCGCACTGGTAGCCGAAACAGAAGAAGAAAAAAAATTATTTGATGGCGCCCTCAGAAGACGACAGCTGCGGCTGATACTGGGTGGTAAAATGAAACCCGATGACGCGCTTGAACTGAAAGCGCTGTTTACGCCGGGTGTATAACCGGTTCCTGCTTCCAATGGTGGGCACCCTTCATCATCCATTCCTTGCTTTGCTCAATGGCATCCATCAGCTGGGCCAGGATGACTTCGGTACTGGCTTCGTAATCTATTTCAAGCGGGGCTTTGAACCGCACAGATAATATACTGCCTTTTTTCTTAAGCCGCAATCCCTTTTTATCAAAGGCCCGCCAGAAGCCATTGATAACAACGGGTATCACCACGGGTTTTGTTTGTTTGATGATCAGGGCGGTTCCCTTGCGCCCGGGTGCAAAAGCCTTGGTAGTGCCCTGCGGAAAAGTGATTACCCAGTTATTTTCCAGCGCCCGCGCAATCTGCCGGGTATCGCCGGGGTTGAGGCCCTTGCGTTTTTCCGATTCGTTTTTTGCCAGCCACGCTCTTTTTACCGTGAGCGCCCCTGCCAGCGCAAACATACGGGTGAGCATGCTTTTTTTCATGGTCTCTTCCGCGGAAACAAAATAAACTTTGGTAAAGGGGTTCAGCAAATAATAAGGAATGCCCAATTTATTCTTCTTGCCCCATTTTACTGCACAAAAAATATGGAGAAAAGTGATAACATCTGCAAAATAGGTCTGGTGATTGCTTACGAACAACACATTCCGGTTGGGCAGTTTACTAAAATGTTCCGTTCCGGAAATCTTCAACCGGTTAATAATCGCCAGTCCGGGGTAAGAAAAGGCCCCAACCAGTACATATACCAGTTTACGGACCAATTTAATGCGTTTTAACCTGTCGGAAAAAGACCCCATAATAAGTTGAAGGTTGGCAAAACAACCTCTACGAATGTAAAGCATTTGAACCAGAGTTTACCCGTTTGTGGAATGCATTTTAAGAACAGGATTGCATGGATGAAAGGAATCTGTTGTTTTCATTAATTATAAATAATTTTACGCGCCTGAAGGGCATACCATAACCCCACCTTATGCTGAATACCGTTATTTTCGATATGGATGGCCTGCTGGTCGATTCTGAACCCCTTTGGGAAGAAGCCGGGAGGGAAACCCTGCAGCAATTCAATGTTTCGCTGAGTACCGAACAATACCATATCAGCACCGGTTTGCGCACGGGCGAATGGATAGACCATTGGTTCCGGCATTTCGGTATTGGCATGGAACATGCGGCGGCTGCGGAAACAACCATCATCCAGGCGGCCATCGACAAGATTTCCCGCCGGGCCGCAACCATGCCGGGTGCCACCCATATCATCGATTTTTTCAGCAGCCGTGGTTTTAAAATAGGCATTGCTTCTTCCTCACCCATGAAGCTGATCAATATTGTAACACAAAAGATGCAGATAGACAATATCGTGCAGGCCAAAGCTTCTGCTGAACGCCTGGCTAACGGCAAGCCGCACCCGCAGGTGTTCCTGAACTGCGCTGCATTGTTAGGATCCCCGCCGGCAGCTTGTATTTGCTTCGAAGACTCTTTTAATGGAATGATCGCAGCCAAGGCAGCCCGCATGAAATGCGTGGTGGTGCCCGCCCGTAACCAGCAGCAACAACCCAGGTGGGCGGCCGCCGATCTGAAACTGTCTTCCTTACAAAATTTTAATGATTTGTTATTGCCGGGATTGTAAATCTTAATCACTATTGTCCGTTAAACTTTTAATAGATTGGCCCCGGGCCGGCCAGGCGCCCGCAGCCTTTTCGATGCTGCGTTTTGCTTGGAGGAAGTAACGCAGCATTGTCGAGTGTTTCAGCCGGCACATTATTAAGCTACAGAATAAAGCTGCCGCAAACCGAAGATTCAGCAACGCCCGTAAAATATAATAATATTGGTTGCTAAATCGAAGATTCAGCAACGCCCGTAAAATATAATAATATTGGTTGCTAAAAGCGACGCATCTCAAAGGCTGCTGGTGTCGATTTTTGTCGAAAACCAATTACCTGTATCTGATAATCGCCGAAAACCTTTGTTGTCCCTGCTTATTATTGAAAAGTTTTTTTATTCGGACAACAGTAGTTATAAGTCGCTGCTCATTCTTTTGGCTGCTTGGCCCTGTAAAAACAGGGTTGGTTACTGCGGCTACCGGTCAAGTATAAGCTCAAATTTTATTTCAGACTGGTGATTCCCGCTTATCGCATCAAGTCCGGAGCCGATGGTGCTTTTACCCGTGTAAATGGTTTGCGCCCAGCGCAGCCAGCAATGAATAATAGGATGTAGCTTCTTTTTATTAAAAAGCTGCGAGGCATCCCAGTTCAGGTTACAATAATAACGCAGGCCCTGACCATAATAAAAAGGAACGGAAGCATTATAAGGCAAGTCGGTTTCATAGGCGTATATTCTTTCGTTGTAGCCGGCTGTTTCAAAATATTGCACCCGCATATTGCCCTGCCACCCCCTGCGGGCGGGTTTGTACAGGACTTCCGCATATTCCAGGAAGCCCTGTGCAGCACTGCTGCCGCTGTGGTTGTTATACCAATGTAATTCAGTTCTGTTGCGGATGGTTACCTGGCGATTGAGCACCATATTGGCCTGTAGCCGCAGCTTTTGCAGCCCTGTGGGATTAACGGGCGTGGTATTGGTAATGGCGCCTGGCTGGTTGATCATTTTTGTCTGCTGCTGGTAACAAACCGTTACGGCTACCGATTTACCAGGACTGAAAGCCGCCTGCAGCAGGTAATCGCTGCCGGCTGAAGGCGCGTCTACCCTGTACCGAAGCCAGGGAAAATGATACATATCTGCATAGATATCCAGTTTCCAGCTGGTAGTGGGTCGCAGGGATACAGCTGTATAAAAACCCTGTTCATTGACCGGTGATCCATTTTCTGTAAAAGCATTGGCGTTGACTGATCGGTAAGCCTTGCTGATATTCCTGTAGAGCAGGGCCGCATCTATTTTTGTATCCAGGCTAATGATAAGGCCATGTACAAAAGCTGTATTCAATAAATTATCCGTGGCTACCTCTCCAAAAACATGCATGTTATGCCAGGTAGAGCTATAATCGATACTTGCATTGGAAAGGGAACGGCCCTGCAAAGCAAATAGGTTATAAGGCAGCGGCTGTTTTTGGATTGGTTTTGAAAACCGGAAATGCAAGGCATTAAAACCCAGCTGCCACTGATTGCGACGGTAATGCAGGGCGCCCCCCACTGCCAGTTGCTGTACACTGTTACGGTCGTCGTTTTCTGCAGCGGTACGATGATAACCGCTTTCCATAAAAGAAGATACCGCGCCTGCACCGGTAAGAGTATCCACGGTATTATTGGCACTTATTTTCCTGCATGATGCAAAAAGAGTCGTCTGCCAGTTTGCTTTCTGCAGCGTAATGCCCAGTCCCCGGTGAAAATTATATTCGCCCGCCGAATTATAAGGCCGGAGTGTGGCTGCCTGCCTTTTGCAATTGAGTACTTCAGTACTTTTAGTAAATGCCAGGCTTTGCCATTGCAGCAGCCCCTGCCCCAGGTTGCCGGTTAAATCGCCAACGGCCAGCGCCTGTATGAGCCCCAGCTTTCTCGCAAAAAAATGAAAGGAATAAAAATCGAATCCCAGTTGCTGCCTGCCTTTAAAAAATTGCTCGCCGGCATCCTTATCGGCCACCCATCCCCATTGCAGCAGGTTTTTATAATTATAACTATATCGCAGGTTCAGATCATTCCTGCTTCCCAGGTAATAGTTGCCGGCAGAATCTGCCGGCTTGCTGTAACCCTTTGATTTCTCCAGCACACGGGCTGTTCGGGCTACCAGTATTTCGTCTCCGCCTTTCCAGCGATCCCGCAGGTTCTCTACCAGGCTTTTATCGTCGGCAACAGTAATATACGGCAAGAGTCTTTGTATGGTGGCTATATCCCACCCGGGAATCGCCTGCAGCTCGTAGCGGTTCAATAATTTGCCCAGCCATTGCCGGTATAAAAAAAATTGTGCTACCTGCAAAGCTGTCAGCAGGTGCAATGCGTCCAGCGCTTCTGCCGTGGCCGTATTCATGTTCAGTAAATGTTTTTTAAAATAAGCCTCCTGCTGCTCATAGGAATCATCTTTTATGGCTGTTGTGTTCAGCGGGGCCAGGCTTTCCAGTTGTTGTTCGTTGCCCGCCGTGGCGGCACCGCTTTCCTGCGCCGTTGCATGGGCAACAGACAGCAGCAGCAGCATGACTACCCATAATTTATTTTTCAGCTGGGGGTTGCGGGCTCGTTTCATGAAGATTGAATAATAAAAGTATGGCCGGGCTAAACCCGAGTGGCGACTGCCAGCTGCTGATGGCATCTACCCGGAAATTTTTCCATTGCAGGCCCCATCCAAAAAAATAGTTACCGGTCGCCGGGGCAAGCCCCAGTCTGGCAAAGAGCCTGTCTGCAAACATATACTGGAGACCGGCATTGATATTAACGGGCTGATCTTGCTGCTTACTGATTTCGGCACCAATAAAAACCTTGTCCGATGCTTCATAACCAACGCCGCTTGTGTAAACGGAGGCCAGTTTCTCCCCCTTCCTATTGCCAAACCGGCTGCCTGCAGGATTGTACACATGAATGCCCATGTAAAGATGGTCGGTTAGCTGCAACAGGGCGCCTGCTTCCGCATTCACAACAGCGCTGCTGCCATAGCCCGACAACCGGATGCTGTAATAATTAAATTGGATGCCGATGTCGATTTTATCACCCAGCGTCCTTCCATAGCCCAGCCCTATTTGGGAAGTATTAAAGTTTTCGCTGCCAAAATACTGCAGGGCGATGCCCATACCACCTGTTTTTACAGGCCAGGCAATGGCGGCAGCATAGTGGCTGAGTTCTTTTAATAAGAACCTTCTTTCGCCATAAACACCGGCCGCCGCCTGGCTTATCCTGGCAAGCACCGCCTGGTTGGAGGTACCGGAAAACGCATCTGTAAAATGCCTGCTGTACGTACCGATGCCGGTATAGCGCGCCGACAAAGGATCGAGGGCAGGCTGGCACCGTGCTGACTGCAGCAGGTAAAAAAACAAAACAATCAAACTGATTTTTTTCAAGGAAAGATTTGTGATCGAAAATTACCATCATACGTTTGATTTAACAGGCGGTTTTCCACAGAGAAAAAAGAGTTTTTTCCCGGAGTCAAAAGAGTATTTGCTCCATAATACGCTGTGAAAACCTCTTTTCCCGCTTTGGTAAAATTTCATCTCCTTACCTTTGCGCCATGCAACTATTAGACGGAAAAGAAACATCAAAGGCGATCGTAGAAGAACTCAAGATAAAAGTGGCGCAACGCAACAGCGAAGGAAAAAAAACGCCGCAGCTGGCCGCGGTGCTGGTGGGCAATAACGGCGCCAGTGAAACCTATGTAGCCGCCAAGGTAAAAGCCTGTGCAGACATCGGTTTTAAATCCTCCCTGATACGACTGGAAGAAGACAGCAGCGAAAACAAATTATTAGACATCGTTGAACAACTCAACAGCGACCCCGAGGTAGATGGCATCCTGGTTCAGCTGCCACTCCCCAAACATATTTCCGATGAAAAAATAATCAATGCCATCCATCCTTCAAAAGATGTGGATGGGTTCCATCCCATCAGTGTGGGCAGGATGGTGCAGGGATTGCCTGGCTTTGTGCCGGCTACGCCTTACGGTATTATGCTGCTGCTGGAACATTATAAAATCGATACCAAGGGCATGCATGCGGTGGTAGTGGGCCGCAGTAATATTGTGGGCCGCCCGATAAGCATATTATTAAGCAGCAACAGCCACCCGGGCAATTGCACGGTTACTATCTGTCACTCTCACACGAAAAACCTGGAAGAAATATGCCGTAGTGCCGATATACTGGTGGCCGCCCTGGGCAAACCTGAATTTGTAACCGCAGCAATGGTAAAAGAAGGTGCCATTGTAATTGATGTGGGTATTACGCGGGTTCCGGATGCTTCCAAAAAAAGCGGCTTTGCGCTGAAGGGGGATGTTGATTTTGCTTCCGTATCTCCCAGATGCAGTTATATAACACCTGTGCCAGGCGGCGTAGGACCCATGACCATTGCCGCGCTGATGACCAATACGTACCGGGCCTGCTTAAGTCGTATGGACTAATGCTGTAGAACCGGCAACAATCGCCGGTCAGGCTTTATCATCCATTTTGTTCCTGTTTTCGAAATAGGGAATCTCATCTTCGGAGATGGTTTCCTTTTGCTGCCAGTACAACAATGTTACTACATGGCGGTCGGGCGTGTGCAGCAATCGCCCGAAGACTGCATTGGTGGCATTGAACATTACATCTGTGACGCCTACCGTAAAGCTGGCGGGGGGTGCCGATGGCGCGTCTGCCGCTACAGCAGTTGCCGCCGCAGCCTTGGGGGGCGGACTGGCAACAACTATCACCGTGTACCCGTTATAGAGAAGGAGCTGTTGCAAAAACGCTACTCGTTGCGGAGGAACATTCTTCTCTACGATGGCACATTTAATACCATCCAGATCTTCAAATTCATGGTTTTTATTGATGGCCATGGAACAAGTAAACATTTAAAATGATAATTCAAAATACCCTACCCGTTGCAGATAGCATAAATATATTCATAAATGCCACTGATCAATCCCGATGCAACAATGCCACCTAAGCAGGCAAGTAATGCCACCCGCGAATAAATATTTACCGGCAGTTTTGCAATGGCCTCCTGGTCGGGGCGATCAATAAACATAATCCGCACCAGTTTCAGGTAATAATACAAAGAGATGATCATGTTCAGCGCCGCTATTACGATCAATATATAATTGCCCTGCCCTGCACCGGCCAGCAGCAAAAAGAATTTACCAAAGAAACCGGCGGCTGGCGGCACCCCTGCCAGCGAAAACAGGGAGAGGGCCATTGTCCAGGCAAGAAAAGGATTGGTCTTATAAAAACCTTTATAGTCATTTATGTTTTCTTTGCCTGTTAAAGCGCTTACGAGGCCCAACACCCCAAAAGCACCCAGGTTTGAGAATGTATAGACCAGTATAAAATAAACCGCGGAAGCCTGTCCCGCACGCGAATGCCCACTGATACCTACCAGTATAAAGCCCGCCTGCGCAATAGAAGAAAAGGCCAGCAGCCTTTTAAACTGCTGCTGCCGCAAAGCAAACAAATTACCGGTTAGCATGGTAATTGTGCTGAGCAAACACAAAGCAAGGTACCATTGTGGCGCCAATGGCTTAAATACGCTATACAATACCTGTACAAATACAAATACGGCCGCTCCTTTAGAGACCACGGACAAATAAGCGCTTACAGTTACGGGTGCGCCTTCGTATACGTCGGCGGTCCAAAGATGAAAAGGCACTACTGAAATTTTGAAGGCGAAGCCGGCTATCAGTAATACCAGGGCGAACAGCTGCAGAGGCGATCCATCCAGGTACTGCGGCAATTCCGAAAATACCAGGGTACCGGTGGTTCCGTATAACAGGGAGATGCCGAATAACAACAGTGCCGATGAAAAGGCAGAAGAGATAATAAATTTCATGGCGCCTTCGGATGCCAGTCGCTTTTCAAGATCAAAATTGGCCAGGGCGGCCAGCGGAATACTCGCCAGCTCAAGCCCCAGGTAAAACATCAGGATATTACCGGCCGAGATCATAAAAAACATGCCCAGTAAAGTAGAGAGCAGCAATACATAAAATTCAATCACCTGCTGGTGCTGCTGCAACCATTCGTATGCCTGCAGGGAGATTAACAGCGTGGCCAGGCTCAGTATATTTTTCTCTGTAACCGCCAGCTTCCCGGTACGGAACATTTCATTAAAAAGCACCCCCTCCTGGTTAAAGAAAAATCCTGATACAAAATTGGCGAGCAGTAAAATAGTCACCAGTTTGAAGATGTTTTTGTTGCTCCATTCTGCGGGCCCCACTTTTATGATTAGCAGCGTGAATAGGATCACAACGATACCCAGTTCCTGTTTTGCCAATAAAAGAAATTGCTGCATCATAGTGCTTTGTTCATTTGATGATGGCGTCTCCTGCCTGTTGTATCATTATTGCTGTGCCGGGTGCAACCAGTTTATGCAGCCAGAAAGGAGCGATACCAATGGCAACGATACCAATAATCAGCAGCAACGCCGCCAGTTTTTCATTCCAGCCTGCATCGGTTAAATTATTGTAATGCGCATCCGTAACCGGTCCCATTACGGTTTGTCCAACAGCCCTGAGTATATAAACCGCCGTTACCACAATGGAGGCGCAGGCCAGTATAGTTGCCAGCCGGTATAAGGGCTCCGGGTTTTGCCAGGCGCCCATAAAAACCGTCATCTCTGCCACAAAACCGCTCAGGCCCGGCAGCCCCAGTGAACAAAGACCTGCCAGCACAAATACGGTAGAGATAAAGGGCATAATTTTCAGCAGGCCGCCCAGTTTGTCGATCATCCGTGTATGGGTCCTGGCATACAGCATACCGATGGCCGCAAAGAAAAGCGCTGTCATAAGACCGTGAGAAACCATTTGCATAACGGCGCCCGTTGCAGCTGTTTGGGTGAGCATGCCAATACCCAGCAGCACAAACCCGCAATGGCTCACAGATGAATAGGCGTTCATGTATTTCAGATCCTTTTGCATCATAGTGGCAAAGGCTCCATAAATAATGGCAATGGTTGCCAGTGCAATGATAAATGTGGCGTAATACCGGGCGGCTTCCGGCATCAGGTAAGTGGCTACGCGCAAACAACCATACCCGCCCAGCTTCATAGAAATACCGGCCAGGAACATGGAGGCTGCCGTGGGCGCAGCGGAGTGCCCGTCGGGCACCCAGGTATGAAAAGGGAACAACGCGGTAAAAATGCCGAACCCTACAAATACAAAAGGAAAAAATAATAATTGGGCGTTCAGTGGTATATGCATCTGCGCAATCTGCAAGAGGTCAAAACTATGCAGGCCGCCTGCAGTGGCCCGGGTGTTGAAATACAACCCCGCCAGGCCGGTAAATACCAGTGCCGAACCCGCCATCAGCAGGAGTGCCAGTTTCATGGCACTGTATTCTTTTTTTCCGCTGCCCCAGATACCGATCAATAAAAATTTGGGGATAACCGCCAGTTCCAGGAAAAAGAAAAGCAAAAAGAGATCCAGTGAAATAAAAAAACCATAAGCACTGGCGCTCAGGAACACAAGCAGGAAAAAAAATTCCTTTGGCAGGAAATCGGTATTCCATGACACTAATATCCCCGCCATCACCACGAAGGCAGTCAGCAAGATCATGGCAACGGAAATGCCATCTACCCCAACATGATAATTAATATTGAAAGAAGTAAACCAGACATAACCCGATTTAAACAGCATGGGTTCAGTACTGCCGGCTGAACGTGCCTGCCAGTACAAAAAAAGCAGCGCCAGGCCCAGCAACAACTGAATACCCGCGCCGGCAAAAGCGATGGCGCGTACCTGTTTCAACCCTTTGCCAAATAAAATGGCCAGCGCTGTGAGGAGAGGAAACAATAAAAGTAAAGACAGGTTCATAATTATGTCGGATGTCTGATTTGATAATACCTGGTTTGGATGGCGGAATGTAATCAACTAACGCTTCCACCAAATAACCAATACCGCCAGTGCGGCCACCCCTGCAAAAAAATAGATAGTATAATATTGAATTTTGCCCGACTGGATGCCTTTGATGCGCCTGGCTGTTGCACCTGTGAGCTTTGCGATTCCATTGATCCCCCCATCCACTATATTTTTATCGATCCAGGCTGCCGGCCGGCCAATACCGTTAAAGAGGATCTTCTTTGTTATAAACAGGTAGATTTCATCGATGTAAAATTTCCGGTAAACAATCCCGTACAAGCCCCCCCATGCAGCAGCCATCTTTGCCGGCCTTTCATTTTGCTTTTTGTACAGGCTGGCAGCCAGTAAGATACCCGAGAGTGCCAGCAGCACAGGCGCAATGGAAAAGACAATATTGATTCCTTCTTCCATGGGCGATCCATCTGCCGTTACATACCTAGAAAAAGGAACAAAACCTGCTGCCAGTGTTATAGCAGTTAAAAAAACCAGGGGTAATTTCATGGTAAGAGGGCCTTCAGAAGGGCCATGGTGCGCCGCTGCTTCCTTCAAGGGCAATTCGCTTTGCCTGTTCCAGAAAATAGAAAAATATAAACGGAACATATAAAAAGCGGTAAGACCAGAAACAAATAAACCGGTACCATACAGCAGTTTGTTGTGTTGAAAAGCGGCCGCCAGGATCGCTTCCTTGCTAAAAAAACCCGAAAAAGGCGGAATGCCCGCAATGGCCAGGCAGGCGATCAAAAAGCAACCATGCGTTACCGGCATATATTTTCTGAGGCCGCCCATATTCTTTAACTCATTACTGTGCACCAGGTGTATGATGGACCCGGCGCCCAGGAATAAAAGTGATTTAAAAAAAGCGTGGGTAAACAAATGGAACATAGCAGCCGTATAACCCAGGCGGTCTTCTCCCGCATAGCCGGCAACACCCAGTGCAAACATCATATAGCCTATCTGCGACATGGTAGAATAAGCCAGTACCCGCTTGATATCTGTTTGTGTGCAGGCCATTACCGCTGCTATCAAAGCACTGAAGGCCCCTACATATGCCACCGTATGCAGCGCAATTGCATCAACCGAAAAAACCGGAAATAAGCGTGCCACCAGGTATACGCCCGCTACCACCATGGTGGCAGCATGTATGAGGGCAGACACCGGCGTTGGCCCTTCCATGGCATCCGGCAACCAGATGTGCAGGGGAAACATAGCCGACTTACCCGCTCCCCCCGCAAATACAAGCAGCAAGCCCCAGGTTAATGCAGACATACCCAGAAAAGAACTGCTGGCAATGGCAATGGACCAGGAAGACTGTGTATGGCTGAGGCGGTGAATCAATTCGCCAAAATCGAGTGTCTCGGCATTAAACGCCAGTACCAGGATACCGACCAGGAACCCCAGGTCGGCAAAGCGGGTAACAATAAATGCTTTTTTAGCAGCAGCCACCGCTGCCGGCCTGTCGAAATAAAAACTGATGAGCAGGTAAGACGAGACCCCAACCAGCTCCCAGAAAATATACAGCTGAAAGATATTAGATGACAGCACCAGCCCCAGCATGGAAAAAGTAAACAGGGAAAGAAAAGCATAATAAGTGGCCATCCGTTCTTCGCCTTTCATATAGCCCAGGCTGAACAGGTGTACCATCAATGAAACAAAGCAGATAACCACGATCATCATCATCGATATCGGGTCTTGCAGCAGCCCCATATCAATAGAAACATGCGGCGTAAAGCTGAGCCAGCTGTATTTAAACGCAAGAATAGGCTGGTAGCTGCCATTTATTTTACCGGTATGAAAAAAATAATCACTGGCTGCAAACAGGGCGAGTACCGTTATAACCAGCAGCACTAAGGTGCCGGCAATGCCGGCGGCCTGGTTAAAATATTTCCGGCCAAACAATCCCAATAACAGGAAGCTGGCCAGTGGCAACAAAGGGATCAGCAGCAAATAAACGTGTTCGGGCATAGCATCGGTTTAAAATTTCATTTCCGCAGCATCTTCCGCGTCTATTGAATGATGGTTGCGGTATAAATGAATCAGGATGGCAATGGCCACTGCAGCCTCTGCGGCTGCAATGGCAATGATAAATATGATAAAGAAAATTCCATCCAGCTTACCCGGATAGAGGTATTTGTTAAATGCCGCAAAGTTGATGTTCACACTGTTCAGGATCAATTCGATGGCCATCAGCATCGTAATCATATTGCGGCGGGTAAACAGGCCGTAGATGCCGATAAAAAACAAGGCCGTGCTTACAAATAAAATATGGGTCAGGGAAATCATTTGAGTGGTAAATAATAAGTTTTAAGTTCTGGGTTTTGCGGCAGGTTTTTCGTAAAAAAAGAAATACATAGGCGTACGGTTTTTGACTGTTGAATGTTCACTTTTTACTTTTCATAGCTATCACAATACAACCCACCATGGCTGCCAGCAATAGTAAGCTCACCACTTCAAACGGTAATACATAACCGTGCTCGCTGGTGCTGAGCAGCTGGGTGCCGATATCCGCCACTTCCAGCGTAAAAGGTTTTCCGGAGCTGGCGGAAAACTGGTTTTTGTATACCAGCCACCAGGTAAATACAAAACCGGCCATCACTGCCAGTACAGAAAAAAACTGCCGGGTCTTCACCGGTCGGGTCATTTCTTTACCAGACTGCTGGGTAAGAAAAATGGAAAAGATGATCAGCACCACGATACCGCCAACGTATACGATGATCTGTACCGCTGCAATAAAGGCCAGTTCCATCCAGAAATACAGGCCTGCAATACCTACCAGGCAAGACAAGAGCCAGATGGCGGCACGGAATATCCTGCGCGTGGTAACGGCCAGCAGTCCTGTACCCAGTATAAAGGCTGCCAACAGGTAAAATATGATTTGTGATGCTGTCAAATTAATAGTTGGTTTACCGGTTTGTTATTATTCAACGCCTTCCCTGATTTTTGATCCCGGCTGATTTAATTTTTTCGTCAGGAGGCTTCTGTCAAACACGCTGTGTTCAAAATTTTGCGCCATCTTGATCGCATCCGTAGGACAGGCTTCGATACAAAGATTGCACATGGTACACAATTCTAGGTGGTAAATAAAAGTATCCAGTGCTTTTTTCTTCTTGCCTTCGGGCGACACATCAAATTTGGTGATGATCTTGATGGTTCCGTTGGGGCAGGCCAGTTCACAGGCCGTACAACCCGTGCAGGCATGTTCATTCTGTTCATCATGCTTCATAATTACTTCTCCCCTGAACCGTTCCGGCAGGTTCAGTGTCTCGCGGTTGTCTGGATACTGCTGTGTAATGATTTCTTTGTGGTGGGTGAAATAATAGCCGGTCATCTTCATGCCCTTGCCCAGTGATTTCACCGCGTTGAATACTTCTTTTATATAATCGACGATAAACATATAATAATTTACCCCGCTCCTGTCTCTCCTCCGCCAGAGGGGAAATTGACGAGCAGGTTTAAAAATGCCAGCCCAGAATTGCTACCACTGTTACCAGCAACAGGTTAAACAGGCTGATCGGCAATAGATATTTCCATTCCAGGTTCAGCAGCTGGTCTACCCGCAGCCGTGGAAAAGTCCAGCGGAACCACATAATCAAAAAAATCAGTGCGAATGTTTTTCCAAAAAACCACAGCGACGACGGTATATAGTCCATGATATGGTTAAATGCTTCCCAGCTGCCGATATGAAATGGCATCCAGCCGCCAAAAAATAAGGTGGCCCCGATGGCACAGGCAATAAAAATATTGATGTATTCCGCCAGAAAGAACAGGGCGAATTTCATTCCTGAATACTCGGTATGAAAACCGGCCGTTAATTCTGATTCTGCTTCGGCCAGGTCAAAGGGTGCCCGGTTGGTTTCCGCGGTAACTGCAATAATAAAAATGATAAAAGCTATCGCCACCGGCAGATGGCCTTTGAATATCCACCAGCCATTTTGCTGTGCGGCAATGATATCGGTTATCTTCAGGCTGCCGGTAAGTACAATAATGGAAAGGATAGACAGGCCTGCTGATAATTCATAACTCACGATCTGGGCGCCGCTGCGCATGGCGCCCAGCAATGAATATTTGTTGTTGCTCGACCAGCCCGCCATCAGGATACCGATAACGGAAACCGATGATACAGCAGAAATATACAATACACCGATATTAATATCCCATAGTTGAAAATTTTTGGCGAAAGCAATGGGTGCCAGCAGTAACATGGCGATAATCATAACAATAAACGGGGCCAGGCTAAATAAAAACTTATCTGCGCCGTCGGGCGTCAGCCCCTCCTTCATCATCAGTTTAATGGTATCTGCCAGGCTTTGGAACATCCCTTTGGGTCCTACCCGGTTGGGCCCCATGCGTATTTGCATATAGGCCGCTACTTTACGTTCCATTAATACCAATACCAACCCCAGTGTGGCAAATAAGCCAATGGCGCACAAGCCTGCCAGCACAAACTCAAACAAGAGTGCCCAGCCCGCGCTGAAGCTGCTGTTAAGCCAGTGATGAATGGAATGGGTGATGCCTGCTAAGCTAAACATATCCCTACACCCTGCAAGGGGGATTTTATATTGATAAATGTTGTTTTCACCAGTTCAGCAATTTTATTTATTATAAATTGATTACGACCATTATTAATACTTCCTTTTGGTAGTCCACTCATTCATAAAATGTATATCCACCCCTTCAGCAGCTGGGTGTTCATCGGTCTATATCAGGTATCACCAGGTCGAGCGTGCCCATGGTGGCAACCAGGTCGCCCAGTTTGCCGCCCTTAGCCATATGGTTGAGCGCAGACAGGTTGGCAAAACCCGGCGACCGGAATTTGATCCGGTACGGGGTAGTGCCTCCTTCGCTGATGATGTATACCCCAAATTCTCCGCGGGCTGTTTCTACCCGCTGGTAAAATTCTCCCTTTGGCAGCTTCAGCACGGCCTTTGTCTTTGCCTGGAAATCGCCTTCCGGGATATTATCGATTAATTGTTCCAGTATGCTTACCGATTGCCGCATTTCGCGCAGCCGAACCATATAGCGCGCAAAAGAATCACCCGCCGTTTCCAGTATTTCTTCAAACTGCAGGGTATTGTATATTTCGTACGGAAAAAGTTTACGGATATCGCAGTGCAGTCCGCTGCCCCGGGCCACCGGACCGGTGCAGCCATACGATACAGCATCTTCACGCGACAGGTATCCCACTCCTTTCATACGGTTTTGAAAAATGATATTCCCCGTTACCAGGTCATCGTATTCATCCACTTTTGATTTGAACAACTGGATGAAGTTCTTTACCCGTTGCTGAAAATTGGGATGGATATCTGCCATTACGCCGCCCGGCACTATATAGTTCATGGTAAGGCGCGCGCCGCAGGTCTCTTCCATGATATCGTTGATGTTTTCGCGTTCGCGGAAAGCATGAAAAAACGGTGTAAAAGCCCCCAGGTCCATGGCCATGGCGCCCCACCACAATTCATGCGAGGCGATACGGGTGAGCTCGTCCACCAATACCCTTATTACCTGGGCACGGGGCGGAATCTCCAGCTGTAATCCCTTTTCAACACATAACGCGCAGGCATGGTTGTTAATATGGGAGGAAAGGTAATCCATACGGCTGGTTACATAAATGAACTGCCGGTAGCTAAGGTTTTCGCACATTTTTTCAATGGAGCGATGGATATAACCCAGGTGTGGTTCTACTTTTTTAATGGTTTCGCCCTGCAGGGTAACTACCAGGTGCAGCACGCCATGCGTGGCCGGGTGCTGCGGGCCGATGTTGATCACTAAATCATCTCCAGACATCTCGTCACCCAATATCCCCTGCCCGCTTGAAGAAGGAATATTATCGTTACTATTCAAATTATTCTTAACGGGAAAACCTGTTTCCATTAGTTTGTATGCTATCGTTTGCTATCCTCTTAATAACACGACATATTTTTTTTACGGAATTCATTGTAACCCCCGGCTCACCCTCCATCAGCTGGTACGAGGAAGTTACAGTTTTATCATATTCACCGGGTCTTCAAAATCCTTTCGCATCGGGTTTCTGCCTTCCCACCCGTCTGGCAAAATCAGCAAACGCAGATCAGGGTGCCCCGTAAACTGCACACCAAACATTTCATAGGCTTCGCGTTCATTGAATTCTGCCGTTCGCCAGATAGCCGCTACCGAATCTACCTGGGGTGTACTGCGATCGAGCTTTATTTTTATCACCAGCTGGTGCCGGTAATGAATGGAACTGAGGTGGTACACCATGGAAAGATGGGTCTTCCAGTCTACACAGGTCATACAAAACAAAAAATCAAGATCCAGTGCTTTGTCTTGCCGTAGTTGTTCCGCCGCGATTTTCCAACCCTCCGCTTCAACAGCTATATTGATCCATTCCCCGCCTTCTTCAAATACAGCAGCTGGCAGCAGGGCGGCAACGGTTGTTTTCAGGTCTTCGTTTGTCATGTTGTTTCTCCGCCGGCTGGCAGCTGTTCTTTTGTTAAACCCATTTTTATTTTATCCTGCAAAGAGATCAATGCGTGCAGCAGGGCTTCGGGCCTTGGCGGGCAACCGGGAATATAAACGTCTACAGGTATGATATGATCCGCCCCTTTTACCACCGAGTAGGTGTTGTAAAAAAAAGGTCCCCCGCTGATGGCGCAGGCGCCCATGGCAATCACGTATTTCGGATCGGCCATCTGATCGTACAGTCTTTTTAAAACAGGCGCCATTTTATTTACGATGGTACCGGCGATGATAATCACATCGGCCTGCCGGGGCGTGGCCCTGGCTACTTCGAAACCGAAACGGGAGAAATCATATTTGGAAGAAGCGACTGCCATCATTTCTATGCCGCAGCAGCTGGTGGCAAAAGTGAGCGGCCACAAAGAATTGGAACGCGCCCAGTTAATAACATCATCCAGCTTACTGAGCACGATACCGCCGCCGGTTGTTTCATGCACCTGGCCGGGAAAATCTTTTGACATATTAGGTTGGTCTGGCAATTTCTATATTTAAGTCAAACTTCAGGTCTTCAGTCATGAGACTTGCGCATCGCTGGACAAAGCCGCCCGACTTGATTTCTTAATGTCTCCTACATCCATTTCAGCGCGCCCTTCTTATGCGCGTATAAAAATCCCATAAAAAGAATAAAAAAGAATATGATGATTTCTACCAGCGCCGGCATACCCGTTTTTTTTACGACTACTGCCCAGGGATACATAAAAACAAGTTCTACATCGAATATCAGGAATAGCAGGGCAAAAAGATAATACCCAACATTGAACTGGTTCCAGGGAGTGCCTTTGGAGGGGATGCCGGATTCGTAGGTTTGCCCTTTCTGTGGATTGCGGCTACCCTTTACAAATATTTTTGCCACGGCAATTCCACCGGCAGAGAAAGCGATGGCGGCCAGTATCAATACAATTAAAGAAGATGCACCCATCGACAAGCATTTTAGTGCAACACTAATATACCAAGTATAATTTAAAAAAAATCCCTTTTTTTATACCGGGCTGAGAGCGACAAAGAGAAAAAGAGCGTGCGGCACTTAAAAAAACATCGCACGAGCCAGCAGCGCAAACAAAGGTCACTATGCGATCTTTGCCGCCCTGTTTCTACGCTGTGTGCACTGCTGCCTCAACGTAATACAATTTATTTTTTGCCGGGGGAATAAACTGCCCTTCGACTATTGGACTTACCGGCTATTACTAAATACTTGCAACTGTCTTTACTCGTTGTTCAGTGATCGGTATTTCTTGGGCGACATGCCGATAATGGTGCGGAAACGCTTGGAGAAGTAATAAGGGTCGTCGAAGCCCATACTAAACGCGATATCTTTTACCGAGCGATCGGTAAAATTGAGTTGCTGGCAGGCTTTCTGCATTTTCATCTGCACAAAATAATCAATGGGTGCATAACCGGTTTTTTGCCGGAACAAATTGGAAAAACGCGAAACGGAGTAATTGTATTGACTGCTCAGCTCGTTCAGTGAAATATTCTCGTTTATTTTTTGCTGCATAAACAGGATGGCACTGTCTACGCAATCCGGTTTTTCGGTGCTGGCATCTGCATAATGCCGGGCATTGTAAATAAACAATGCCAGGAAATGAGAAAGGCACATATTGGCAAACAAAAGATTGTCTATACTGTACCCCAGTTCAAGGGTCTTGTACATTTTCAGGAACAGCGAAAGCACATCGCCGTTATTCTTTACATAAAATGGCTTGAAATGCTGCTGTACGGCTCTTACCTCATTCAGCTCGGGCAGGGAGTCGCCACCAAAATGCACCCAGTAAATGCTCCAGGGCTGCTCTTCGCTGCTGCCGTAAGAATGTTCAATGTTTTGCGGTAATATAAAGAATTCATTGGCGCTTACCTCATACCGTTGCTTGCCAACCTGGTACCAGCCTTCGCCGTCTACACAATAGAAAAGAAAATTTTCAGGTAATCCTTTTTTACGGTAAGTGAAATGTCTTTTTGCCTTGGGATAATAGCCCATACTGCAAACGTGCAGGTGCTTCAGTAAAGGGTTGGCCAATACCCGCGACTTCAATATTGTTTTTGGGATCTCGATGCGTTGCCGCCCGGCGCCATACCAGATATTTTTATGGGAGCCTTTTTTATCTTCTTCTTTCATACAGCAATCGTAAATTGGCAATTAAATTACAGAAAAGAAAGCAAAGAAGAGATTAGGAATGGGTGGTTAAAAATTAATGGTCATAGTAATGTCGGAACTGGCAGTGGCTTATTATTATTATCAGGTATTAATTGCTAATAACCACCGGTCCCAGCAAGCCCGCCTTCAGCAGCGGTTTGTCCTTCAGGCGAAAAGGGGCATTCGTCCAGGTAATCCTTTCTTTTTCGGGTAATAATTGGTCGCCCATCAGCCGGTTGGCCCAGGTGTTTGACACCGTTATCTCAATGGTATTGCTGCCCGGTTGCAGGGCACCTGCAATAGAAACGCTGTAAGGCGGGGTCCAGACCGTGCCGCAATTTTTGCCATTTACTTTTACCGTCGCTATATCATCCACGCGCCCAATAGAAAGACGGGTATTTACAGGCACGTTGCCTTTCCAGTCAATTGTTTTTCTGTATACTGCCGTGCCGCTGTAATACTTAACCCCGTTGTGAATGTCATCGCTCCAGCTGCTTAGCGAATCAAACAATACGGGTTGCAAGGGGCCACCAAAGGCAGTATCAAATAACACCTGCCAGTTGTTATTCAGGGCCAGCCGGCTGCTGTAAACGGATGCCGTTTTTTTATTTCCTCTCAGCTGGGTGTTTTTTGTGAAAACAACAAATACCGATTCATGTGCCTCCAGCTGCAAATGCACGATGGTTCTTCCGGCTTCCATTTGCCAGTTGTCTGCATTGGCCATTGTGCCGGTTACCGCGTTCCATAGTTCCGGCTGTTTGCCCTGTATCCTGAAAGAAACAGCCAGCTGTTGCAGACTGTCCTGCTGGTTGGCCAGGAAATAGATATCACTCCCTGCCAGCTGCCGATGTGTCCAGGCAATGCTGTTGGCGGTTCTGTTAATGATCACATCTTTCTGTAGCCCCAGTTCTTTGAACGATGCAGCTATATAAGGAATGGCAATCAGTTTGCCCTTTGAAGCGTTCATTTGTTGCATGATGCCGGTAAGGGTTTCGTCTTTATCACCAAGGCTGTTGCTGTGTGTATAAGCGGTATTCATCAGCACGGTGGCGCCCTGCTTCACCAGCAGCTGAATTTTTTTTGCGATGGCAACAGACATATAGCCTGTGTTGGGTTGCATGGGATGCGTATATGGCACTACCAGCATGGCATAGCTGGCCCCGCCTGGCAATACAATCCTGCCGTTTTTTACGGTGGCCAGCCGCAGTAATGCATCGGGGTTGAATGAATCATATGCATACCCGTTCAATGGATCAACCCATTTTTCCGGATCGGCTATATTGGCTGAATTGGTTACCCCATCCGGCTTTTGACGCATCGGGTTGCCTTTATTGGCCAGGCGTTTTGTTTCCTCCGCCACCCTTCCCGCTCCAACAATACCGGGCAGGGTGTTCACCAAACGGTCCGGCAGCAGGGCGCGGCGCGGCAGCTCCTCGCCGGTAAATACCGCAATATCCACCACCGGTTTTCCCTGTTGCAACAATGCCTGGCAGCGTTGCAGGTAAGTTATCCAGGCTGCTCCCTGTTTCCACCAGGTCTGGTCGCGCTGAAAATAAACGCCTATTCCGTCCAGCGTCATGCCGGGTTTACGATCCATCCAGGGATTGTGCACAAACACATGAAGCACCATTTTATTAATGCCCAGGGCAAAATTGCGGTCGCCGGTTGTTTTCAGGTTACCGGGATGTTCGTCCCAGTTCATTCTTACCGATGTAAAAGCCTCCGCCTGCACAACCTGTTTGCCATAAACGTGCGCGCCGCTGATGGCATCCAGCATATCATTCGGTTTATCGTGGGTGGGACTGTTCAGCCAGAATTCGCCCATGGGTATGTCGGCCTGCTGGTAATGCAGCATACCGTCGCTGAGCATGGTGGGCGCTACGGATTCTGCTGTAAATTGGCAGCCTTTAGCATGCGCCAGCTTTTTCAGCACGGCGTAAAAATTCTCGTTGATCAATTCTGCAATGGTGGCGCGCACATCGTGCAAAAATTGTTCAGACTGGCCAACGGTTTCTACCGGCACACCTGCCATAGCCGGTAAATAAGGCAGCAGGTCATAGCCCCTGCGTTTTTTGAATGCAGCCCTGAAAACGGGGCTCCAGTTCTGGCTGCCGCATTCCCAGCTGTCTACATGAAATATTTTCAGCACTTGTTGTGCGAGTCCTTTATCCGTTTTTTCAAATGCTTTGCCGAACCAGTTATTGAATTGAAAGGCAACAACGGCAGGATCAAATTTGTCACATTCCGGTCCACGCCCGCCGCCGCCTGTCGCATTGGTATGCCCGTTAGAGGTATGGCCCATTCTTACAATTACCCAATTGCCGGGAGGCACTTCCCAATTCAATCGTCCATCTGCCGCCATTTTACCGGTCAGGTCGATGATGTTTTTCATCGGCACCGTCTCTTCCGGGCCCAGTTGCTGGTCGGTGCCGGCCTGCGCAATACGCCAGACGCTGCCGTTCTTGGCTTCATATTGTGTTATCACAGGTTCATCGGTAAGGTAAATACTGTTGATCCGCAGCGAAGGCTTCCATTTGGCGGCATCCAGGTCTTCAGCACCGGGTTCAGACCCTGCCGCATCGTACACAAACCGGAAATACCGGGCGGTGGTAGCGGGTATGGAATGGGTATACTCTTCATCTGTGTCTTGCCAGCCATGCCGGGGCGGCACCAGCCGGGTAACGGTATCGAAATGAATACCGTCGTTACTGGTTTGCACAATCAGCCTTTGGGCCTGGTAGTTATTACTGCCGGTGCGAATGCGTACAGACCGGCAGGTGAAAGGTGTGGGATATTTGTATTGTATCCAGCAGCCGGTATCGCTTTTGAAACTTTCCTTGCTGTCTATACTGAAACAAAGAAAATTTGCTTTTGCGCCGGTGCTGGTGGTTACGGTGGGTACGGCAACCGTATCGCTGAATGCCTGGCGGCTATTGGCCGGGTAAGCAAATACGGCGATGTCCTGGTAATACCCCAAAACGGTTTCCGGTTGTTCCAGCTTTTGTTGTTTGCCGGTACCGCCTTTTACATAGTCCTTTGTCCATACCAGTTTTTGCATCGATTGCGCCGGCTTTATCCAGGGACCACCGGCGAGGGCAAATCCATCACTAACGTGCATGGCTAACTGCAAATGAAGGCGCTTTGCTTCCCGCATGGCGAAATTCACCATGGCCCACCATCCGGGTGTTAATTGTCTTACCTGCGGTTGAAAAGGAATGGATGCTGACGTGTCTTTTATGGGCATCAGGTAAGCGCCACCGATGCCTGCCTGTTGCATGGCTTCCAGGTCTGCGGTGATGCCGGGGCGGGATACAGCGCCCTGCATCCAGTACCAGAATACCCAGGGGCGGGCGCTGGCAGGCGGATTTTTAAAATCAGTTTTTAGTGATGGGCTTTGCGCAAACAGGGTAGCGGTATAGCACATACAGGTACAAAAAATGGCAGCAATGGCCGGCAATCTCTTATTCATGCAGCAATGTCTTCTTTTTAATTTCCCGCAAAGTGCAGGCTGCTTGTTCCCTTGTCTACCGATGTAGCTACCGCAATACCCCGCTGATCCTTTTTATTGACAGCACAATAGAAATGATAGACAACGCCTTTATATTTCAGTACAAAACTCTTGTGCGCGTATTTATCATCGTATGGTACGGATGACCGGATAAGATCATCCCCGTTCCAGTCCGTCCAGTGCAGCAGGTCGTAACTACAGGCAAAGCGGTTGAAAGCATCTTTCTTGCGTCCTTCCCAGAAAGCACCAAAATAAAACATTACCCACAAATTATTTATTTTTTGTATCATGGCATCGCCGGTAATGCCAATTACATGGTGCATTACCGGGTCTGCGCCCAGCCTTTTCCAGCTGACCATATCATTTGAAACGGCCATGCCTATCCGCTCAAACCAGCGCCATTTGGGTGTATTGTGGCTGCTGTCGCCGTTGGCATTATAGTACATGACAAAAGGATAACCCGTGCTCTTTTGCTTATCCCAGATCACGGTACTCTTGAATAATTTTTTATTTTCCCACCAGCGGGTATCGTTGTCGAAGGCGCTTAACACCGGTTTGGCAGCGCGATCCCATTCATGGGGCAGCGCAGGGTCTTTGGTGGTTTCGGCGATACCGATGGCCAGTGCGCCGGCTTCGTATCCTTTATCGTGTCCGCCGATATAAGACATCCAGTATGTATGCTGGTAGGGCTGCCATTGGTAGCTGCCACCCCAGGTGGGATCCTGCAGGGCAATATAGCCGGCTTTCTGGTTACTGTCCCATTCCGTGCTGTCTGAAAACGATAACAGCTTACCCAGGGTTTTCCATTGCAGCAGGTCTTTGCTGGCGGCCAGCCAGGTTTCATAACCCCGACCGTTAAAAAGTATATAGACCATGTACCAGCCATCGCCTTTCCTGAAAACAGAGGGGCAGTCTATCTTTTGCGAATCGCTGGGTGGTACTACCACCAATCCGAATTTATAAGGTGTTTTAACTTCGTTGTAGATCTTTTGCATGTCACTTTGCGCAACGGACGGTTGCGCAAAAATGTTATACGCAATTGATAAGAACAGTATGCACAGGATGTTTCTCATATAAAAAATGTATGATGTGATGATGTCTCATTTGGATGGAGGGATTTTGGGATTTCTTGATCACTGTTCTTTTTTTTTGATTTCAAAAATTTCCCTATCCCAACATCCCGCCATCAAAAAATTGTTCTGCTAGTTTACCGGCATCCAGACCGTCATATCAGAAGGGCCGCGGTTGGCCCAGGCGTAGTATGGGATCAGTTTAATATGCACCGCACGCCGGGTTGTATCCAGTTCTTTGTACAGTACATCGTTCCAGTTGCGATGCGATGCCAGTATTGCCTCGCCATTCAGTGTTGTTATATGTGCACCGTTCAACTGCAGGCGGGCAGTTGAAAAACGGGCCGTAGCGGGTAACCGTATGTCGAATACGTTTTGCCCCGGCAGATCAGCGGATTCAAGGCAGTAGACCACCGGTCCACGCTTAACCGCTACCTGGTTGCGGGTTTCTTCTACCAGCGGGTTAGACTCCAGTAATACCGCCGGCATATCCAGCAGCAGTTCAATGGCATCGCCGGCTTTCCACCAGCCGTGCAGGTTAATATAACCATCGGCTTCCGGGTGAACGGCCATCCGCTTTCCGTTAACCGCTACAGAATAGCGGTTACACCAACCCGGTAGTCGAAAGTGTATATTGAAAGCGGTGGCGGGTACTTTTTCCAGGGTAAAATGAACAGCGCCCGACCAGGGATAATCGGTTTGCTGCTCCAGTACAATGGAAGCCCCGCCCGGCAGGGTGGTTGACAAGCGGTTGCCACCATATAGGTTTACGTACAAGCCGTCTCCGGCCACGCTGTACATATAGTTGCCTACTTCAGCCAGCGTGCGCAATGCATTGGGCGGACAACAATTGGATAAAGGAATATAAGGCTGCCGCCCACCTTCCCATCTTAAATGATAAGGATAGGCCGCTGAAGCTGCCAGCGGGTTCGTATAAAAATAGCTGGTTCCGCCCAGGCTGACGCCACTTAATACACTGTTGTACAATTCCAGTTCAACAATATCTGCATACCTGGCCTGGCCGGTCACCTGCAGCATCCGCCAGTTCCACAATAGGTTGCCAATATTGGCACAGGTTTCATTGTGGGCGCTGAAATTGGGCAATTGAAAACGCTGGCCGTATGCCTGGTGGATACTTTGTACGGTATCCGGGTTATAAGACTGGCCTGCAACAGCCACTCCATCATACAAGGCGCCGCAACCACCGGTGACATACATTTTATGGTTCACTACATCATCCCACATCTTATCCAGTGTGCTTAAAAGGCGCTTGTCGCCGGTTTCCGCATATACATCAGCAGCCCCGGCAAACAAATAATTGGCCCTTACCGCATGCCCTTCCACGGTTTCCATTTCCCTGAAGGGTTCGCGGTCGCTGTTATCATTGGTGCCTTCCGTTGTTCCGCGGATATCGATCAGTTTTTTTACCAGGCTCAGGTATTTCTGCTGGCCCGTTGTGCGGTACATTTCTGTAATGCCCATATAATGAGAAGGGCAGATGGCATTGCGGGCCTGTTCAGGCGTTGCGCGGTCATAAAAGGCAATCAGGAAATCCGTTGCTTTTTTTGCTATGTCAAGCAAATTTGTTTTCCCTGTTGCGCGGTAGTGCACACAGGCAGCGGTCATCAGGTGCCCGAAATTATAGGCTTCGAAGCTTAGCTTTTCATTAAAAATATCCGGCTGTCCGTTGTGTAACTGTTCTATCAGTGATTTGGTATAGATGTATCCGTCTGCCCGCTGTGCTTTGCCAATTACCGCAATGGCCGCATCCATCTGTGCGTCCAGGACGTGATCTTTTGTAAGCGCATAAACACTGGCGGCGGCTTCCAGCACTTTATAAAAATCGCCGTCGCTGAACGACGGCCCCCTGAAATAGCCGGTATCCAATCCTGCGGCAATCCTGAAATTCTCAAACGCATAGCAGCTGTCTTTGCTGTTGTATACAGACCAGAGGTGCGGCAACATGGAATCCCGGCAGATGGCAAACCGCTCGGCCCAGAAACCCTTTGTCCAGTGCAGATCGGCCAGGCCAATACCCGATAATTTTGCATGGGGGCTGCTACCTGTATTAACCAGCGATGTTTGCTGTGCAACAGCAGACAACCCAGTTATCATGAACAAGCCTATCATCATCTTTTTCATCATACCATTTATATTCTTATATTCTCTAGGTACTGCCGTCATTTCTGTAAACAATCCTGTTGATGGCATTATTCCATTGCCTTATATTGAATGGCGTAGGCGATACCTGGCTGCAAGGTTATTTCATATTGATTTTCGCCGGCCGCGCGTACGGTTACGTGCTGGCCGGTCGGTTTGGTCTGGCTTTTAATTTTTAAAAGCCCGCTGCCCGCAGGGCTTTTACATTTTATTTCTGTGGTACTGCAATACAATTCTATATTCCCGGCCGGCGTGGGCACTTGTCCGTTCATCCATTGCAAACCACCCAGGCGGGGCATTACTGTATACGTTGCGTAACCGGGGCCTGTTGGCTGAATGCCCAGGTAGTATTTGCCGAGCAGGTAAAGGGGGCTGGCACCCCAGGCATGGCATAGGCTCTTGCCAAATGAACGGCCGTACATGGCATAATGCTCCGCACCTTTTTTGGCGGGATCATATTCTTCCCAGAAGGAAGTAGCGCCCAGTTTCAACATGCCACCCCAGTAATCTTTCATTTGTTTCAGCACATATGATTGCTCGCCCATTGCGCAAAGCGCTTCCAGCTCATAAAAGCGCATATATGGCGTCGTTATTTTCTGGATACTATCGTTCATCAATACGGATTTTTTTACCGCCTGTTGCTGGCCCTCATTCAGGTAGCCGAAGAAGATCGCAAACATATTTGTATAGCGGGTAACCTGGCTTGTTTGCGCGTTGTTGATGCGGCTGTGTACGAAGGCCTGCTTTCCGTTGTTCCAGTACAGGCTGAATAGTTTCTGCTTCAGATCTGCCGATAATTGTTTGTACCTGGCAGCGCTGTTTTCATCGTTGGCAATGCTGGCACAAAGTGCCATGGTCTCCAGGCTGCGGCAAAACAGCAGCTGTTCAAAACTCAGTTCACCTTTCTTGCTTAACCCATCGGCCCAGTCAATAAACAACCAGTCGCCGGGCATGCCTTCCATTAACCCGTTTTTATTTCTGCGGGCCAGGCAATACTCCATCAATCCCTGCATCCGGGGGTAGTTCTGCTGCAGGAAATTTCGGTCGCCGGTATATAAATAATAATCGTAGATGCTCAGGAACCAGTAAAAGGTATAATCCATAATGGTATTGACATGCGCCGTAACAGGGTCTTTACCCCTCAACGCATAGATCGTACGCTTTACGGTTTCATTATCGTTCATCAGGTAATAGTTCATGAGATAGCTTTGGCAGGCATCGCCACTCCATATCCAGCGGTCTCTTTTGATACCGTCTACAAAAAATTCTCTTGTGCTTAGGTGCAGGGTGTAGCTGGCAGTTGCATATATTTTATTGATTTCTTCGTCTGAGCAGGTAAAGCTGCCTTTATCGGGCAGGTCGGCGTATTCGTACAGCATCGAAACAGAATCGATGTCAACGCCGTCTGGATATTGCAGGTTTACATACCTGAATGCCTTGGTAAGACCAGGCATCGTATCTTTTTTTCCTGCTTCCTGTATGACCAGCCTGTCGAGCGTTTCGCAATGTTCAGCAGACATTGCTTCTTCTTCCGACTCGCCGTAATAAACAGACAGGGCACCTTGTCCGTGTACGCCATGTATTTGCAGGAAGCCAAAGGTTTCTTTGCCAAAATCGACCAACATAGAATGCGGGCCCTTGTTTACCTTCCGGGCCGATATTTTTTTTACCGGTAAAGAAAAGGCTGAAGGCAGCCTGGCAGGCGAGTTAAAATTCCAGCAGCCGGCATGCACCCAGGTAGTAGCAGATACATCAGAGGTTTTGCCGGTCTCATCAATCCACTCTTTATTTTCAAATGTAACCAGCCAGGAACTATCTGATACCAGCGTTCTTCCCTGCAAAAAAATGGCCGGCACCCGCGCCTGGTTAAACACTTTTATGGAAAGCAGGTGTTTTCCGGGTGGTATCTGCACAACAGCAGGGCTACCTTCACAGGCTTTTCCATCCAGCTTCACATTGTACTGGCCTTCTACGCCGATGGCGACCTGTTCTGCCTGCTGCAGTTCAACTGCTTTGGTGAATTCTACCAATACATAGTGACTGTCCATTTTCCAGAATACCGGCAGAAAAACGCCCCGTTCTGTGCGCCGGTTTTGCACGCGGTTGGCCAGTGCTATTTCAAAATCGCCGGGGTACCAGATCCAGGTGGCCTGTTGTGCCGACATGTGCAGCCAGCCAAACAGCGTAAAAAAAAGGAATAGGCTGATCCTGTATTTTTTTGTGGGCTGGTTATTTTTTTTCATGCAAGTCTTTTAAAATCCGTTAAAGAAAATATACAGGCCCAGTATGGCCACGCCCAGCAAAGCAAATAATATTTTTACCCGCCGGGTGGTAGCCGGCATGTTCTCTGTTGCCAGGGTCTGGCCGTTGGTTACCGGCGTTGCATCTGTTATTGAAATAACCACCGCCGCAACAAAAAGCAATGCGAAAATATAAAAAGACAGCAGCAGGTAATGCGGCCAGAAATGGTATTTATCGGGCGTAAATACCCATAAATATAAAATACCCATACCCAGGCTGAAAGCGGAACCCCATGACAGGATGCCATTGACCGCTTTACGCGTAGTCCTTTTCCAGAAAACCGATAACAGGAATACGACTGAAAGCGGTGGTGCGATAAAACCGAGTACCGATTGAAAAATATCGAAGAGGTTAAGCCCTTTAATATTATCGATGGCGATTGCCATGGCCACCGCAAAAATGCAACCGGCCACTACCGTTAGCCTGCCCACTTTTACAATCTGTTGCTCTGTGGCGCCGGGGTTTATCTTTTTTACATATAAATCGGTGGTAAAGACAGTGCTTAGTGCGTTTAGTGAAGATCCGATGGTGCCTACCAGCACTGCAATGAGTACCACCACTACCAGCCCGTTCATACCAGGCGGAAATAGATGGGTGACCATGGTCATGTAGGCTTCGTTTGGATCTTTGAGGCCCGGGAACAATACAAAACACAAAATACCCGGCAAGATAAAAAGCGGCAATGCCAGCAGCTTCAGCCAGCCAATAAAATTAACGCCCAATTGCCCCTGCCGCAGGTTTTTTGCCCCCAATACCGATTGCACCATGGCCTGATCGGTACAAAAAAAAGCAACCGCCGCCACCGGGTAACCCAGCAACAAGGCCGGCCATGGGTATTTTTTATCGCTGGCCGGCCTGAACAAATTCCAGTAACCGGCTGGCACTTTGTGTATCATGGCATGCAACCCACCCAGTTTTTGGAGGCCCAGCCAACTCAGCAGCAACGATACCAGGATCAGTAAAATCATCTGGAAAACATTTACCCTGGCAATGGCTTTAAGGCCGCCGGCAAAAGTGAAGATGCCCGCAAAAAGTACCAGCACGATAACCGATTGCCAGAGCGGGATGCCGGTAATCTGCCTTACCAGGAAGCCGCCGGCAAATAACCCAAGCGATAGCCACGATATCAGCATCTTTACCAGTGCATACCAGGCTAAAATATTCTGCGTGCTGTTGCCATAGCGCTTACCCATAAACTCAGGCATGGTGGTAACACCGGAAGCAATATACCTGGGTGCAAATACCATCGCCAGCAACAATAAAAACACAAAGGCATACCACTCAAAATTGGCGGCCACTACGCCGGTACCATAACCGATGCTGGCAAAAGCCAGCAAAGAAGAGGGGCCTACATTGGTGCCCCACATATTGAAGCCGATACTATACCAGTTCAGCGATTTACCAGCCAAAAACAGGTTTCCCTGCTTTCTTTTTTTACCAAAGCTGGCCATATACCCAATAATAAAAAGCAGCAACAGGTAAATGGCGATAATAATAAAGTCGATGGGCTGCAGTTTATCGTAGAGGTTGTTCATCAGGCTTTTTTATCTGTCAACAGGGTTAAATCGAATGCATCAAGCAGGTCTTTTATTTTAACAGGCATTCCTGTTTGTAAACTTTTGTCCATTGCCTGCAACAAAACAACCGTGCCGATGCCTTCTTTCATGTCGGGATAGGCAGTAAAACCCTGTTCAATGGAATCTGCAAAATATTCAAGGTAATTCTGGTATTCGCCGGCATGGTGACTTTGCCCTTCAAACCGGAAAAAATATTTTAGCTGCGCGTCCCCCCAGGTAATGATCTTCTCTTCTCCGCTGCGGTTGGTGATTGCATACCGTAGTTCATGGTAGTCTGCCTGGCTGGCGCCTTCCGTGCCCCGCACAATACAGCTCATGCCGCTTTCGCGCTGGGTGGGTTGTACCGGGCCTGTATAAGCGCCGCTTACACGGGCTATGCGGCCATCGGCTCCTTTAAAAATAAAATGCATGGTATCTTCATTTTTAAGGCCGGCTTTTATACCATTGCTGCTGATCATACCATACCCCATCACTTCCTCAATATCAGGCAGGTACCAGCGAATGAAATCAACCGGATGACTTAACCCACCATACAGCCATTTAAAGGATGATTCCAGCGCCCAGGGCTTTTCCAGGAACCAACGGTGATCGGCATTGTAGTGACTCTCAACTGTAATCATTTCGCCCAGCAGGCCTTCTTCAAAATCCGCGCGTTGCTTTTTATACGGTTCAAAAAACCGGGAGCTTTGTCCTACGAATACTTTTTTACCGGTTTGCGCCTGCAGGGCCAGCAATTCTTTTGCGTTTGACAGGTCATCTATAAACGGCTTGGTACATATTACATGCTTATGGTGCATCAGCGCCTGTTTTATATGCGCTGCGTGCAGGTGATCGGGTGTATAAATGGCAATAATATCTATGTTTTTATCATCCAGCATGTCCTGGTACTCGGTGGTATATTCGTACATCTTAAACTCGTCGGCCCGCAGGCGACACAAGTCCGCATTGCGATCACAGATCATTTTCAGTTTCACCTTATTGCTTCTCAGCGCGGCCGAAATGGTGCTGCGCCCCTCTCCCAGGCCGAGTATGCCGATGTTGAGTAACCGTCCGCCGGACAAATTGCCGGTGGCTGTTTCATTGGTTGTATGCTGCATATAATTTTCTTATACAATATTTTTTACCACACCCCTCATTCTTCTCCGGAACCTGCCTCTTACCTCACCCTGCCGCTCTCCGAAGGGGCGGCGTTAGAGCGTGTTCAATACTTCGTTGTCATTAATCTTTATAATTTACAATAATTAATTGATAAATGCTATAAGTCCCTATCAGGGCGTTATCGGATTAAAGAATACCCAAGTCTCCCATTTTTTTGTTACTTCAAAACACTCATTGTACTTATGCATCA
>CAXTMV010000019.1:36587-40390 GCA_964245425.1 uncultured Flavihumibacter sp. | reverse complement strand
TTTTCAGCGATTATCAATACAGGTACCTTGTTTCGACAAAATCGACATCAGCGGCTTTTGAGATGCCTCGCTCTTGCGTCAGCTTTATTCTATAGCTGAATGATGTGTCGGCTGAAACACTTGACAATGCTGCGTTACCTCCGCAAAGCAAAACGCAGCATCGAAAAGGCTGCGAGCGCCCGCCAGCCAGCGGCCAATCTATCAAAAGTTTACCCGGATAAATAGTGTTTTTTAATTTTTAATTTTCTTACCCGGCACCGCCTGCAATATCAAACTCAGGATGATCACGCCTAATGCACCAATTGCGTTGAGCCAGAGAAAGCTGACCGATGCAGATGCCGTCATAAAATGATTCAGGGTTGCCGGCAATACTTTTGCCATGGCGGGAAACTGATCAGACAACCAGGGCCATGCAAACGAAAGTATGATGTATATTTCTACGATAACGGCGCTGGTAAAAACGGCATTTGCCTTTACATGTTTAAGGTAGAAAGCCACCAGGAATACACCCAGGATAACCCCGTAAAACAATGACCCCAGTATATTAACCGCTTCAATTAAACTGCCCATATTAGTGGCAAACATGGCAATAACAATGGAAAACACGCCCCAGCCGAAGGTGTACCAGCGCGACGTAGCATAATCCATTTTATCTGTACCATCTTTTTTAATAAATTTTTTATGGATGTCTACAACGGTGCAGGAAGCGAGTGAATTAAGCGCGGCCGCAATGCTGCCCCAGGCCGCTAAAAAGATAACGGCTATCAGCAGGCCCACCAGGCCTTTCGGCAGGTAATCGACTACAAAACGCAGGAAGATATAATTGGTATCATTGCCATCCCCGCCGATCCCGCTTTTGGTGATCAGACCTTTAAAATCGGATCGGATTTTCTCCGTTTGTGCATTCAGCAGTTTTAGTTTTGTTTCAGCGGCAGTGGCATCCCCCGCATTTTTCTTTTCATTGATCCAGGTAGCGACCGTGCGCGTTTTCTCTTTGGACAGCAGTTTGTATTGCAGTTCCATTAGCTGCAAAGAATCTTTATACGGTGAGGCCGCTATTTTTTTTACCTGCACATCGTTAAAAAAAATGGGTGCGGGGTTAAACTGGTAGAATACAAATACCATCACGCCTATTAAAAGAATACAGAACTGCATGGGCACTTTTACCAGTCCGTTCATGAGCAGCCCCAACCGGCTTTCTGTTAAACTTTTGGCTGTGAGGTAACGGCCTACCTGGCTCTGGTCGGTACCAAAATAAGACAATGCCAGAAAAAATCCGCCGATGAGTCCGCTCCAGATATTGTAGCGATCGTTCCAGTTAAAGTGGCCGTTGCTGACGCCACTGGTAATTACATTTAATTTACCCAGCTTACCCCCTGCTTTTAATGCATCAATGAAGCCTATGCCGGCAGGTAGCAAGCGCACCACCATCCAGGCGGCCATGAACATACCGGCAAAGATGATGATCATTTGCAGTTGCTGTGTATACGCCACGGCCCGGGCGCCGCCGCTTACTGTATAAATGATCAGCAGGCCGCCCATAAAAACATTGGTCCAGTAGATATTCCAGCCCAGCAAAGAAGACAGGATGATGGCCGGCGCATAAATGCTAATGCCGGTTGATACACCCCGCTGCAATAAAAACAAAGAAGAAGTAAGGGTTCTTGTTTTCAGGTCGAACCTGTTTTCCAGGTATTCGTAGGCGGTATACACTTTCAGCTTATGAAAAATGGGTACCAGCGTAACGCATAATAAGACCATGGCAATGGGTAGTCCGAAATAATATTGCACAAAACGCATCCCGTCTGTATAAGCCTGGCCCGGTGCCGACAAAAAAGTAACGGCGCTGGCCTGTGTACCCATGATGCTTAATAACACCAGCCACCAAGGCATACTGCGATTGCTGAGGAAGTAGCCATCGAGGTCTTTGGTGGTACGGCTTTTATATAAGCCATAAGCTATAATTCCGGTTAACGTAAAGGCAAGTACTATCCAGTCTGCGCGGCTCATGCAAAATAGTTGGTAAAAAAAGTAAACAGCACAATCAGGATAAGCAGTACCAGCAGTACAGCAATATACCAGGTAGTCCAGCTGGTAAATAAAGGCGGTTTATCTTCCTGTTGTTGATTCATATGTTTACCAGCCGCTTTAAAAAGGGATACAGCACGTGTAAGGACTGCAGCGGTGCAACGGCTGCTGCACAGCCTGTATACGCAAAACACTATCCTGTCACTTATTACGGCCGCTTATCATTCCGGCCGCCAGCAAACCCAGCGCCAGGCCGATAAACAGGCCAACGCGCACCCTTTTTATAAAAATACCGAGCAACAAACCCAGCACAATGGCAATAACAAATCCTATTTCTCTTCTTGGCTGCTGCGACGAATTGGCCATAACTAGAATCCCTTTTTATGATTTAATGCAATGATATTGGCCAGCAGCCGGTAAGCACCCGGCACGCCTGCCGGCAGTTCGCGAAAAAATACCAGTCCCGTATAAACGAAATTACCCTTTCCATATTTAGCGGTTATAAGGGCGCCTTCGTCGTCTGGCTCACCCTCATCGTGCATGGCAAAAATAGTTTCATAATGTTTATCCAGGTTCCCTGCGTGGTAGATGCTGCGCTCCTGTATCCAGCCTTCGAAATCCTTGTCGGTTATTTTATTGGGATAGTTCAGTACCGCATGCGCCGGCTGCAACACTTTCATGACCGCATTCTCATCGGTTACCCTTGTTCTTGTAACAGCAAATGGGTAAGGACCTATTTTAGCTTTGGCCGAACCCACGTAATCGGATGTATTGTATTGCACCACCAGGTTGCCACCGTTTTCTACATATTTCATGAGCTTGTTATAGTACGTTATCAAAGAAGCTTTGATATTATAGGCCCGTACCCCTGTAATAATGGCATCGTATTGAGAAAGATTTCCATTGGCCAGTGTATTGTCGTTCAGGAAGGTGACTTCGTACCCCATCTGCAGCAGTGCTTCCGGAATATAATCACCCGCCCCCTCAATATAACCGATCTTTTTACCGGCTGTTTTCAGGTCGAGCGTAAGTACATTGAATACCGGCAGTTTAAAATAATTGATATTGGGTATATGATCGTAGTTAATACTCCGGAGAAGACTGGCATATTTTTCTTTGCCGGCCGATACCGAAAGCAGGAAGGGTTGCTTGCCGTTTTCCCTTTCTTTTGGTACTGGTTTCAGCAATATATCTATATCCATCTCCTGGCCTTTGCGCAAGGTGTCTGTACTGTTCGGGCTGGTAATCTCCGTCTGCCATCCTTTGGCCGTAACAACTGAAACCACCGGCTTGATCACATCTTTCATGGCCCGAACGCTGATGCGCATCGACTGTGGTGTTTCAGCTGCAGACAGCAATAAGTTTTTACCAGGCGTTATAACCACGGGCGGCACCACTACCACCGGCTGGTACAACTCACCTTTTACAGGGTCGGTGTATTTTTGCTTAACCGGCTTGCTGATCGAAAAATCCTGCCCTTCTATATTTAAAACAAAAGTGGCTGTGTAAGCCGGGGAGCTTTCTGCATTGCCGATGAGCTGCTGGTCGTTGACCTCAAAATGCCCTTCTTTCATTTCGTTCTTCAGCCAGTAAGGTTGTGAAACCGGCATGGCGGGCGATACATACAATGATTTATTAAAAAAATAATTTTGATTGGCCGCCAGCAGGGTGTCTGGCGATAAGGTAAAATCATTCACAATGATTTTCCTGAGGCGGATGGCATTGCCGTTGCGGTTATTCACGGAGAAATTCAGTTTCATGGAATCGGTTTGCAC
>CAXTMV010000019.1:29948-36577 GCA_964245425.1 uncultured Flavihumibacter sp. | reverse complement strand
CCACCTGTGCATCGGCAGTGGTTACTTCTGCAAACAGGCCGCTGCAGGCTTCTACCAGGTTTTGTATTTCTTTTAGTTTTTGCTGCTTCCAGTAGCTGTCTTCCAGGGCATTGATCATACCATATAGTTCCACCAGCTGCTTTACAGATTTTCCCGGGTAAAAAAGTGAATAGGAACTGGAGACCGTGTCCAGTTTCCGGCGGATGGCATCGCCGCCCGGCAGCCTGCTCCAGCTGGTATTAACGCCATCCATCAGATCATCGTGCGGGTGATCGCCCTTCCAGGAAGAAAAATATTCCAGTGCCACACCGCGTTGTTTTGCCACGCCAAAGCCCTGGCTCTTGTGCTGGCTGCGGCTTTCCGCGGCAATCTCACCATAACTCTTACCCAGTATGGGGTTGAACACGCCTGCATCCAGCTTAAACTGATCATTACTGGTGGTGTTGGTGCCGCCGAAGTTGAAGGTATTCCACAATATTCTTTTTGCCTGCCAGGGTTTTACAAAAGCCAGTTGTTCAGGAAATTTAGTAGCGTCTGCAGCGGCAGTAAATGCTTCTACGGCCAGCACGGCAGAAGCGGAATGGTGCCCGTGCCCGGCGCGACTGTCCTGCGGAAAACGGGTAATGATTACATCGGGTTGAAATTTTCGGATCACCCAAACCACATCGCTCAGTATTTTTTCCTTGTCCCATTTCTTCAATGCTTCTTCCGTGCTTTTCGAAAATCCAAAATCATAGGCGCGTGAAAAGAATTGTTCCGCACCGTCTATTCTTCTTGCAGACAGCAATTCCTGTGTGCGGATAAGCCCCAGTTCAATACCCTGTTCGTTACCAATAAGGTTCTGGCCGCCATCGCCCCTGGTCAGAGAAAGATAACCTGTGCGAAACAATTTTTCTTTTGCCAGCCACGCCAGCAAACGGGTGTTTTCATCGTCGGGGTGGGCACCTACATACAGTACGCTGCCCAGCACCTCCAGTTTTTTTAAACCCACCAGGATATCTGCCGATGAAAGTACTTGCGGAGCCTGCCCCTGTACCGGTACCCGCAGGCAACCGGTCAACAGTAATAAAAAAAACAATTGCTTCATGCCTTGTATTTATTTCAATGACTTTGCCTGCCTGTTAAAATGATATTCTTCACCGGGCACCGGTTTATCATCTTTGTCGTAACCTGTTTCCTGCCAGTCTATCTTATTGGCGGACCATGAAACAGCATAACGGGTATATTCAAAACCAGGTTTTTCTGCAAGACAATCATTGCCAATGGAAGTTGCTGTATACACAGATTTATTTTTTTTCAGTCGGAGCCCGCAACCATTACGCGCCAGCAGGCTGCCCAGGGTAAGGCTGTTCTGCTGCTGTATATCATGCGCCAATACGGCGGCCTTACTGCTGTCTTTGAAATCGAGCAATTGCAGCAGCAGTGTAGTATCATCCTGTAAATAAAAATGCCATACCTGGTAACGGTGCCCTGTATCCGTTTTTTCCGTAAATAGCCAGTCCCCGTCTTTTCTTTTGGGCCAGATGGGCTGCACCTGTAAGGTAGCGGTTGCAGCAGTGCTGTCCGGCTGGCGCTTCTCTCCATTTAAGAAAATGCCTGTGCTGTACAATCTAAGCTGCCGGAGATCGGCAGCAGAGAATTTCTGGGCCCCTGCGTACAGGGGAAGCAGAAAAAACAACAGCAAACAGCAGCGCATCATTGGCTATCTATTTAAACACTATTATCGATAAACATTAATACACGGATACGGATACCCTGGAATCCGTTACTCCCCCACCAAAAAAACCGCGTTGCAAAAAAGCAGTTTGCCGTTTTCCCAGAAACTCCGGAACAGCGGGTTGTCGGCCATAAACACAAGATCTCCCCGGCCCATACCGATGGCGCCGAACAGGGTACCATCCTTTAATTTCTCTTTCAGTTTATTGCCGGTAAAACCGCTTACAAAATTATCTTTTTTAATAACGCCTACATTCCAGCCATCCTTCATGTATTCATACACATTTTCATCCTGCTTCAGGGTATAATAACTATTGGGATAGCCAAAGGCCAGCGGGTGAGAATTATCGAGCTCTACTTTTAAAATAGCACCCGGCATGCTGCCCGACAGGTATTCCTTCTCGCGGTCATCATATTTTTTCAGCAAGCTGTAATCGTCTTTTTTGCCATCGTCCTTATCTTTTTTATCATCCGCTCCTTTTAATTTAAAACCCCAATCGGTGTTACTCATTTGCAAGGCCGCATTTTCAAGCGCAATTATTTTGCCGCCTTTGCGCACCCAGTCTTTTAACTGGTCGTTTTTATCTTTTTGCGAGAACAGGGTATAATAACCGTCTGGTATTATCAGCACATTGAAATCGCCCGGCACCATCCTGGCAAGATCGTCTGTATTAATGAGGGTGATGGGATAATCCAGCTGCTGTTCAAACAAATGCCAGACCTCACCCATGGCATTGGAAGATACTTCCTTGCCGGCCAGCAAAGCCACTTTGGGTGCGTGGATAAACCTGACTTTGTCTGAGCCGATGTCAAAGCCCTTGTCTGCAAAACCTGAGGGCACGGCCGTTACCCGTACATTGGTTTTTGCAGCGGCATACTGTATGATGGTCTCCAGGTCTTTTCCAAGCCGGCCATTAGATGTTTTTGCGATGATCAACGACCCCCGGTCAAAATCATTGCTGCCCACTGTGAAAGGCAGTTCTGCATACCGTACCCGGATATTGCTTTTCAGCAAGGCAGATAAAAAGCAGGCACTGTTGAGCCCGTTCCATTTAACCACCCATGCATAGGTATTGTCGAAACTGGCGGTTACGGCCGGCGGCGTGGCAAGCGGCGCTGCACTGGCGGCCGGCACATATTCTTTGAGGCCGTAGGCTTTTAAGCCATATACAAAGGGCAGTGACCAGGCCGTAATATCGTAGGTGGCGGAGTCGCTTAGTTTGGATGTTCTTTCAAACAGTACTTTAACCAGGTTGCTTTTGGGCTGATTGGCATTTACTGCGATGTCACCCGGTGCAGTTTTAAAAGATCCCGGCTTTCCGTCCTGGTAATTAAGGCCGGTAAAGCTGCCCGCATTTACATATGACCAATGGATCTCATTTTTATCGAGTAATGTCTTTAACCGATCAATGCGGTCGGTTCCGTCTGATAACAGCACGTAACTTTTAAACTCCCCCGCGGGATTTTGTACCGCGTTGGTAAAATATTTATGAAATTCTTTTACTACCCTGGCAGCATTGTGCGCCGTAATTTCCAGGGCAGACATGCCGGTGGTATAATGATGCAGCAACCGATCGTGCAGGGTAAGGGTATCCCCGTCTTCCTTTACTACGGCGAGGCCGCCGCGGCTATGTCCGCCCTGTTCAAAGGTCATCCCGATGGCGCCATTATACAGCGGGTAGGTATCGCCGTAACTGGGATAAAAAAGATCAAATCGTTCCCTGGTAAAATACAGCCAGCCGGCGGCATCAAAATATTTGGCGTTGTTCCTGCCTATCTGCACTTGAAAATCGCGCTGCCAGGGAGTGATCACTTCGTGAAAAGGTTCGGCGGCCGGTGCAAAATAATAGGGCTGGTTGTATCCCTGTTCGTGAAAATCTACATGCAGCTGCGGAAACCACTGGTTGTATTTCAGCAGGCGCTGCTGGGTTTCTATTTGCGTCTGCCAGGCCCAGTCGCGGTTCAGATCAAAATTATAATGATTGGTGCGTCCGCCGGGCCAGGGTTCAATATGTTCCCTGGCAATGGGGTTGGCATTGGGCGTTTTACCCTGCATTTGGTTTTCCCAGTTTACATAACGGTCACGACCATCCGGGTTTATGCAGGGGTCCAGTATCACCACGGCATTTTTCAGCCATTCTTTTGTAGCGGTATTAGACGGGTTCACCAGTTCATACAGCGTAAGCATGGCGGCTTCGGAAGAGGAAGGCTCGTTGCCATGAACATTGTAACTAAGCCATACAATTACTGGCGAGGCTTCATTGGCGGCAGTGCCATCGGTGAGCATACCGGCAAGGCGCAGGTTATTTTTGCGGATGTTTTCCAGGTTGCTGAAATTTTCTGCGGAAGCTATGTAGGCCAATAATAAAGGGCGGCCCTCATTGGTTTCACCGTATTTTTCTACTTTTACCATGGACGGCAACTGAGCCGCCACGTAATACAGGTAATTTACAATCTTAAAATGCGGCGTATAGCGGCTTCCAATTGGGTAGCCAAGAAACTGGTCGGGCGATTGCAGTTGTGCAGTACCCGCTATACCGGCCATTATAAGCGATAAGGTTAAAAAGATATTTTTCATTTGCTATTGTGTAAAGCTCTTAGCTTATAGCTATCAGCCGATGGTTTGAGCCTGATAAAATATAATATAGTTCAATTTTGTAAGGGCTGGTATAGCCGGAGGCTTATAATGACAGCTTACCGCTTCCTTGCCCGGTGAATGTATGAAACAAAGCATACATAAAAAAAGCAGCCCATGTTAATGAACTGCTTCTATATTTTTACGGCTGCCCTTTAATAATATGTCAGGTGTAATTCTACCCGCCGGTTTTTGGCTTTGCCCGCCGCCGTTTTATTATCCGCTACCGGGTTGTCGATTCCGTGGCCTGTAGCCGTGAGCCTGCTTTCTGCTACGCCTTTCCCCATCATATATTTTTTAACCGCGTCTGCGCGGGCCTGGCTCAGCTGCAGGTTTTTATCCGCCTTGCCTGTATTATCAGTATAGCCATCCATCGCCAGTTTCAGGTCTTTATTTCCATTCAGGATGGCAATTACTTCATTCAGGGGTTTGAATGATTTAGCCAGCAGTACTGCTTTGCCGGATCCAAAGAAAATATTCTTCGCTGCATATTCCACTTTTTTGAGCTCTTCCTGTTTAACAACCGGGCAGCCATTGTTGGCGGCGTCGCCTGGCAGATCGGGGCATTTATCGTCTTCGTCGTTTACGCCATCCTTATCCCTGTCTGGTATCGGGCAACCCTGGTACCGGGCCAGGCCGGCCACATCGGGGCATTTATCTTCTTCATCGTTGATGCCGTCTTTATCGCGGTCGGGGACCGGGCAACCCTGGTACCTGGCAAGACCGGCAACGGTAGGGCATTTATCATCCTTGTCCGGTATACCATCTCCGTCGGTATCGGGGCAACCGTTAAATTTTGCCAGGCCGGCTATATCCGGGCAGGCATCCAGGCTATCTATTACACCATCACCATCCCTGTCTTTAGGCGGGTCTGCTGCCGGTGGCGGCAGTGGGGGTGCCTGTACTATTTTAGGCTCCTTTTTATTGGCAATGGTTCCTGCAACACCAATGCTATAATACAGGTGGTTGGTGGCATTTTCGGTTATACTAATCCGGTATTGTGCATTGATGAACAGGTATGCTTCATCATAAAAATTAACCTGCATACCGGCACCCAGCGGAATAAAAGCACCATAGTAGCCTTTGTATTTGGAAGCACCTGCCCCGGCAGACAGGTAGGGTGTGAACCAGTATTTATCAGGCAACATTTTAGCATTCACCGATACATCTGCCTCCAGCAACAGGTTATCATTGCCGGTAAGGCTTTTACCTGCAATAGGATAATCCAGGAAGGAACCCGCGAGGCCGGCAGAAAGGTCGAGGTGTTTGGAAATGCCATTGAGGTAATTTACTGCAAGGCCGGGCGACATATTTTTAAACTGGTTCAGTTGTTTGTCCCTGATAGCGCGGTTTAAACCAAATTTACTGAGATAACCAGCCCCGTTAAAGTCGTTGAAGAAAAAATTGACACCCAGCAGGGGCTGCTTGATGTAGTCATTGTCCTGCCCAAAAGCTACCTGCAGCAATACCTGCAGGCACAGGAATATAGACAGCAATTTCTTCATAACAGGGAGTTTTAATAGTGAGGGCAAAAATAAAGGGTCGGATCCAAAACGTAAAATATTTATTAACAAGTGTTAACCTATTCTACAGGCGGTTTTTTGCCGAGCGATTCAACCTTTACCCGCGCCAGCCCCCGGTGCAAATACCCAAGTTTTGATGCAGCTATCCTGGATAAATCTACCAGTCTTTTATTTCTGCGGTGAAGACGATCTGTTACCTGAACAATCACCGACCGTTTGTTTCTGAGGCTGGTTACTTTTACCCAGGTTCCCAATGGAAGTGAATTGTGTGCACAAGTCATTTTATTTTTATCATATGGTTGGCCCGAAGCGGTGGAACGGCCCTGGAACTTATCGGCATAATAGCTGGCGGTGCCATACTGGATGCCCGGGGTTTTTGCTGTATCTGCGCGGCCGGCATGGTGGCGTGACTGCGCAGAAAGCTGGCTGGCTGTAAGTACAGCAAGCAATAGCATGGCAGGCAAGTTCTTCATTAGTTAACAGGTTTATTGGCAAAATAGCGCTCGCTCAGCATCCTGTCCTCATTATAAATATCATCATAAAATTTTACATTACCATTTATCCCGGCGCAGCCGAAATAACGGATAAAGACCGGAAGTTTGGTTCTTACCGGTATCACGTGTTTTTCTTTTCTTTTCAGCCAGGCTTTTAAAGAATCTGTTTTAAAGGTGTTTACATTGGGCGCCGCATTCAGGCTGTCGTTGTTGATAATAAAATGAGCCAGTTTGTCCCATTGCTGTACCCGTACGCAACCA
>CAXTMV010000019.1:26266-29938 GCA_964245425.1 uncultured Flavihumibacter sp. | reverse complement strand
ACCATGACTTAATGCACGAAAAGTTCTGCTGAAAAAATACCGCTGGTTGGTATCATGCAGGTATACCGCGTATTTATTATTAAAATTAAACTTGAGTATGCCCAGTGCATTATCGTCTCCGCTGCCCTGTACAACTTTATAAGGAATTCCTTTTGTGTATTTTGCCCATTTAACCGAAGAGGCATATACTTCATCGCCTTTGGAATTGATAAGGCTGAATCCTTTTTTGCGGAGGTAGTTGGTATCTTTTTTAAGTCCAGGCAATACTTCTTTCAGGATGATGCTTTCCGGTATGGTCCATTGCGGATAGGTGACCATATCTGTTATCTTACTGGTCAGCAGGGGTGTGCGGGTAAGCGGTTTGCCCACCACTATTTTCGATTCCAGGACCAGGGTGTCTGCATTCCATAGTTGCAGGTAAAAACTGGGCAGGTTTACCCAGATGTACTGGTGCGGCAATGAATCGGGCAGCATCTTGTAGCGATCGAGGTTAATCGCGATCCGTTTAAATTTCTGCCAGTCGTTGTTGTTGAGACTGGAAACGGTTTTGTCGCCAACTTTACCCGTGACCGGTATATTATGCTCGGCCTGGTATTTTTTAATGCGGCTTCGTAATGAAACGGTATCCGCCGAATCGGTTGCTGTCCTTGACATAAAACCCAGTTCCTGCAGCCGGCTGGCCACCTGTTTCATCATGGCCATGGAATCCTTGTTGGGATAGCTGATATACGTAGCCGGTTTTAAATCGGCCGAATCAAGGAAATGCGGGATGCCTGCTTTCAGATCCATATACGCCTTTAATTTGGGCTCCAGTTGCTCCAGCGAACCGCGTATGTTTTTTGCTGCCAGGGCATCCTGGAAATTTTTCAGAAAAAGCGTATCGCTCTTTAAAGAATCCACCCGCAGGGTAACACTGTCTCTGGACAGACGGCCGAGGCCCAGATCTTTTGCCATCCGCAGGTAGGCATCGGTAAACAGGATATCAGCCTTTGCCCATAAAGCAGCATTTTTTTTGTGCAGTGAATCGGAGGCCATGCCGGTCCTGATATTGGTAAGAGAGACGATATTGTAATCGGAAGGAAATAAGCCATATAATTTTGCATCCCGGATAAACACAAACAACGAGTCTGCCAGCGCATCCCATTTTTCATCTGAACTCCAGAAAGGGCGAAAATGCCCGTTGCTGTAGACGATGCTATCAAGGCCGGGATACTTCAACGTTATGGAATCGTTTAGTTTGCCCTTGTTTTCCAATACATACTGCACAGAAGTTTGCAACAGCTCCGTCACTTTCCCGTCGATTTTTTCAGGAATCTTGACCACCACTACCTCCGGCGGTTTTTGTTCGGCATTATTATTACAGCTTAACAGCCAGCCTGCAATAAAAAGAAGCCATAAATGCTTATTTTGACGGCCGAAAAAGTTCCAGGGGTTTATATTCCTCATATTAATATGTAAAAAGATACTGTAATTTCGAAAAAACCAAATTTTATCAATGAATTTACCCAAACAAAGGCATTTTTATTTGTCAGTATGCCTGCTATTCAGTGGTTTACTTGTTTTTGGCCAGGCCATTCAACCGCCGCTCAGCAAATATGGTATACCTGTAATCAAAGATATTGCCATGTATGAGGCCACTGTAAAGGCAGATAGCAATAAACAAATGGTGGAATTGAAAACCCTTATTCCCAATATCATATATGATATCAAATATGCCTCCGACAAGAATTTTATGCGGCGGAATATGTATCCCTTAAGAACCAATTACACTTTTCTCCGGTTGCCGGTGGCCAGGGCACTGGCACAGGTACAGAAAGAATTGAACGAAAAAGGCATGGGACTGAAAATATGGGATGCTTACCGGCCTTATTCCGTAACGGAGAAATTCTGGGAGCTGGTCATGAATGAAAAATACGTGGCAGACCCTAAAAAAGGAAGCGGGCATAACCGCGGAACCGCGGTAGACCTGACGGTTATCTATACACATAACGGAAAAGAAATACAGATGCCTACCGGATTTGATAACTTCAGCGATACAGCACACTACTCTTTTATGACACTGCCCTTTGACGCGCTCCAAAACCGGAAGATGCTGGCTGATGTGATGGCAAAATACGGTTTCGTAAAATTTGACACTGAATGGTGGCATTTTTCATGGCCTGATGAAAATAACTATTTTGAAGCGATGGATGTGGATTTTAAGGATTTGAGAGGGAACAAATGAATGTCTGATGTATGATATGATCATGCCGGATGTCTTTTGCCGACCATCAATCAGACATGAGTACACCATGCATCAGCCATTCCAGGCAAATTTCTTTGTCTTCTCCTCCCCTGTGATATCGCCGCTGCTACGGATCTGTACCTGCGCATTGCAAATCCATTCAGCACAGTTTTTACTGAAAAGGTATTCGTTTACTTTATCAACCACCTGCATCACGTCTGCATAGGTTCCTTCCAGCAGGGTGGCAAAAGGCCCCACCTCATATTTTATACCCGATTGCTGAATAATGGCAATGGCTTCGTCTACCCATTCGTAGGGATGCCTGTCTTGCACAATGGGTAACACCTGGAGGGACGCGTTAACAATGAATGAATGCATAGTTGTAAAAATTGTTGGATGGCTGATGTACCCTGCCGCGCAAAAGATAGCAGCCATCAGCCGTTTTCTATCGTTGCTGTTTCAATCACTGCTTCCAGGTTAACCGGGCCATATATATGCGGAAAAGTATCTGCTGTAGAAGGCGACCATTCATAAATAAAACGGCTGGTGAGTTTGTCTGTATCGATGATAAGTTTTACCAGGTTTGATTTACCGGCAAAATAACGCTGCAATACGCCCGCTACCTGTGCATCATCTGCCGAGCAATGAATAAAGCCTTCTGCCTGTAAAGAAGGCGTTGTGTAGGCGCCGGCTTTTTGGGCAGCTGTCCATTCTGCGGCAGAAGTAACATGGTAAATAATCGGCATATGGCTGTGTTAAAGGATTCTTTTAATATGGCGTTCCAGCATTAATAAATCTGCCAGCACCATGGCGGTAACTGCTTCCAACACTACGGGTACCCGAAGGGCAATGCAAAGATCGTGTCGGCCTTTTACGGAAAAAGTTTCTACCTGGCCGGTCTCCCAGTTCAGCGTTTGCTGTTCTTTGGGTGTGGAAGAGGTTGGTTTAACGGCAATGCGGAATACCAGTTCATTGCCATTGGTGATGCCGCCCACCACGCCGCCGGCATGGTTGGTGGTTGTTTTGCCGCCGGCGCTTTCAATAGGATCATTATGATCGACGCCGAACATACGGGCAGCTGCAAAACCGGTTCCGAACTCAATGCCCCTGATAGCCGGTATGGCAAATACGGCATGGCTGATAACAGACTCAGCAGAATCAAAAAAAGGCTCTCCCAATCCCACGGGAAGCCCGTTTACCCTGCATTCTACTATGCCGCCGATAGAATCTTTTTGATCGATGGCTTTCTGTAAACCTTTTTCAAGATCTGTTTCACCGCCTATTTCCAGGATGGTTGCCTGTACGCTGATGCCTTTGGGCGCAGGTTCAGGTGCTACTCCGCTTAGGGTGAGGTCTACCTGCGCCAACAATTTCTTTGCTATCACCCCTGCCGCTACCAGGCACACGGTTAACCGTCCGCTGAAATGTCGGGGGGGGGGGGGGGGGGG
>CAXTMV010000019.1:0-26256 GCA_964245425.1 uncultured Flavihumibacter sp. | reverse complement strand
ACCTTCCGCTTTAATGTCCCCCCCCCCTGAAATCTTCAAAACCACCAAATTTTGCATGGGCTACAAAATCGGCATGACCGGGTCTTGGCACCGCCCGTTGTTTTTCATAATCACCGCTGCGGGTATTCTTGTTTTCGAAAAGGATGGTAATGGGCGCGCCCGTTGTTTTGCCATTGAAGACACCACTTTTAAAAATGGGCAGATCATCTTCCTTGCGCGGCGTGGTTCCTTTCTGGGTGCCCCCCTTTCGTCGCTCTATATCTTCCAGGAAATCTTCGACTGATAAGGAAAGGCCCGCCGGACAACCGTCTATATTGATACCCGCCGATTCGCCATGCGATTCGCCAAAAATATGTATGCTGAATAGCCGACCGAATGAATTCATCTGCAACCCTGTGGGCGTTTAAATTTATATGACAAAAAGAACCGACAAAGGTTCGTCTCCGGCTAATGCACCAGGGGCAGACCGGTATATTGTACAGCAGCACCCAGCCTTTCCAAGTGCTGATAAAAATCCGGGTACGATTTATTAATGGCATCTGCTTCTTCAATGATCAGATTCCCGTCTGCCCTTAGCCCTGCTACCGCACAGGCCATGGCAATCCGGTGGTCGTGCCGCGAGTGAACAGTGGCGCCCCTGATGCCACTACCGCCCTTTATCAGCATCAGGTCGTCCTGGAGCGTTATTTCAACACCCATTTTGCCAAACTCCTGCTGTAACGTTAATGCACGGTTGCTTTCTTTATGTGTCAGCCGCCTTGCGCCTTCAATAGCCGTGGTGCCTGTGCAGCAGGCTGCCAGGGCTACCAATGGGGGAAACAGATCCGGACAATCGGTGGCATTAAAATGAAAGGCTTTCAGGGGCATGGGCCTCAGCTCAATTTGTGTGGCTTCAATTGACATACCCGCCCCGCAATCCGCCAGGGCCCGCAGCACAGCCTTGTCTGCCTGGGTAGAATACACATCCAATCCTCTTACCGTAATATGCCCTGCAATGGCGCCTGCTACCAGCAGAAAGGCGCCGCCGCTCCAGTCTCCCTCCACGGTATAGTCATGCGTGGTGGCTGGTGCGCCCTGCGTTGTTGCATCAAAATAAAAAGATTCGTAGTTACGGTTTTCAGGCAGTTTCAGGCCAAACTGTTTCATTACATCCAGGGTAAGATCGATGTATGGCCGGCTTTTCAGGTTGGTAACGGTAATGGACACTTCTTTTGCCTGGGCCGCCGCATAGGCCATCAGCAGGCCTGTTAGAAACTGGGAACTTAATGAGCCATCGATGGTAATATCCCTGGGTACAAGGGGGCCCTGTATCAACAGTGGTAGTCTTCCTTCATTTGTTTGGGTAACAATACCGAGTTGTGGCAATACTTCGTCAAAAAAATCCATGGGGCGCTGCGCCAGGCTGCCGCTGCCGCTGATGGATATTTTCTTATCACTGAGTGCCACCAATGGCGTAAACATGCGGATGCTCAGGCCGCTTTCCCCGCAATTGATTTCACTGGCAGCAGGCTGTACTCCCCGGCTATTAATGACTAATTCTTCTTCGCTCATGCTGCATTCCGCACCCAGCCGTTGGATAATATCCATGGCGGCTTTATCGTCGTTCGACTGCCCAGGGTTGCGGATGGTGCTTTTTCCTGCCGACAGCAGCGCTGCTGCGCAGGCTCTTTGCATGGAACTCTTAGAGGCCGGTGCCTGGATGGAGCCCGATAACTGAGACGGTTGAATGGTTGCCATCATACCCCTGACCCCAGAAGGGGTGTTTGAAGCTTACTAATAATATTTTCAAGTTTTGTGAGCGGAATTGATTTAACAATGCCCCTCCCTATTTTCTCCAGCAAAATATAGTTGATGTCTTTTCTTTCCCGTTTCTTGTCCATTTTTAATACAGCAAAAACCCTGTCTTTATCAAATTTTGTAAACGCGGGCAGGTTATACTGGTGAATGACTTTTACCAGCCGGTCTGTCTGCCTGAATCCTGTCAGCTGACTGGATATTTCTGCCGCATAGGCCATGCCGATAGACACGGCATGGCCATGTGATAGCTGGTACTGGTTTTCCAGGGCATGGCCCAGGGTATGTCCATAATTCAGCAGCTTGCGATCGCCTTTTTCAAATTCATCTTTCTGCACAACTTTGATCTTGATGCTGGCATTGTTTTTTATCAGCGCCGCCAGCATTTTTTTGTTTTTCCGGAATGCGGCCAGGTTATTTTTTTCGAGCAGGCTGAACATAGCGGCATCCTTAATAGCCGCATGTTTAATAATCTCGGCAAAACCATTTTCCCATTCTGCATCGGGCAGGCTTTTCAGCAGCCCCACATCATACAATAAAAAATCGGGTTGCCTTATCAAACCAATCATGTTCTTATAGAACCCTATATCGATGCCATTTTTTCCACCGATAGCGGCATCTACCATGGCCAGCAGGCTGGTGGGTACAAAACCGACGGCGATACCACGCATGTATACGGAAGCCACATAGCCCGTGATATCGGTAATGACCCCGCCCCCCATGCCCACCAGGGTGGTCTTTCGATCGGCTTCCAGTTGTATCAGCTGCCGGATGATATCGTCTGCCGTGGCCTGTGTTTTATATTCTTCACCGGCTTTCAGCACAATTGTTTTCCAGCCCTTCAATTTTGCCTGGTGCGCTGCAAAGATGTTTTCGTCTGTTATAACAATCGCATTCTTTTTATCCGCCAGTGTTCCCAATTTCGACAGGGAAGCATCGAAATAAACCATCGTGGAAGACCGGCTAAAAGCGAAGCGGATACCCCCAGCCCCTAAAGGAGAGCTTTTGTCATTCATGTAGAAAGTATCGTGTTAAAAAAATGATTTCGTTGTAATGATCAGTGAGATCCTCCGCCATATCGAATCCATCAAGCCCGATAGTAATTACCCTTCCAGGCGCCAGCTCCCCCTTCAGTGACAGGGGTGTGGTGTGGCCTGGGATCTAACTATTCATGATCTTATTCTGGTGGTTGATGCTTTCCATGTGCACGGCGTCAAGGTATTTGGTAATGAATTCTTTTCCCAGTCCCAGTTTTTCACCGCGGTTAAACGCTCTTTCCAGTATCTCATTCCAGCGGTTGGTTTGCAGGATGGTGATGTTATTTTCTTTTTTATACTTGCCAATCTGATCGGCGATTTTCATGCGCTGCCCCAGTATCTGCATCATTTCATCGTCGAGGTGATTGATTTGCTGACGTAATTTTTCCAGTGCTGCGTGATAGGCTTCAGAGTTCACATCTTCCTTGCGCCATACGATGGCATCCAGCAGCTCTGCCAGTTTTTCGGGCGTTACCTGTTGTTTGGCATCGCTCCAGGCATTATCCGGATCGATATGGCTTTCAATCATCAGTCCGTCGTATCCCAGGTCGATGGCTTCCTGTGCCACTTCCAGTAAAATATCGCGGCGGCCGCAAATATGAGAAGGATCATTGATGATCATCATTGCCGGGTTGCGGCGCTTCATTTCAATGGCCAGGTGCCACATGGGTGCGTTCCGGTATTCGGTATTGCCGTAAGAAGAAAATCCGCGGTGTATAAGACCGATCTGTTTTATGCCGGCCCTTGCCACGCGTTCTACCGCACCCGTCCACAATTCGAGATCAGGATTGATAGGATTTTTTATGAGCACCGGTATATCTACCCCCCTTAAAGCATCTGCTACTTCCTGTACACTGAAAGGGTTTACGGTGGTGCGGGCGCCGATCCACAGTACATCTACTTCGAATGTCAAAGCATCTTCTACCTGTTTGGCGGTGGCCACTTCCACGGTAATGGGCAGGCCGGTCAGCTGTTTGGCTTTCTGCATCCAGGGCAACCCCTTGGTGCCAATGCCTTCAAAGAGGCCGGGCTTGGTACGGGGTTTCCAGATGCCGGCGCGCAGCATATCTATTTTACCGGTACTGGCCAGGCGCTGACAGGTAGCGAGTGTCTGTTCTTCCGTCTCTGCACTGCAGGGACCGGAAATGATCAATGGACGCTTGTTCCATTTCTCTTGTACGAGTTCTTTCATTGTTGTTGCTATTGCTTGCATTTGTATAGATTGTAAAGGTAAGTGCTGGAACGCGGATTTTTATGAACTTATGATTGCTGTGATTCACTCAACCGGTTCCAGTAAGTAAAATCCGTTTAAATCATAAAAATCATGCTCATCTGCGTTTGATCCCTGTTCTATTTTATTATTCTTCTTATCTTATTGGCATCTTCAATCAACTGTAACAGGTAACCGTAATTCTCTTTCTCCAGGCAGGCTTTGAATTTTCGCAGTTGCGAGATATGTTCGTTCAGTACATCCAGCACGTTTTCGCGGTTCTGCATAAAAATCGGCACCCACATGGCAGGATTACTTTTCGCCAGCCGCACGGTACTTTCAAAACCACCCCCCGCCAGTTCAAAAATGGCATCTTCTTCTTTTTCTTTTTCCAGCACCGTATTGGCCAGTGCAAAAGAAGTAATGTGCGAAATATGGCTCACATAGGCAGCATGCATATCGTGGCTTACGGCGTCCATGTATACCAGGTGCATGCCAATCCGTTTGTACATTTCCTCTACCACCGCTATGGCATCCGCATCGCTTTTTTCCTTTTCACAGATAACACAGGTTCGCCCGGCAAAGGCATTTTTTACTGCCGCTTCGGGCCCGCTGTATTCTGTGCCCCACATGGGATGGGTGGCTACAAAACGCCGGCGCATGGGATGATCTGCCATGGCCTCACAAAGCGCATTTTTGGTAGACCCGGCATCCACCACCACTTGTTTGTCTGTTACCAGGTCCATGATCCGCTGCATGACCGGAAGGGTTACATCTACCGGTATCGCTACATAAATGAGGTTAGCGGCAGCAACCGCTTCTTCTAACGGCAACGCCTCATCTATTAAGCCGAGTTCCAGGGCTTTTTGGATGCTTTCTTCCGTGCGGCTTACACCGATCACCTTTTTAACCAGGCCTCTTTCTTTCAGCGCCAGGCTAATAGACCCGCTGATAAGACCTACACCGATAATGGTAACTGTGTCAAACATGGTTTATTTTTTTTCGAACAGTGCTAACAGAACCACCTGCGTGCAATTGCTGTTATTATTTATTTGCCGCTAAACCCCAATGGCGATACTTGCCTTAAAATGCTTTTTCTGATGGGAAATTGCTCATATGTCTTTCTCTGTCAGCCCTGCTGGCGCTGTGCGATATTTTTTTCCACTCTTTTCATTGCTTCCTCTATCTTCTCCTCCGCGCAACAAAGGCTCAGCCGCACATAATTGTTTCCGGCATCGCCAAAGATGCCGCCGGGCGTGATAAATACGTTTGCCTGGTAAAGTACTTCGTCGCTGAGGGCATACCCGTCTTTATACCCGGCAGGTATTTTTGCCCATACAAACATACCCGCCTGTGCTGCCGAATAACTGCATTGCAGCAGGTTCAGCAGGGCAAATACTTTTTGCCGCCTTTGCCGGTACACTGTATTGACTGAATCGTACCAGTCTTTGCCCAGGCCAAGTGCTTTGGCGGCGGCCAGTTGCACCGGCAGAAACATACCGCTGTCCATATTGCTTTTAAATCGCAGTACTTCATCTATTCTTTCTTTGGCTGCGCAGAGCATGCCGACGCGCCAGCCTGCCATATTCTGCGATTTGCTGAGCGAATTCAGTTCAATGACCACTTCTTTGGCACCTGCTACACTTAACAAACTCATTGGCTGTTCATTCAGGATAAAGCTGTAAGGATTATCATGTACCAGTAAAATCCGGTTGGTACGCGCCCATTGTACCAACTGCTCAAAAAAAGCGGTCGTAGGCAAGTGCCCGGTGGGCATGTGCGGGTAGTTCACAAACATCAGTTTTACTTTATCAAGGCCGGCAGCTTCCAATGCGGCCAAATCGGGCAGCCAGTTGCTTTCTTCGGTCAGCAAATACGAACGTACGGTACCGCCTGCCAGTTTAACGGCGCTGCTATAGGTAGGATAACCCGGGTTGGGCACCAACACTTCATCTCCGGCATCCAGGTAAGCCATACAGATATGCATGATGCCTTCCTTACTGCCGATCAGCGGCAGTATTTCCGTGTCGGGTTGCAGGGTAGTGTTGTACCAGGTCTTGTACCAGCTGCTGATGGCGGCCCGCAATACCGGCGAACCTTTATAGCTCTGGTAGGCATGGGTATTGGGTTTGGCGGCTTCCTCCTGCAATACTTTTATAACATCCGGGTGCGGTGGTAAATCAGGACTGCCAACACCCAGGCTGATAATATTTTTCCCCTGCTTGTTCAGCTCATCGATCTCCCGTAATTTCTGCGAGAAATAATATTCGCCAATACCTTCGAGTCTTTTTGCTGTTGCTATCATAACATTTTTATTCTTCTCTGAGAATGGTATCAATGATCCGCTTCTTCTAATCAGCCGATCCGCCCACCAACGGATCAACTACACCGTTCGGCCCTTGCGGTATACGCCATATATTTTTATCTCTTCTGTTAATGGGCGTATGGCATCCATTACGCTGTTGAATTGCTGCAGTGTTTCAAATTCCATGTCTGCATGAAAACTGTATAACCAATCGCTGCCAGGTATCGGAAAGCTCTGCAGCTTGCTTAAATTGATGCCGCCGTCTGCAATCTTTGTAAGCACTTTTGCCAGGCTGCCCCGCGAATGATCGGTATGAAAATTAACCGACGCTTTATTGGCGCCATCGGTGGCGGGTAATTTGTCGGGCCGCTGTAACACGAGGAACCGGGTATAATTATTTTTCATGGTGTGGATATTGGGCGCAATCATATGCAGGCTGAATAATTCTGCCGCCAGTTTGCTGGCAATGGCAGCGATGTGTTTGCTGCGGTGCTGCTGAATATGTTTTGCGCTCAGCGCGGTGTCTTCTGTTTCAATCAGCTTCCAGTCGTATTTATCAAGAAAGCCCAGGCATTGCTGAAGCGCCATCGGGTGCGAATGCACTTCCCGGATATCTGTTAATTGTACACCGGGATTTACCAGCAGGTTCTGCCTGATCTGCAGGTAGATCTCGCCCGAGATCAGCAGGTTGCTTTTTTTAAGCAGGTTGTAATTGGGAAGGATACTGCCTGCAATGGAATTTTCGATGGCCATTATGCCACCATCGCTGTCTTTTTTATTGCCGGCAATCTTTACCACTTCCCTGAACGTGGCGCAGGGTATCACCGCTACTTCTTTGCCAAAAAACTGCCGCGCAGCCTCCTGGTGAAAACTTCCTTCGTAGCCCTGTATAGACACTTTTGTCGCCATTTTTCTTTACTAACGCCTTTTACAGCGGGGTATTAAAATAAAAATCCCCCGAAACTCGGGGGACTCTTTATGTTGTTTTACAAGTTTTTATTATTTGTTCAACAAAAGCATCCCCTCTGCTCCGTAAAGTAGAAGTAAAAATAGAAACTAAAATATGCTTTGTTGATGACCATCGGTAGTCAAAAATAAGAACTAAAGTCAAAGCGCCAAAAAATATTATACTAATATTTGCGAAAACCGTTGCCAGTCAAGTGAAGCTAACGCTTGTTAACCCAGCCGGTTCATGATCTCTCCATCAATTTTTTTAAAGAGGTGAAAAGGCTTGTAGACGCGCCAGTTGTCGATCTGCATCAGCTCCAGGTATCGGTTCAGTTTCGCTTTTTTAAAATCATGCTGTGTCTGTTCCGGCATGTTAACAATAACCACCCAACCATTTTCATCGGTCACTTCCTCAAACCATTCCTCATAATAATCTTTGGTATCGCTGTGAAAGTTGAGCACATTTTCGGCTATCAATATAAATTTATTGATCCCCTGCTGAAAAAAAACATCTGCTACTTCGCGCTTCAGCTCCATGATATCGTTCTCAATGGCATCGTTCCATTCGCCAATCAGTTCAATGATCACATATTTCTCTTCGTAATCTGCCATGAGCACTTTCAGGTACAGGGTGCGCGATCCAAAATCATCCCATTGCGGATGGATATAATAGTTGTATACAGTTTGTGAAAACACAAACTCAGAGTACACCCTACCATAAAAAGGCGACCGCTCATCTTCCTCGCTGGTATATATATGGCGCCAGTTATAAAAAGGTTCAATGTCCTGCATAATCCACTACGCTTGTTTGTTTAATCAATCTGTCTTTAATAAGACATCCCCCACCAATATACGGTTATGAAATAGCTATATCCAAATATTTTTTTGAGGGGTATCAGGTATAAGAAATACAGTTTAAGGTTGGCCATGCAAAAGCGCCCTAAACCTTAAACCTTGCGCTTTACAGCCTACAGCAAATACCCTGCACCTTACAGCTTCCCTTCCGCCGCTTTCTTAACACTGCCATATTTGAGCAGCAGGTTCTTTGCTTTATCATAATCGGTAAGGCGCAGTATGTCCATGAGCATTTTGGTACCGCGGTCAACCAGTTTATCATTGCTCAGCTTCATATTCACCATCTTATTGTCCTCTACCCTTCCTATCTGGATCATGACAGCCGTTGAGATCATATTGAGCACCATTTTCTGGGCGGTGCCGCTTTTCATGCGGGTGCTGCCTGTCACAAATTCCGGGCCTACCACCACTTCAACCGGGTATTCCGCAGCATCGCCCAGCGGGCTGCCGGGGTTGCAGGTAATACAGCCTGTTACGATGCCCCGTTTGCGGCTTTCTTTCAGTGCTGCAATTACATAGGGCGTGGTGCCGCTGGCCGCAATACCAATCACCACGTCCTTATCGCTGATCATATGTTCATCAAGGTCGGCCCAACCCTGCGCGGTGTCATCTTCTGCGTTCTCTACCGGTCGTTGAATGGCTTCTTCGCCACCGGCAATAATACCGATGACCAGCCCGTAGGGCATGCCGTAGGTAGGCGGTATCTCACTGGCATCCAGTATACCCAGTCTTCCGCTGGTGCCCGCGCCAATATAAAAAAGCCGCCCGCCATCCAGCATTTTATTGCTGGTAACGGTAACCAGCTTTTCAATTTGCGGAATGGCTTTCTCTACTGCAAAAGGCACCGTCTTATCTTCTTCGTTAATATGCTGCAGTATCTCCTGCACGCTCATTTTGTCGAGGTGACGGTATTTCCCCGGTTGTTCTGTAAATTTCTCAAAAGACATAGCTATCTCTGTTATCTTATCTGTGGTATTCAATCAATCCTTCCATTGGGTGGCTAATTATTTGCCCCAGGTCAAATTCATAACTGTGGCATAATTCTTTAATCACATCCCGGAAACCATAGGCCACTCCTCCCACAAAATGAATAGGCATTTTCCAACTCTCGCTGTATTTGCAAAGATGCGTGAAGAAAAAATCATTTAACCCGTCTTCGATAATATTTTCAATCATATAATGTCCCCTGTTCTCGGCCAGGAACAGGCAGAAACCAGACAGGTAACGATTGGCCAACGGCTGCCGGTATACCTGTTCCAGTATGCCCGCTGCATTTATTTTATATTTATCATCGAATTTATATTTGAGGTCTTCATCAAAAGTGCCGTACAAATAATATTGTACTACTTTCTTGCCGAGATACGCGCCGCTGCCTTCATCGCCCAGTATGTACCCGATACCAGGACTGTTCTTCACTACTTTTTTTCCATTGTAATAGCAGGAATTGCTGCCGGTACCCAGTATACAGGCAATACCTTTCCCATCTCCACAGACTGCCCTGGCAGCCCCGGCCAGATCGTGCGCCACCCGGATATGGGCATCCGCAAAAACCTTCCCGATAGCCGTTTTCATCATCCGGGCATTAACCGGATCCAGGCAACCGGTACCATAAAAAAAGACATCGGTTACCGCCACCTGTTTCAGCCGGGGTAATAATTCTTTGCGCAGAATGGACTGCACCTGTTCACTGTTTAAAAAATAAGGGCTTATGCCCTGGGTAAAAATACTTTTTTTGCGACCGCCCGATAATAAACACCATTCGCATTTGGTGGCACCGCTGTCTGCTATTAGAACTACCATATCATTGTCTTAGTAAGAACGAAGTTAATATTCCCTGCCTATTTAGCATAAAAGAAAACCGGCATGGCGCCAGTGGGCAGTCATTGGTCTATCGTCGGTAGCCCGCGGCCAGGTTGCTTTCGAGCAACGACTACAGGCTATCGACTACTGACTACTGACCATCACCTGCCGTCTGCCAAATATTCCCGCAAGGCCTGCCTATTTCAATTAAATTTGCCCCGAATTGATTAAGCTATGATGCCACAAAAAAAATTGAATGTCTGGTTGCCTCTTTTGTTCGCCATGGTGATGGTTGCGGGTATGTCTGTAGGTTATGTGCTGCGCGAGAACACGGCCCGCCCCGGTGGCCTCTTCAAAAAACAAAAAAGCACCACTTTGCAACAGGTGCTTGATCTGATACAGCTGAGGTATGTAGATGCCGTATCGCCCGATACCCTGGCGGATGGCGCTATACAACAGGTATTGTCTAAGCTCGACCCCCACTCTATTTTTATACCTGCTGTTAACCTCGGAGAAATCAATGAAGACCTGCAGGGAAATTTCCAGGGAATCGGCGTGGAGTTCAATATTTTCAGTGATACGGTAAATATCATCACCGTTATGGAAAACGGGCCCAGCGACAAGGCCGGCCTGCAGGTAGGCGACCGAATCATTAAGGTGGGCGATTCGGTGGTGGCCGGCAATGGCATCACAACGGCCAGGATAAAAAAGCTGTTGCGCGGGCCTGGTGCCAGCACCGTGGTACTAACTATTTTTCGTGCAGGCAAACTGATGCCCGTCAGCCTTCAGCGGGGCGTAATACCCATTTTGTCGGTAGACGCGGCCTATATGATGAACAAGCAGGATGGTTATATCCATATCAATAAATTTTCAGAGACCACCTACCGGGAGTTTATGCAATCGCTGGAGAAATTGCAGCAGCAGGGTATGCAAAAACTCATGCTCGATTTAAGAGACAATGGCGGCGGCATTTTACAGGAAGCCATCAAGATGGCAGATGAGTTTTTAGACGGCACCAAACTGATCGTATATACCCAGGGCAATAACAGCCCTAAACAGGAGTTCCGTTGCATACGGGACGGCCTTTTTGAAAAAGGGAAACTGGTCGTACTCGTAAACGAGGGTACTGCTTCTGCCAGTGAAGTGCTGGTAGGTGCGCTGCAAGACTGGGACCGGGCAGAAATTGTGGGCAGAAGAACCTATGGCAAGGGGCTGGTGCAGGAGCAATATGATTTAACCGATGGTTCTGCCCTCCGCCTCACCGTGGCGAGGTATTATACACCCTCGGGCCGGAGTATACAAAAACCCTATAATAAGGGCGAAGAAGATTATGCCAGCGATATTGTGAACCGCTATCACAAGGGTGAAATGACCAACGCAGACAGCAATCATGTGGATCAGATGGGAAAAGCGTTCAAAACCAAAGGCGGCAGGGATGTCTACAGTGGCGGCGGCATTATGCCCGATGTATTTGTATCCGTTGATACGTCCGTTGTGTCCAGGAATTTTGCGCGGCTGTACACCAATAATACCCTCAGTAATTTTGCCTATCATTATTTTATGCAGCACCGGGCTGAATTAAAAGCGCTTCCTTCCGCCACCGAACTCTTTAACCAGTATAAGACATCAGACCCGCTCTGGAACCAGTTTGCAGCTTTTGCGGCAAAAGACAGCGTAAACACCGGCGCCTTTACTGCAAAAGACAGGGAATTTGCGCAGCACCGCCTGCTTTCGCTGATAGCCCGCCAGGAATGGCGCAACAATGGTTTTTACGAGGTGCTGAATGCAGATGATCTGACGGTGAGAAAAGGAATGGAGGAGATAGAGAAGTAGCTAAAAGCTATTGGCTGCCCTTATCCAGTAATTCTTTCTTTTCCACTTTGTAAGATCCTACCAGGCCCAGGCCGCCGCCGATGGCCGTAAATGCAATCCACAGAACAGGGTTTTCATAATCGTGCAGCATATACTGGGTAACAAAATAAGCAAGGGTCAGGCCCATACCGGAACCTATCAGCAACAGGCCCCATTTGAGGTTGCGATACGGCGCCGGCCGGTTAGCAAACTCACGGGGGTTCATTCCCTTTTCTATCATGGCCAGGTTCTCCCGTTTCATCAGGTAAACGATACCGAAAATCATGGCAAATCCTCCCCCAAACAGCGTGATAAATAATGCGATGGGCACTAAAACACCTTCGTTATGCATAATTGTAATGTTTAATTTTTCTATTGTTTTTGTTTGTTACAGCTAAGACTACCCGTTTTTAGCCCGGGTTACAGCCCGCTCGTTTTTTTGTTCAGTAGTAAAAAAGCAAATGGTATGGGTGCCTGATCACATAGTTCAAAGAAACGATACCCATATGACTACCGCTTTTACCGGCAGGTTACAGCTCACCGGCAAAAAAAGGGGTTTTACGCCGGTAAAGCGTGGTTTGGGGCTGTATGCTATTGCCGGTGGTTGTTAAAAATGCTTATTTCGTTTTAATAAAGAGCCATTAGCTGAAAGCCGGCGCTTTCAGCCCTTTTTGAGGCTGTAACCTTTTCCAATCAACAGTAGTCATATAACCAGCAGTATGCAAACCGGGCCAAACGATAACGATATCATCCGAACGATTCTGCAGGGCAACAAACTGGCATATGCCGAACTGGTAAAAAGATACCAGAACTTTGTTTTCAGTATTTGCCTGCGGTATGCGAGCAAACGTGAAGATGCAGAAGAAATAGCCCAGGATATTTTTGTAAAAGCGTATCGCTGCCTGTCCGATTTCAGGGGCGATGCAAAATTCAGCACCTGGCTGTATACCATCGTTCATACAAGCTGTATTACTTTTTTGAGAAAAAAAAGACTGCAGACGCATTCGCTGGACGATGAAAGAGTGTTTGCCGTGGCAGATAACCTCGACGGTGGCATGCGGGCCAACCAGGTAGAACAAAAGTCGAGGGTGGCCATGGTAAATGATGCCATTGGCCTGCTGGCCCCGGATGATGCAAAAATCATCACGCTTTTTTACAAAGGCGAACAAAGCCTGGAAGAAATCGGTACCATCATCGGGATGGATCCCAATACGGTAAAAGTGAAACTGCACCGTGCCAGGATAAGACTGAAAGATAAAATGGAAAAGTATTTTACGCAGGAAGTGAGGGATCTTGCATCGTGATCAAAAAGTTCTTATACGGTAATTATATTTATATTTATAACCTTAAAATTTCCCGCAGGGGCAGTATATGGAAGATCGTTTATGGGATTATATAGACGGCAATGGCACGGCAACGGAGCGATCTTTTGTGGAACAACTGATTGCCACCCAGGAAACCTGGCGCATCCGCTACCATGAACTGCTGGAGATGCAACAGCTGGTGCATACGGCGTTTGAGCTGGATGAGCCTTCCCTGCGTTTCTCTCAAAACGTAATGGAGGAGATTGCCCGACACCAGATAGCGCCGGCCACCAAAACATATATCAACAAAAAAATAATTTATGGTATCGGCCTTTTCTTCCTGGTAATGGTAGTGGGCCTGCTGGGTTATGGTCTTTCACAGGTCAGCTGGTCAGGTACCGGCAGTACCCGCACCCTGCCGGTTACATACGATATCAGTAAAATCGATTTCAGCAAATTCTTAAATAATACTTCTGCCAGCATCTTCATGATCATTAATGTAGTAATAGGGCTGATGCTACTGGATATGTACCTCGGCAAGAAAAGGACGACGATTTTGAAGGATTAAAAGGATGACAGGATTTCGTTGCTTCCTCCCAACAACCTTTAATCCTCTTAATCCCCCCACCGAAGTCTAGTCTAGTTTCTTCCTTAGTTCCGCCAGCTTGGCCTGGAAAGGGTTGAGCACCGTTTCTTTTTTATCGCTCTTTTTATTTGCCGGCGCCACGCCGCTGGTATTTGATCTTCTTTCATTGCCGGCAGGCTTTTCTCCGCCATCCGTTTTCATGGTCAATGCAATCCGTTTCCTGGCCACATCTACTTCTGTAACGGTTACCATCACTTTCTGCTGCAGTTTCACCACCTGGTTGGGGTCAGACACATAACCATTGCTCAATTGAGAAATATGCACCAGCCCGTCTTGTTTTACACCGATGTCTACAAAAGCGCCAAAATTGGTGATATTGGTAACAAGACCCGGCACCTGCATACCGGGTTTAAGATCTTCGATGGTCTTGATGGCATCATCAAAGCGGAATTCTTCGATCTGGTTGCGCGGGTCACGGCCCGGTTTTTCCAGTTCCTTTAAAATATCATTGATGGTAAACTCGCCGATGGTTTCAGATATATATTGCTTGCGGTTGATTTTTTTCCGCAGCTCCGGCTGTTTTATTAAATCTTCAGCAGATGATTGCAGATCTTTTGCCATGGCCTCTACCACGTGGTAACTTTCCGGGTGCACGGAAGAATTGTCGAGCACATTACCGGCACCGGGCACCCGCAAAAAGCCGGCGCATTGTTCAAAACTCTTGGGGCCCATCAACGGCACTTTTTTCAATTCTGCGCGACTCCTGAACGGCCCGTTTTGCAGGCGGTATTCAACAATATTTTTAGCCAGCGTGGTACTTAAACCCGACACATATACGAGCAAATGCCGGGAAGCTGTATTTACATTTACGCCCACAAAGTTTACGGCGCTTTCCACTACCCTGTCCAGGCCTTCTTTTAATTTGGTCTGGTTTACATCGTGCTGGTACTGGCCTACACCAATTGATTTGGCATCAATCTTCACCAGTTCGCTCAGCGGGTCCAGCAATCGCCGGCCAATGCTGATGGCGCCCCGTACGGTTATATCGTAATCCGGAAATTCTTCTCTCGCCACTTCAGAGGCGGAATAGATAGAGGCACCACTTTCATTCACCTGGAACACACTGATGTGTTTTCCAAAGTCGATGCCTCGTACCAGTTGTTCTGTTTCCCTGCCGGCGGTGCCGTTGCCGATACCAATGGCTTCAATATCGTACTGCTGCACCAGGTGTTTCAATGCTGCCACGGCTTCTTTTGTCTGGTGCTCAGAAAGCGTATAGATGGTTGTATTGTGCAGTAAGTTGCCCTGCGCATCCAGGCAAACCAGTTTACAGCCCGTGCGAAAGCCTGGGTCAAGGGCCAGTATTCTTTTGGAACCGAGCGGGGATGCCAGTAACAGCTGGCGGAGGTTTTCCGTAAATACCTGTATCGCTTCTTCGTCTGCCTTGTTTTTACCCATCAGCCGGAACTCATTTTCAATGGATGATTTCAGCAACCGATCGTATCCGTCTTCAATGGCTTTTTTTACTTCTGCACTGCCGGGGCCTGACCCGGTGATGAATATCCTGTTCAGATCATCTATCGCCGTTTGTTTATCTATATTGATATCCATGATCAGGAATCCTTCTTTTTCTCCCCGGCGGATGGCCAGTGTACGGTGCGAGGGGCTTTGCGACAGGGGTTCCGAGAATCCAAAATAATCGCGGTATTTCTGGGCTGCCTCTTCTTCTTTTTTACTGCTCAGCACTTTTGAATAGAGGACTGCTGTTTCAGTAAACAATTGCCTTACCTTATTCCTGGCCTGCTCGTGCTCGCTGATTCGTTCTGCAATAATATCCCTTGCGCCCTGCAGCGCCTCCTTTGTATCTTTTACCTGTTCGTTGATATAGGCGGCTGCGGCTTCTTCGGGTTGCTCGGTGCCCTGTTTCAACAATAGGCTGGCCAGCGGCTCCAGCCCTTTTTCAATAGCCTGGGTAGCTTTTGTTTTGCGTTTAGGCTTATACGGCAGGTAGATATCTTCCAGCGCAGTAGCATCATAACAATCTTCTATCCGCTGCTTTAATGCGGGTGTTAATTTGCCCAGTCCTTCAATTGTTTTAACAACGGTCTCTTTGCGTTTATCGAGCTCTGTAAAATATTTTATTTCTTCCACCACAGCGGCGATCACTACTTCGTCCAGGTTGCCGGTTGCCTCTTTGCGGTAGCGCGCCATAAAAGGAATGGTGGCACTTTCTGCCTGCATATCGTGTACACTGATCACCTGTTTGATGCCGAGGCTTAGTTTCTCCGCTATTTTCTGAATATATTTTATTTCCATGTGTGCAGATCCATTTTTAAATCCGGGCAGCAAATGTAATGGATTTTGGGATTGGGTGATTTCCTTTGGAGCAGCACCAAGGCGATCACAAAATCCAGCAAACCCAACATCATTTTTGTCCAGGTAAAATAATTTTTTTAAATATTAGGCAAGTGCGACAAAGGTTTTCATCGATTATCAAATACAGGCACCTGGTTTTTGACAAAATCGACAACAGCGGCCTTTGAAATGCCTCGTTTTTAGCAACAGATATTTTTATTTTACGGGTGTTGCTGAATCTTCGGTTTAGCAACAAATATTTTATTTTACGGGCGTTGCTGAATCTTCGGTTTAGCAACATATATTATTTTTTTACCGGCGTTGCTGAACCTTCGGTTTGCGTCAGTTTTATTCTACAGCTGAATAATGTGCCGGCTGAAACACTTGATAATGCTGCGTTACCTCCTCAAAGCAAAACGCAGCATCGAAAAGGCGGCGAGGCCCGGCCGGCCGGGGCCAATCAATTAAAAGTGTACCTGGACAACAGTAATTCCAACACGGCAACATCAAAGTATTGTTTGCAGGATGGCATTGATTTCTTTGGCGCGGTTCATTACCATCAGGTGACCACCATTTGAAATGATATGGGTGGGGTTTGTAAAACGTATAGGCAATACCTCATCCCTGGTACCGTGTATATGAACAAGGGGCATTTCCGGCGCTTCGCTTTTCCATTTTAGTATCGCATTCATGGCCCAGTAAATAAAGGCATCATCGCTTTCACGGATGATGTCGCGGATCATTCTTTTATCACTGTCCGTCTCTTTTGTAAAATGACGTTTTAAGGTAGCCGCCGATTTAATCAGTGAAACCGGCACCAGCCGCTGCAGTCGCAATGCACCTGCGGCTTTGAAATAAAAAGGTAATTGTTTTGAAGAAGGGATGCTTGAGATCAGTACCGCAACAGCGGGTTTGTATTGCCGGGCTATCTCTGCAGTTATCATGCCGCCCATTGATAAACCGATGATCGCAAAAGGACTGCTGGTATCGATGCGTTCGCCCAGGCGCAGTGCATAGGCTGTAAGCGATTCCATTTTCAGGGGTTCGATCCATTCCAGGAACACCGGTACGCAATGAGCGGGTAAGGTAATGTTCTTGAATACCCGGCAGTCGGCGGCCAGGCCGCTTACAAAATACACGTTCATTACACTAAACTAAGCAGAAATAGCTGATGTCTGATGGAGGGATGCCTGATTTGGGTTTTGGGATTTTGGGATGATACGTTTACTATTGTCCGGATAAACTGGCTTAGACAAAATCGGCCTCAGCGGCCTTTGAGCGGCCTGGTTGTAGCAACAAATATCATATTTTACGGGCGTTGCCGAAAACCTTGTTGCACCTGTGTATTATTGAAAAAATTATTTTTACCCGACCCACAGCAATCACACCGCCCCAAAATCAGCAATATGGCTGCTATTCAATTAACTTTGGGGCATGGACATTAAGAATAATATACTGGAAACCATTGGGCATACACCGCTTATCCGGCTGAATAAAATAACCAAGGGCCTACCCTGTTCCGTATTGGCCAAGGTTGAATATTTTAACCCGGGCAATTCCATTAAAGACCGTATGGCACTTAAAATGCTGGAAGTGGCAGAGCAGGAAGGCAAAATAAAACCGGGCGGTACCATTATAGAAGGCACCAGTGGCAACACCGGTATGGGCCTCGCCCTGGCAGCCTGCGTAAAAGGGTACAAATGCATTTTTACCACTACGGATAAACAATCAAAAGAAAAAGCAGATATATTAAAAGCCGTGGGTGCGGAGGTAATTGTCTGCCCTACCAATGTAGACCCCGATGATCCGCGTTCTTATTATTCGGTATCAAAAAGACTGGCTACCGAAGTGCCCAATTCCTGGTATGTTAACCAATACGATAACCTGGCCAACCGCCTGGCACACTATGAACAGACCGGCCCGGAGATCTGGCAGCAAACCGATGGAAAAATAACCCACCTGGTAGTGGCCACCGGTACTGGTGGCACCATTGTTGGCACAGGCAAATATTTGAAAGAAAAAAATCCGGCCATTAAAGTGTGGGCCATCGACAGCTATGGATCGCTGCTGAAAAAATATTTTGAAACCGGCGAAGAAGACCAGGAAGAAGTATATCCTTATATCAGCGAAGGCTTTGGCGAAGATTTTGTGCCCGCTAATTACGACATGCAGTACATCGACCTGTTTGAAAAAGTGACAGACAAAGATGGCGCTGTAATGGCCCGCCGTATTGCCAAAGAAGAAGGCTTGTTTTGCGGTTACAGCGCCGGCAGCGTATTGCAGGGGTTGATGCAGCTAAAAGATCAACTGAAAAAAGAAGACCTGGTGGTATTGATCTTTCACGATCATGGCAGCCGGTATGTAGCCAAGATTTACAATGACCAATGGATGATGGAGCGTGGTTTCCTCGACGTAAAAACGTTTAAAGACATTGTGAACGGAAGAGCTGCCAAACATAAACTGGTGCATGTAGAACCCGGTCATACCGTATCGGAGGCCGTGGCGCTGATGAAGAAATATGATATTGAACATTTACCCGTCATGAAGGGAGACGCGATCATCGGTTCCATCAGTGAAGGCGGCTTGTTTCAGAAAGTATTTTCAAATCCGGATATAAAAACGGCGCTGGTTTCTTCTGTCATAGAGCCGTCCTTCCCGCTGGTAGAATTTACAACGCCCGTAGAAAAGCTCAGCACACTTATCAACCGCGAAAACGGGGCTGTTTTAAGCAAAGACGATACGGGCAATTACCATATTGTTACAAAATATGATGTACTGAACGCCTTAGGAAAATAAAGCAGCGCCGGTTGACGCAGATCAATGAAAGCCTGTAAAGCCCGTCCGGCAACACTTACAGCATATTAAAGAAAACCGGTATTCGTATAAATACGAAATCCTTTTTCGTAACTCTCCCATTAAAAAAAGTAGGTTGCTGCACGATACAGTAAAAACCGAAGGTTAAAGATTGGTTAAAATCGCTCTTGTATACCCTATTCGTGGTATTTATCTTTGTGTCAGAAGTTGATTGGTATTCGAATCCAATATCCCTTAAAATCCGAAACCAAATTATTCAGTATCCGATACCTATAAAAACGAGTAGCATCCTGTATCAGTCAACTTTTGTTTTAGTATCCAATAATCCAACATATCCGTTACAATCCAAGGTCCCTGAAAAACAACCAATATCCTGTAAGAAGAGCCATTAACCAGTATCCGTAGAAAAACCAACCAGCGTCCTAAGAAAAACCTTTAAAATCCATTGTCCGTAAGAACAACCCATCCATCCTAAGAAAACCAGTCCAGTATCGCTGAAAAACAATCCTTTTAATCTCCAGTACCCTCCTGCCGAATTATTATTTGGCAGGAGGCAAAAGAGTGTAGGAACGCAGATGTTTAGGATGCTGGTGATGACCCCTTTTTTTTATTTTTTCTACTTTTGTTTTTTCCGCAAACGAACTACGAACCATCGAACTTTCGAACTTTTTTTCTGCTAACTTGCTGTGACAGGCATAAGATCTACTAAGCAACCAATCAACAACCCCTTGCGTTTCGGAGAACAACCAGGCATATTTTCAAAAGACGAACCGGATCGGCCATCGCGGAAAAAACCGATGTTTGCCGTGAATGATTCGCTGCGCGGTTACCTGAACCAGCACGGCCGCGAAGTGAAACTGCCGGTTGCCTACCGCGATTTACTGCATTATACCTATTCCGTACCTATTTTAGATAAAAACGGGAAAGACACGCTCTGGGAAAGCGTGAGCTACGACATGCGCGAGTGGAACTATATCCGCGAAGGGCTGGTAAAAATATATGCCATCTTAAAAACCGAAGGCGATCTCACTTTTACCAAGCACCTCGATGTTGCCCGCATCGACTATTGCAGCTTCGGTAACTCACATCCCTTCCGCATCCGCATCGTAAATAAATTCAACGATAATTATGATCACTATTATATAAAAATTGCAGATGCCTCCCGTATTTACGGCCTGGAACTGGAGCATATTCTTTCGCCCAACCGCATTACTTTTTTTACGCAAAACAATACCCTGGTAGAAGAACACATTCCCGGCATACCCGGCGATGTATTTATCAGGCAATACCTGGAAACAGCAGACACCAACAAGATCCGCCTGGCAAAAGAATTTGTAAAATTCAATGAACGATGTTTTGTGCGCCTGCTGGGCGACATGCGCAGTTATAATTTTGTGGTAGACATTACCCCCGATATCGAAGATTACCAATACCGCATCCGGTGCATCGATTTTGACCAGCAGTCTTATGAAGGCAGGAAAAATTTATACCTGCCGCAGTTTTTTAAGGAGAACAGGGCTTTTGTTGACGTATCCTTAAAATACCTCAACAGCGATTCCATTGCACAATACCAGGCAGAAGAACGCACGCTCATGACTTTCCGGCTGGCCTCTGCCCGTTACCGTATTAAAGAATTGCTGGATATTATGTCGAAAGACAATATTTCTACCCCGGAAAAGCTGAACCAGCTTAAAACGGAGTTGTCTGCCTACTATGGTAATAACCCTGCGTTTAAAAAATGCCACAGCATGGGCCAGCTGTTAAAAAGAAACCTGAAGCAAACCCTGCAAAAGAACCTGCTGCTGATACCCAAAATACAAAGCCGGTTTGAGGACTGATAAGGAACCCTTCTGAAAAAGCTTTTCAAACCTGTATGGTACGCGCGCCAGGTTTATTACAAAAAATGCCAAACTACTCTTATCTTAGCGGCTCATTCAACATTGCCTGCGCCATACAAACCAATTTATCAACTACAAACTGCCAAGTTTTTAACACATGAAAAAGTACAAACCCGGGGTACTGTTCGGCGACGAGCTGGAAGCACTCTACAAAGACGCCAAGGCCAATCAATTTGCATTACCTGCTGTAAATACCATCGGAACAGACAATATCAATGCTACCCTTGAAACAGCAGCAAAAGTAAATTCACCTGTCATCATACAGTTTTCCAATGGCGGGGCGCAATTCATTGCCGGTAAAGGTATGCCCAACGACAAACTGCAGGCAAATATTTCTGGTGGTATATCAGGAGCCCTGCACATACACAATGTGGCCAAATATTACGGCGTGCCGGTTATATTGCACACAGACCATGCCGCCAAAAAATGGCTGCCGTGGATAAGCGGCCTGATTGATGCCGGAGAACAGTTTTACAAAGAAAAGGGACAACCGCTGTTCAGCTCGCACATGCTTGATCTGTCTGAGGAACCTATTGAAGAAAACATCCATACCTCTGTTGAATTTTTTAAACGCATGCAACCACTCGGCATGGCCATAGAAATTGAATTGGGTGTAACCGGTGGCGAGGAAGATGGCGTAGATAACAGTGGCGTGGAGAATGATAAATTATATACCCAGCCGCAGCATGTGGCTTTTGCTTATACAGAATTGAATAAAGTGGGCCGCCTGTTTGCCGTAGCGGCAGCATTCGGCAACGTGCACGGGGTATACAGTCCGGGCAATGTAGAATTAAGACCGGTCATCCTGAAAAACAGCCAGGATTATATTGAAAAAGAACTGAAAACAGGACCCAAACCTGTTTATTTTGTATTTCATGGCGGCAGCGGTTCTCCCCAGCACCAGATCAGGGAAGCCATTGGTTATGGTGCCATTAAAATGAATATTGATACGGATTTGCAATGGGCGTTCTGGGAAGGCATATTGGGCTATTATAAAAAGAACGAAGCTTACCTGCAGGGGCAGTTGGGCAATCCGGAAGGAACGGAGAAACCGAATAAGAAATATTATGACCCCCGTGTATGGCTGCGGAAAGGCCAGGAAACTTTTTCCAAAAGGCTGGAGACCGCTTTTGAAGATCTTAATTGCATTAACAGGAACGCATAATATAAATGCCCTGGCTGGTAAAAGCAGGGCTTTTTTACTTAGCTTACATCTTCTATATCCAACATCTGTGTAAAGTCGCTGACCCTACCCGCTTCGGCCCGTAGGGTTTTTTTATTAGCCGCCCCTACCTTTCCGGCGATGCGATTATTCATTACTTGCCGCACGCTCATTTTCGTTTTGCTCTCTTAGCCCGAAAAAAAGTGGAAAAAAAGTAAATAACGTAGCGCCATACTGCGTCTCCAATACCGATTCATTAAAACAATACGCTATCAGCAGCAAAACAATAAGGGTGAGCGGTCGCCACCGCGTGCGTGCACATAAAAATACCATGGCGCTACAAATAAACAGGAAGGCAAGCAGCCCCGTAATACCCGACTGCAACAGCGATTCCAGCCATTCATTGTGCGTGTTGTAATTCAGGTATCCCTGCGAAGCGGTACCTGCATTACCCGTAAACATATGCGTTCGAACATACTGCTGGTTCAGCAATGGCTGGGCCTGGTCTGCTACCCCATGGAACCAGGCATGACGCTCAGTGAGTATTTCCTTTACAAACCGCCATTGCAGCAACCGGAACTGAAGCCCGTTAAAATAAACACCCGGGTTAAAATCGCGTTGTTCAAATAAACCGATATTACCAGAAATAATTTCATTGAACCGATCGCTAATCCGGTTTTTTACAGACAATACCAGCACAATGCCTGCCAGGCAGGTAACCAAAGACGCGAAGGCGATGAACCGGGAAGTTCTTTTGCCCTTCAGAAAAAGAAATAGGTAATAGATAAAACAACCAGCAGCAAAACTGATGATTAGTTTGGAAGACAGCAGCAGCAGGCAACCGGTAAAATAAAAAATAAGTAAATAATGAATCGGTCGCTGGTACGGCATCTCGCCTTCCACTGCTTTTTCCAGCAAGTATAACAATCCGGCAAATGTGTAAATGGATACCTGCACGGCATGCTGATGGAAAGGACGCACCAGCGCATGATAAAAAAAGACATCTGCCCCCGCCTGCTGAAAAAGGCATCCGTAGGCAGCCGCCAGCAGACAAAATAATAACATGGCAGCAAGTATCCCGATGTACTGTTTCATCAGCCGCTGAACAGTGTATCGGTTCAAATAGCAACTGCTGCAAATGGCCAGCGGAACAAATACCATGGCACTTTTGGTTTGCAGGTATTTGAGGGCTTCATTGGTATCGGTGGCATATAGCAGGGTAAAGAGTTGTACAATATAAAACAGGCAACAGGCAAAAAGGAAAATATTCTTTTTGCGGCTGGTAAACCATTTTCGGTTATTGGCTTTTTGATTAACGAGGCCGGTCAGCAATATCAACGCAATGGCAATGCTGCTCACCGCCCTGAAACAACAAATGATACTGACAAAGAAAAGCAGGTACCACAGGTAAAGAAGCTGTTCCGTTTTTTTGGCAATTGTCATATTGTTTACCTGTTACGCGTTATAGGACACGGATGCTTTGATCATTATGACAGATAAGAGGAATATCTTCCGCTACAACCCATTATACCATAACCATCCTAAAAATCATAACCATCTGCGTTCTCTTAGTGGGAGGCCATCCTTCTACGCAACCACCTGTACATGGATTGCAGATAACCAATGGCAAAACCACCGATGGCGCCCAGTAACAATAATTTTAACAGGTGAGGACTGACCGGTCTATCAAATTTTTCGAACGGATGAAAAACCTGTACGGCATTGGTAAACCGGAGTTCGTCTTCATATGCCAGCTGCTTTTCATTGAGTCCTATTAATTGCCCATTAATGGTGGAAACATCGAATATAAAAGAAGACGGGTGCCGGTTCTCGCTTCTGATGCTGTATTCAATGGCCGTTTTAGTTGAATCCAGTTTACGGATTTCAACTTTTATCTTTTCGATAATAGTAACGAGGTTTAAGCGTTTACTGGCCAGTTTTGCTTTTATATAATCATTGTTCTCAAATCCGTATACAATACCCCTGCCAAGGCTGTCCAGCACGTTATTATCTTTTACAATGGTTGTAACGACAAATCCATTGGGATTATTGGGAACAAACAATTTTTGTATTTCGGCAGCCGTAACAGCGCTCACTTTTTTCAGCAGCGCTGGGTCGCAATGCAGGCGCTGCCCCAGTACGTTGTACCCACCTTGCTTTAACAGGGTATTCCAGTCTTCTATAATATTAATTTGTTCGGTATTAGACAGAAGGGAAGAATGCAGTAACATGGTAGACGAATACTGGTTGGGCAGTATGCCAAACAAGGCAAGCCCGGCCAGCATACCGCCCACCGTAAAGAAAACGATTCTTTTGCCATAGCCACGGCCAAAAGAAAACAACTTTTCCAGCAGTCTTATTAAATCGAGATCGTCCCCTGTATTATCCTTGCCCGGTTTCATTTCTAGCATACCCTGGAGCATATGTTTTCACACAATAAAAACGTAGTTCCGCCGGAAAGGTTGCCTCTGGAGAAGATAGTTTGTTTCTGTTCTTCTGCCTACATTTATGCCGCCGCATTCATTGTTGCGCAGGCGGTGGTTTTACATCTTTATTATGGCTTCAACCAATTTCACCAATAAATTATTCTCCAATTTTATCGCACTGGGCATTGTGCAGGGCACCAATTTTCTGCTGCCCCTGCTGGTAATGCCATATGTAATCGGCAGAATAGGCGCAGACGGGTTTGGCGTGGTGGCCGTGGCACAGGTGCTGATGATCTACCTGTCTACCATTGGTGATTACGGTTTTAATATTACCGCTACCAGGGATATCGCCTTATTGGGTGATGACACCGCCAGGGCGTCAAAAATTTTTTTTACCGTATTAGCAGCCAAATTGCTGATAACTGCGTTCTTATTGGTTATGCTATTAACGGCCACCGCTTTTATCAGTGCTTTAAAAGAGCATGCTGCGCTGTACAGCCTTGGCTTTACCTATGTGATCGGCCAATCCTTACTGGTGAGCTGGTTTTTCCAGGGCAAAGAGAAAATGCATTATATAACCGTTAGTACACTGGTATCCCGCCTTGTGTTTGTTATACTGGCACTGCTTTTTATTCATCGTAAACAGGATGCTGTATACTTTCTTTTTTTCCTGGGCATCGGCAATATAATAGCCGGTTTGCTGAGTATCGTATTAGCCATCCGCATTTTTAAATTAACCTTTTCCCTGCCGGATGTTGCCGCTATTAAATTTGAATTAAAAGAAGGCTGGCAAATTACGGTTTCAAATTTATCCATCAATACCTACCTGTATTGCGGCATTTTCATCCTGCGCATTTTCACCAACGATTTGATAGTTGGCAATTACAGTATTGCGGAACGCATTTTCTTTGCCGCGCGGCAGGTGCTGGCCATTTTTTCTACGGTCATTTACCCAGCCCTTTGCCGGGTTACCCAACAAAGCCAAACGGCCGTAGCCCTGTTTTTTAAAAAAATATACCGGCCTTTTCTGTTGCTGGTACTAAGCGGCTGCTGTATCCTTTTTATCTTTTCAGCACAGGCCGTGCATATTTTTTTACCGGATGCCGCTCCGCTGCCGGTATTGCTATTGAGAATGCTGAGTTTTGTGCCGGTAGTGGTATGCCTTAATATTCCAGCTTACCAGTTGCTGCTGGTATTTAACAGAAAAAAAAGTTATGCCCGCATACTGGCAGCTGCCACCTGTGTAAACATAGCCGCCAACCTGCTGCTGGCACCGCGGCTTGGCGCTGTTGGCACTGCCCTCAGCATCATCATAACAGAACTCTTTATAACGGCAGGGCTTAACCTGGCCATCAGCAAAAATAATTTAACCGGCTACCTGCTATCCCGCCTGCATGAAAAGTCCAAAACAAATTGAGATGCCAAGGGTATACATCATTATTCTCAACTATAAAAAATGGAAAGATGTGCAGGAATGCCTGGAGACCCTTTTCCGATCGTACTACACAAATTTTACCGTTATTGTTATCGACAATCATTCAGAAAACAATTCCCTGCAATACCTGGTCAGCTGGGCCCAAAACAATACAGATTTTCCGCACCGCTTATCCGATTTTTCAAAAGAACTGCTCCCCAAGCCCATTCAATATATCTGTTCAGACGCGCCTGCCTTCACGGAAGTAAAAAATGCTGCCAGCCTTCCGCAGCTTGTTTTTATACAGCATCCCGAAAACAGGGGCTTTGCAGGTGGCATCAATCCTGTACTTAACAAACTGCTGCAGGAAGATGCTTACATATGGCTATTAAACCCTGATATGGTGGTAGAAGAAAATACCCTCTCGGAGCTGTCTGCGTTTGCAGCAGCAAGTGCCCCGCAGGCCATTATTGGTACGGTAATAAAATACTATCACC
>CAXTMV010000018.1:39499-40683 GCA_964245425.1 uncultured Flavihumibacter sp. | reverse complement strand
GTTGTTACTTATACATTATTTATCCGCCCAACAAAAAATAACCAACTATACAGCCCGCTGGAAGAAAGTGGATTCACTGGTAAATAAAAAGGGACTTACCCAGTCGGCCCTGGAAGAAGTAAATGCCATTTATACGCTCGCAAAAATTGACAAACAGGAAGCGCAGGTAATTAAAGCGCTGATCTATAAAATGGGCCTGGCAGCCTCCACGGACGAAAAAAATGGTAAACCCGCCAGGGCGCTGCTGGAAAATGAAATCAACAGCAGTACAGGTGCTGTTACATCCATTTTATATTCCCTGCTGGCTGAACAATATCAGTCTTATTTTTTTGCGCATAGTTATGAACTATATGAGCGTACCGCTACCATCAATTTTAAAAAAGAGGACATTGCTACCTGGGGTCCCGCTGATTTTCATGAAAAAATCACCACCCTGTATTTCGCGTCTATTAAAGAAAAAAAATTGTTGCAGCAAACAAAACTGGATGGCTTTGATCCCATTATTAATAAAGGCAATGCCCGGACCTTACGACCCACTCTTTATGATCTGCTGGCGCAACGCGCCCTGGATTATTTTAAGGCAGGAGAAAGAAGCCGTTCGCAACCCGCCGATGTTTTTGAGGTAAGCTCGCCCGAATTTTTTGCTACCGCCGCCAGCTTTTCCCATTTTCGTATACCCGCTACCGATACTACAGCGCTTTATTATAAGGCGATGCTGGTTTACCAGCAATTGCTTGCCTTTCACCTGTCTGACCCGCAGCCCGATGCATTGATTGACGCAGATATACAACGCCTGCAGTTTGTACAGGAACATGCCGTAATGGAAAACAAAGACAGCTTATATGAACAGGCATTATCGGCCATCGAAAATAAGTATTCTAATTACCCGGCTGCTGCGGGGGCCTCTTACCTGGTAGCCGACCTGCATGCGGCAAAAGCGAAAAACGAAGAACCCTTCAAAGGCGAATACATTAAAGCGGCGGCTATCTGCCGCAGGGTATTGCAGCAAAAAGAAGAATCGGAAGGGAAAGTGAACTGTTTTAACCTGCTACAGCAAATAGAAACAAAAGAACTGAAGCTGAACGCCGAAAAAGTTAACCTGCCGCAGCAGCCTTTTCGGTTACTGGTCACCTACCGCAATTTCAATGAGTTGTATTTCCGGCTTGTATCGCTAACGGATGATC
>CAXTMV010000018.1:22680-39489 GCA_964245425.1 uncultured Flavihumibacter sp. | reverse complement strand
AGCTTATCAACCGCTACGATGATAATTACTGGAAAGACCTCCTGGCGCAGAAACCGGTTAACAGCTGGGAACAGGCTTTGCCGGCTACCAACGACTACCTGGTGCACAGTACGGAAGTAAAAGTGGATGGATTGCCGGTAGGACGATATATGTTGCTGGCCAGCGCCCGGCCTGATTTCTCTTTTGATAAAAATCCCCTTGCGGTACAATCCTTTTATGTATCCGGTATCAGTTATGTTAACAACAACGATGAATATTTTATATTGAACCGCGAAAGCGGCCAGACATTAGCATGCGCTGCGGTACAACGCTGTTGGTGGCAGTACTACTATAACAGCCGCAGCAACCTGAAAATAAAAGGAGAAAAAAAACAGGCCGATAAAAATGGTTACCTGGTAATCAGCCGGAATGAGCATACGCGACAAAGCACGCTGCAATTAGAGATCTCCACAGACAATGATCGGCTGTTTATGGAGGATCGGCAATACCCCAACTACCGGCCTGTTACGGTGAATGGCCTACCGGAGAATGCCGGGGAATACGCAAAGGAAAAGGCCCGTATTTATTTGTTCACAGACAGGAGTATCTACCGGCCGGGCCAGACCGTTTATTTTAAAGGGATTGCCATTACCAAAGATCTGGTAACAGGTAAAAGCAAGGCTTATACGGGAATACCTTCTAAAATTTTCCTGCGCAATGCCAATGCAGAAGAAATTGATTCGCTGGAAGTACACACAAATGAATATGGCTCCTATTCCGGCAAATTTATATTGCCGCAGGGATTGTTAAACGGTGAATTTAATTTGCTGGATGAAAACATGACGGTTGAAGGCAATAATTCTTTTTCGGTGGAAGAATATAAGCGGCCCCAATTCTCCGTTGGGTATGAAAAAATAAAAGATAGTTATAAAGTAAACGATAGTATAACCATTGCCGGTTTCGCGAAAGCGTATGCCGGTAATAATATCGATGGTGCGCAGGTCAAATACCGCGTGCAGCGCGTTGCACGTTTCATTTATCCCTGGTTGTACCGGAAACGCGGTAATCCGCAGGGCAGCAGCCGCGAAATCGGTAGTGGCGTTGTAACCACCGATGCCGAAGGAAAATTCAGTATCCGTTTTAAAGCCCTGCCGGATTTGTCGGTAGATAAAGGCCTGGACCCTGTTTTCGACTATACCATCACGACAGACGTAACGGATATCAATGGCGAAACAAGAAGCGCCAGCACCACGGTGCCCGTTTCTTACAAAGCGCTGCAAATAAAATTAACCCTGCCAGGAAAATTGCCGGCGGATGGTCTTAAAAACATACTGGTAAAAACGCAGAACCTGAACGGTGAACCGCAGACATCATTGGTTAGCATCAGCATCAGCCGGCTACAAGCCCCTAATCGCCTGGTACGCAAACGGTACTGGCCCGCACCGGATCAATTTGCCATGAGCAGGGAGGATTTTATCAGGAATTTCCCTACTGATGAATACCAGGAAGAATCCGATTATCAATCCTGGCCAAAGGAAGCAGCCATGGTAACGATGACAGATAGTAGTAACAGCCATTCAGCATTCAACATTCAACAGTCAACATTTCCGGAGGGATGGTATGCGATAGAAGCCAGTGCAAAAGATAAATACGGGGAGATGGTGAAGGATATACAGTTTGTAGAACTGTATGATGAAAAAAGCAAAACAATGCCCTCACCTGTTTATGTTTGGTCTGCGCAAAAGAATAGTACATTGCAACCAGGTGAGCAATCCACGTTTATAGTAGGTAGTTCAGCTGCGGATATATTCCTGATCCAGGCAATTGATAAACCGGGAAATGATAAGGATGCCGCTTCACCGCCGGTTTATCATTTCAGTAACCTGAATGGCAAACAAGTTTTCAATTTTCCGGTTACCGAAGCCGACCGCGGCGGGTTTGGGGTCTATCATTTTTTTGTGAAGAACAACCGCTTTTACAGCCTCAGTAATAAGGTGGCCGTTCCGTGGACAAACAAAGAATTAAAAATAGAGTATGAAACATTTCGTGATAAGACCCTGCCAGGCAGTGAAGAGAAATGGAAATTAAAAATAAGCGGGTATAAGAATGAAAAAGTAGCCGCCGAAATGGTAGCCAGTATGTATGATGCTTCCTTGGATCAGTTTAAACAGCATGAATGGGTGTTGCCGGATGCCTGGCCAACTTATTCCGGTACGGTGGATTGGATGGGGAGAAATTGTTTTGCGCAGGTGTTATCGCAGGAGAAATATGTGAACAAGGAATTAAAGTCTTTTAATAAGGTATATGATTATATTAATAGCGGGCAATTGGCATATCCACGTCGATATGCTGAATCAGGCTTAACGCTGCGACAGGCCAGGGCCATGCCCGGAGATGCATTACCTGCTCCGGCTGCTGCACCCATGCAGTATGAGATGAATGTTGACATCAGGGATAAAGCGGATGTATCTGATTATGCCGCAAAAGTATATTTGCCAAACACAAATATCCAGTACCTGGAATCCGATTCTCAAGGAAAAAAAATAGCACAAGCCACGCCGGCTAAATCGCCGGATATTCCCATTCAAATCCGCAAAAACTTCAACGAAACCGCTTTCTTTTTTCCTGATTTAAAGACCGACAGCGCTGGTAGCATTTCTTTTGGTTTTACCATTCCCGAAGCCCTTACCAAATGGAAGTTCCAGGCACTGGCGCATACCAAAGATCTGGCTCTCGGCTATTCCGGCAATAGCGTGGTTACCCAGAAACCGTTAATGGTACAACCCAATACGCCACGCTTTTTACGCGAAGGTGATAAAATGGAACTAAGCGCCAAAGTAGTAAACCTGACCGACAAAGAATTAACGGGTACCGTTGAGCTCAATTTAAACAATGCTGCCAGCAATGAACCGGTAGACGGCTGGTTTGTGAATATGTATCCTACCCAATATTTTACTGCGGCCGCCGGGCAAAGCACCGTCGTAAAATTTACCATCAATGTGCCATATCAATATAACAGCGCAGTCACCTATCGCTTTGTGGCCAGGTCGGATAGTAATTCCGATGGCGAAGAAGCGGCCCTGCCGGTTTTATCTAACAGCATGCTGGTAACCGAAAGCATGCCCCTGCCCATGCGGGGCAATGCACCCAAGAACTTTCGCTTTGAAAAATTATTGCAGAGTGCCAACAGCGAAACCCTGCAGCAACATGCATTAACAGTAGAGTTTACTACCAATCCCGCCTGGTATGCGGTGCAGGCGCTGCCTTATTTAATGGAGTACCCGTACGAGTGCGCCGAGCAAACTTTTAACCGCTATTATGCCAATGCCGTTGCCACTAAGATTGCCAATGCCACGCCACGGCTCAAAGAGATCTTTGCCAAATGGAAAACAACTGATACTGCTGCGCTGCTGTCTAACCTGCAAAAAAACCCGGAACTAAAAGCCATATTACTGGAAGAAACACCCTGGGTAATGGAAGCCAAAAGCGAAACCCAGCAGAAAAAAAACATCGCACTGCTGTTCGATATGCTGCGGATGAGCAATGAGCTGACTGCCAGCTTTGAGAAAATTAAACAATTGCAAAGCGATAACGGTGGTTTTGCTTGGTTCAAAGGAGGCCCGGATGATCGCTATATCACCCAATACCTGCTCACCGGGCTGGGTCATTTAAAGAAACTGGGGGCACTCAGCGCTGCCCAAACAGACAACTGGGCTATAACGGTTAACCGCGCCATTCAGTACCTCGACCAGCGCATCAAAGACGATTATGATAACCTGGTAAAACATAAAAGCAATCTCGGTGCTAACAACCTTGGCTATACGGCCATCCAATACCTGTACATGCGCAGTTTTTTTAGTGACCATGCCATTCCCGGTGCTTCTTTTACGGCAGTTAACTATTACCGTAAGCAAAGCCAGCAATTATGGCTGCAGCAAAACAGGTATATGCAGGGGATGATTGCTTTATCGCTTTTCCGGACCGGAGATATACAGACGGCCAATGATATCCTGAAATCGCTGAAACAAAATGCCATCACCAGTGAAGAGATGGGCATGTACTGGAAAGACAATACAGCCGGCTATTACTGGCAACAGGCGCCGGTAGAAACACAGAGCTTGCTTATAGAAGCGTTTTCCGAGATTGGCAAAGACAGCAAAGCAGTCGATGATCTGAAGACCTGGCTGCTGAAACAAAAGCAAACCCAGAACTGGACCAGCACCAAAGCCACGGCAGAAGCCTGTTACGCTTTGCTGATGCAGGGTACGGATTGGTTAAACAATACGCCTTCGGTAGATATTAAACTTGGTGATAAAACCATTTCCTCTTCCGCCGGGGCAGATCGGAATGGGGCCGCCGAGGCCGGCACCGGCTATTTCAAACAAACCATTGCCGGGCCTTTTGTAAAACCGGCCATGGGTGAGATCAGCGTTAAAATTGCTACTGCGCAGCATACCGCCGCGCAGCCTGCCTGGGGCGCGGTATACTGGCAATATTTTGAACAGCTGGATAAAATCACCATCGCATCCACGCCGCTGAAACTGGATAAAAAATTATTTATAGAACGTAATACGGACAAGGGACCCGTACTGGAACCTATTGCGGAAAACGGCTATATAAAAGTAGGTGATAAGATAAAAGTGCGGATTGAACTTCGGGCAGACCGGGATATGGAATATGTGCACATGAAAGACATGCGCGCCAGCTGCATGGAGCCGGTAAATGTGTTAAGCGGCTATAAATGGCAGGGTGGACTGGGCTACTATGAAAGTACAAAAGATGCCAGTACCAATTTCTTTTTTAGCTGGCTGCCCAAGGGCACTTACGTATTCGAGTACCCGCTTTTTGTAACCCATGCCGGTAATTTCAGCAATGGTGTTACCACCATTCAATGCATGTATGCACCAGCGTTTAGCAGCCACAGCGAAGGCATACGGGTAAATGCGGAGGAGAATAAATGATCTTTTACCAAAGCTTGAAACGCCTATAACTCTGTGGTAAAACGTATTTTTGCTAGATGCAGGTCGATTACATCATTATCGGGCAAGGCTTGTGCGGCAGCTGGTTAAGTTATTACCTGGCCCAGGCGGGGCAATCATTTACAGTAATTGATGAAAACAAACCCTTTACCGCCTCCAAAGTAGCTGCTGGCATTATCAACCCGGTAACCGGGCGGCGCATTGTTAAAACCTGGATGATCGATGAACTGATGCCCTTTGCCTGGAATGCCTACCAGTCTTTTGGCGCAACACTGGGCATTGAATGCATCACTCAAAAATCTATTATTGATTGCTTTGCCACGCCGCAGATGCGGATGGCTTTTACCGATCGGTACGAAAAGGATCAACAGTTTCTATCGCTGCCAGCCGATCAAAACGACTGGCTGGCTTACCTGAACTATGATTTTGGTTATGGTCTTATTCAGCCGGCTTACCTGGCGGATGTACAGTTATTATTGAGCAGCCAAAGAAAAAGATTGACTGATAACCATCAGTTGCGGGATGAATATTTCGATGCGTCCCAGTTGATCCTGCAGCACGATACGGTACGATACAAAGAAGTGATTGCCCATCAAATTATATTTTGCGATGGGGCGGCAGGTTTCGATAATCCTTTTTTTTCACACCTGCCGTATGGATTGAACAAGGGCGAAATGCTGCTGGTAAAAATACCGGGACTGCCGGTTACGCATATCATAAAAAAAGGATACAGCCTGGTGCCTTTATATGATGATGTATTCTGGCTGGGCTCCACCTATTTATGGGAATTCGAGGATGATTTGCCCACCAACGGTTTTTACCAGTTTGCTGAGAACTGGTTGCGGCAGACCATCAAAAAAGAATACAGGATTATTGATCATATGGCATCGGTGCGGCCTGCCACGCTGGAACGAAAGCCCTTTGTAGGCCTGCATCCGGCCAATGAAAAAATCGGTATCCTGAACGGCATGGGAACTAAGGGTTGTTCGCTGGCACCTTTTTTTGCGCAGCAGCTCGTCAGTCATTTATTAGAAGGAACACCCATCATGCCGGATGCAGATGTGCAGCGGTTTAAGCGAATACTGGGAAAATCAGTGTAAGATTTGAAGGTTGAATTTTCTGCTTTGTTGGTGTTTTCAGCAATAAATCGGCGAATTGCTGGAAATAATGTATGTTTTATATCAACTGTCTGAACTTGTTGGTCAAAAGAGGAGACTATATACCTGTTAGACCAAATCAAGCTGGAATAGTAGGGTATGTTCTTATAAACATGTTTTTTATTTTTTCTTCCTTTAATTTTAAATCGATTGATGCCTCCCTAGCTGATTTTTTGGGAGGAAGTCAGTTGACAGGCTTTAACCTAATCAAAAAGACAATCAGATTAAAATAGCGTGTGAATAATAAAATGGCCGGTGAAACACCGGCCATACAATGAAAATTAAGCAATTGGTTGAGCTATGTGTTATTCTGATGGTTGATTTGATTTTTTGCGTTTTGATTTTTGCATTGTGCATCCCTGCATATCAGCGGCTCACCACCTTAGCATAGGGGTCTTGTTTCAGCAAGACAACCATTGCCGTGTACAGGTCAGGTAATTCATACTTGAAACGAAAGGGGTTCTCAAAAAACATTTCCACGCTTACCGCCCAGAACTCGTGGTAATTGGTAGAAGCATAATCGCCCAGGAAATTCTTTTTACCCCGCTGCATGTCCTGGAAAATAGGACGTGCCACCTGTGAGAAATTTTTGAACTCTTTTTTAAAATGCTTGTCTTCTTCTGATTTCACCACAAAGTTTACATAAGCCAGGGCATGGGCCATTTCATGCAATCCCACATTGCTGTTCTCATCTGCGCGGTGAATGCCTTTCAGAAAATTGTCCCAGCTTAAATAGATACCGGTGCTGTCAACATGGCCCATAAAGGGTAATGAATAATAGCCGTAGTGATAGTCGTGCTGCAACACAAAAATATCGCGAAAATAATTGAGGGTAAATCTTTCTAAGCCAAGGGTCAGCTGTGCAGACACTGCACTGATTAATACGGGCATCTCTTCAGTTTTCTCTACCCCTACATAATCAAATTTTTTGGCGCGGTGGATCAGGTAGGTGCGGAACAACAGGCGGTGTTGTTCTGTTTCGTTGAGGCGCCTGAAATAAGCCAGGTGCGCAGAAACCATATTGCGATAGTATTCTTCTACTTTCAGAAAACTTTTATAACGCAGGCGCTGCAGAAGGCGGCTGGCAGGTTCCTGTAAAATACTAAACAGGGTAATGGTAAAAAAAACCGTTATGCAGATGAACACTACTTCCATGACGTTCAGTTTTGTGGATAAGAGACAGCAATGCTGACGGTTAAACACGGTATGGATGTGTAATAGTGGTACGGTCTTTCCTGAGATGGAGTTCTGTTAAGGGGAGCTGTTATTCAGAGGAGGATGGAAATGGTATTGTTAGCGCTAACAAAATATAACCTTTTTTTGGAAAGTAAAAGCGAATGGGCAGGGTTTTTTTAATATTCTTTTTTCATATGCAGAATTACCGGTACTTGTGTTGACAAACAAGCAGTTATGTTATGAAGTTATTCTGCCGCCAACGTTTTTCGGGGCATTGCAATTGATAAACAAAGGGTTCTGTTCAGGTTTGTTTCGGGCTGCGCGGCGGCAGCCTGTATGCCGGTAAAATACTTGCCACTCATCAGCCGGGCCTTCCAATCAGCTGGAATTCCTTTCCATCCCTCCCCATTTCATGAGCGCTCCGATGGATAACTGCTATATCTTTACATCGTCAATTTTAACTGACTCCCGAATGTAACCATTACATCTTCTTTCAGCCGCTCCGGCATCTTCTTCCAACACCAATTAAGGCAGGTCTACAACGAACAGGGCATTCCTGGCTGTCTACAACCTGGGGATATTTGCCAAGCGTATTGACAATTAATTAATTTTTTTCAACCTAAAAACCTTTTTTATGAACCTCTCTTTTTTAACCACGAACTGGTGGTGGATGCTGGTACTGGTATTGTTTCTTATTATGTATAAATTCATCCTGCGCATGTTTTTTGGGATGGTGATTGTTCCTGAAAACAGGATTGGACTGGTAACCAAAAAATTTGTGATTGCCGGCCCTAACCGCGGACTGCCCGATGGACGTATTATTGCCACCAAAGGTGAAGCGGGTTTCCAGGCAAAAACACTGGCCCCCGGTTTATACTGGAACATGTGGCCCTGGCAATTTGCCGTAGACATGGTACCTTTTATGGTGATACCCGAAGGTAAAATCGGGTTGCTGTTAAGCAAGGATGGTGCAGAAATACCCACCGGCCGCATCCTGGCCCGTAAAGTAGACTCCGATAATTTCCAGGACGCACAGAAATTCCTGAACAATGGTGGCCAACGTGGACGCCAAACCGCTTTTATGACAGCAGGGTCTTACCGCATCAACACTTTTTTGTTTGAAGTAACCATTGTTGATCAGCTCATCATCCATGAAAACATGGTAGGCGTAGTAACCACCCTCGATGGCGAACCCATTACCGCCGGGCAGATTGCCGGCAAACAGGTTGAGGGACATAATAATTTCCAGGACATCGATTCCTTCCTGAAAAACAACGGTAACCGTGGACTGCAACCACAAGTGGTGCTGGCCGGTTCCTATTATATCAATCCCTGGGGTGCACAGATTGAAGAGATACCCATGACCGATGTTTCAATTGGTAATGTAGGCGTGGTCATTTCTTATGTGGGCGAAGATGGTAAAGATGTAACAGGGGACAGTTTTAAACACGGCAACATTGTAGACAAGGGATACCGTGGTGTATGGATGCAGCCTTTGGGACCTGGTAAATATCCCATTAACACCTATACCATGAAGGTAGAGCTGGTACCCACCACCAACCTGGTGCTTAACTGGGCCAATGCCAGGAGTGAAGCCCATAACCTGGATAAGCATTTGTCGACTATTACAGTGCGTTCCAAAGACGGGTTCCCTTTTAACCTGGATGTGGCACAGATCATCCATATACCAGCCAATGAAGCACCCAAGGTAATCGCCCGTTTCGGCAGCATGAACAACCTGGTGAGCCAGGTGCTGGAACCGACCATCGGTAACTATTTCCGTAATTCTGCGCAGGACAGTGATGTGATCTCCTTCCTGACCACGCGTAAAGAAAGGCAGGAATCTGCCAGGGAACATATCCGGAAGGTGCTGGATGAATACAATGTAAACGCCGTAGATACCCTCATCGGCGATATCGTGCCGCCGGAAGCATTGATGAAAACATTGACCGACCGTAAGATTGCACAGGAAGAAGAAAAGACCTATGAAACCCAGCGCATGACCCAGGAAAAAAGACAGGGCGTGGAAAAAGAAACGGCCATCGCTGATATTCAGAAAGAAATTGTAAAGGCACAGCAAAGCGTGGAAATTGCCCAACGCACCGCCGATGCTACGGTAAAAAAAGCAGAGGGTGATGCTACCAGCTTAAAACTGAAGGTGAATGCAGAAGCAGAAGCCACCAAGATGCGGGCCAATGCGGATGCAGAAGCCACTAAAATGAATGCCGGTGCAGAAGCGGAAAGAATTGCCAAAACCGGCCTGGCAGAAGCAGAAAAGATTATGGCCATTGGTAAATCTACTGCTGAAGCCTACGAGTTGCAGGTTAAAGCGATGGGCGGTGATAATTTTACCCGCTATAAAGTAACAGAAGAAATTGGGAGGAGCAGGATAAAAGTGATACCCGATGTATTGATTGGCGGTGGCAATGGAACAGAAGGGGGTATCAGCGGCCTGCTGGGTTTAAAATTGATGGATATGATAAATGAAAAAAATGAAAAGAGTGACAGGAAAGACGCAAAAGAATAAGAAAAGAAACGCCTGAAATAAAAATGCCGTGCAACTGCGCGGCATTTTTATTTCCCGCTGCACGGATTGGAACCTCCTCCCAATCCTTGTCCTTTTGAGCGGAGTTGGGGATGAGGTCTATCGATACCCACTAATCGTCAGCAACTTTTCCGGCTCCAGCGGATCCTGGTTCAGCAGGTGGCAGAGGGCTTCATACAAGATGGGCATATCCACTTTCATTCGTAAAGACTGCTCAAAAAAAGTTTCCACGGCCACTGCCCAGAATTCATTGTAATTGGTAGCTGCATACGCATTCAGCAGGGTGGGTTCTCCTTTTTGCATGGCTTCAAAAATAGGTCTCGCTACGGCAGAGAATTGGTAGAATCTTTGTATAAAAGCTTCGTCCTGTCCGTCGTTGTCGCCGGCCATAAAATTTACATAAGCCAGCGCATGCGCCATCTCATGTATGCCAACATTGTCTGCATCTGTATAATTATCAAAGCCACGCACAAAATTATCCCAGGATAAATAGATGCCATTACCGTTTACATGGCCTTCAAACGGTTGTTCATAAGCACCATATTGGTAATTATGCTGCATGATATAGATGGTATCAAAAAAATCGAGCCCGTATTTATCCAGCCCAAAACTGATTTGTACAGCCGCTGCACTGATAAGTATCGACATCTTCTCTTCCGGCGGCATATCTATGCAGGTAAATGTTTTGTTGGCCATAAACCAGGCTACCCGTTGCAAAAAACGTTGCTGCAATGGCCGGGGCAAGCTTTTATAATAACCGTTGGAAGCCGATAACCATTCATCATACAACACAAAATGAGCGCTGGCCTGCTCAAAGGTCTTTTGCCGTAGGTATTTTTCGTGCCAGCGGATAAAAAGAAAGGGCGCTGCGATAACGATTATAAAAATGGCTATCGTTCCAAAAAACCATAACCCTTCCGTTGCGTGTCCCTGCTGCAAAGCTTGTAGCAGCAGCCGGGAACGCCCGCAAATACTGTCTGCAAAAGAGGTAATAAAAAGGTTGTTTCCAGGCATGCTTGGCGGGTTTACTGCAGCAACGAAAATATGGATTCCTTATTGGTTTCCGTTACCTTTGCCGACCGAAATGGTTGACTGGTTGATTGGTTAAAAACCAAGTCATCTGTTAACCAATCAACCGGTCAGCTGATCAACCAATCAACTAAACTATGTATCGATCACATACTTGCGGAGCGCTCAGGATCACCGATGCCCATAAAGAAGTAACCCTCTGCGGATGGGTGCAGACTGTGCGTAAATTTGGCGCCATTACATTTGTTGACCTGCGCGACCGTTATGGTATTACCCAATTATTGCTGAATGAAAGCCTGAACAAGCAGCTGGAAGCTACCCCGCTGGGCCGCGAATTTGTGTTGCAGGCAAAGGGAAAAGTGAATGAACGCAGCAATAAAAATGCAAATATCGCTACCGGCGAAATAGAGCTGCTCGTAGACAGCTTTACCATCCTGAATAAATCGGTAACGCCGCCTTTTACCATCCAGGACGATACGGATGGGGGCGATGATCTCCGGATGAAATATCGTTTTCTCGACTTAAGGAGGAATGCCGTTAAAAAGAACCTGGAATTGCGCTATGCCGTTAACCGTTCCGCCCGGAATTACCTGCATGAAAACCAGTTCATGGATATCGAGACACCATTCCTGATAAAGTCGACCCCGGAAGGCGCCCGTGATTTTGTGGTGCCCAGCCGCATGAACCCGGGCCAGTTTTATGCCCTGCCACAAAGCCCGCAAACATTTAAACAGCTGTTAATGGTAAGCGGGTACGACCGTTATTACCAGGTGGTGAAATGTTTCCGCGATGAAGACCTGCGTGCCGACCGCCAGCCGGAGTTTACGCAGATAGATTGTGAAATGAGCTTTGTTGAGCAGGAAGATATCCTGAACATGTTTGAAGGACTGGTAAAACGTATTTTCAAAGACGTTAAAAATATCGACTATACAGCAACCATTGAAAGAATGACCTGGGAGTCTGCGATGTGGCAGTACGGCAACGACAAACCGGATATCCGTTTCGGCATGAAGCTGTGCAATATAAAAAAACCTGCAACCGTATTTACGGAGAATGATGCCAATGAAGCCCTGGTAGCAGGTGCCGGTTTCAAAGTATTTGACGAAGCAGAAACCGTGGTGGCCATCGCCGTGCCTGGTTGCAGCGAATATACCCGTAAACAAACAGATGAACTAACGGAATGGGTTAAACGCCCACAGATAGGCATGAAGGGCCTGGTGTATATCAAGTACGGAACAGATGGCAGTTGTAAAAGCAGCGTGGATAAATTCTACAGCGAAGAAAAACTGAAAGTCATTGCCACGGCCTGCAAAGCACAGCCCGGTGATTTGATACTGGTACTGGCGGGCGCTGAAGAAAGAACCCGCAAAGCCATCAGCGAACTGCGGCTGGAAATGGGCCGCCGCCTGGGCTTCCGGAAAGACAATGAATTTAAACTGTTGTGGGTACTGGATTTTCCTTTGTTCGAATATGCGGAAGACGACAATCGCTGGGTAGCCCGTCACCACCCGTTTACTTCTCCCAAACCGGATCAGATCAGCGTCATGATCGGCAATAATCCTGTTATTGAAAATGCTGCTGAATACCTGAATCATCCCTATGCCAATATCAAAGCCAATGCATATGATATGGTATTGAACGGTAATGAGATCGGCGGCGGTTCTATCCGCATTTTTCAGCGCGATCTGCAGGAGAAGATGTTTGCTGCCCTGGGTATGACGGATGAGGAAGCCCTGCATAAATTCGGGTTCCTGCTCGGCGCATTTGAATATGGCGCGCCACCCCATGGCGGTATCGCTTTTGGGTTCGACCGGTTGTGCGCGATTCTCGGTGGCAGCGAATCCATCCGCGATTTCATCGCCTTCCCCAAAAATAACAGCGGCCGCGATGTAATGCTGGATGCACCCAGTACCATCGACGATAAACAATTCCAGGAATTACAGATAAAGCTGGATTTGAAAAGTTAGCAATGCAATTAAAAAATCAGTATTGTCCGGGATAAACTTTTAATGGATTGGCCTCGGGCCGGCCGGGCGCTCGCAGCCTTTTCGATGCTGCATTTGCTTTGAGGTGGTTACTCAGCATTATCAAGTGTTCAGCCGACACGTTATTCAGCTGTAGAATAAAGCTGACGCAAATTGAAAGTTCAGCAACGCCCGTAAAATAAAATATTTGTTGCTAAACCGAAGGTTCAGCAACGCCCGTAAAAAAATAATATTTGTCGCTAAAAACGAAGCATCTCAAAGGCCGCTGGTGTCCGATTTGTCGAAAACCGGATACTGCATCTGATAATCGATGAAACCTTTGCGGTAGGCGCCCATTATTAAAAAAAATATTTTATCCGGACAACCATATTAAAAATTAAAAAGCCTTTGCGTTGAGCAAAGGCTTTTTAATTTTTTAATTCATTACGCGCTGCAGCTTACACAACCGTCTTCCATGCTGCAGGATCCGCCGTTGAGCAAAGACTCGTCCGTGGCCGTAACGGTAGCCAGTTCGGAAATAGCATGGGCATCGTTCAAGGGTTCGGTTATTTTTCCACCCTGCTTTTCTACCGTAAACTGCACCGCCTGCGAAGCCGCCTTGGTGCGCAAATAATACATGCCTGTTTTCAATCCCTTTTTCCAGGCATAGAAATGCATCGACGTTAATTTTGAGCTGGAAGGGGCATCGATAAACAGGTTCAGCGACTGAGACTGGCAGATATAAGCACCGCGGTCTGCCGCCATGTCTATTATGGCCCTTTGTTTTATTTCCCAAACGGTTTTGTATATTTCCTTTATATCGGCCGGAATGCCTTCGATCTGCTGTACCGAGCCATTGTGTTGGATAATATTGTTCTTCATGTCATCGTTCCAGAGATTGAGTGCTACCAGGTCTTTCAGCAGGTGTTTGTTTACAATTACAAACTCACCGCTTAAAACGCGTCTTACATAGATATTAGAGGTATAGGGCTCAAAACATTCGTTATTACCCAATATCTGGGAAGTGGATGCGGTAGGCATCGGCGCCACCAGCAGCGAATTGCGTACGCCGTGTTTTAATACGGCTGCTTTCAGGGTATACCAATCCCAGCGGAGACTGGGTTCCGTGTTCCACATATCGAACTGGAAGATGGCTTTTGAAACTGGCGATCCGGCGTAGCTTTCATATGGCCCCTGTTCCACTGCCAGGTCTTTGCTGGCTGTCATGGCCGCAAAATAAATGGTTTCAAAAATTTCTTTATTTAATTGTTTGGCGGCATCGCTTTCAAAAGGCAGTCGCAACAGGATGAACACGTCGGCCAGGCCCTGTACGCCTATTCCAATGGGGCGGTGTTTGAGATTGGAATACCTTGCTTCTTCTACGGGGTAATAATTGTTGTCGATTATTTTATTCAGGTTAATCGTGGCTGCATAGGTAACCTCGTATAATTTTTTATGGTCGAAGCTGTTGTCTGCCACAAATCTTGGCAGGGCCAGCGAAGCCAGGTTACACACTGCCACTTCTTGGGGCGATGTATATTCCATAATCTCCGTGCAAAGATTGGAACTTTTAATGGTGCCGAGGTTCTGCTGGTTGCTTTTTCTGTTGGCTGCATCTTTGTACAAAAGATAAGGCGTTCCTGTTTCTATCTGGGCATCCAGGATGGCAAACCAGAGTTCCTGCGCTTTCACTATCTTTCTTGCTTTACCGGCTGCTTCATACTTTTTGTATAGCTGCTCAAATGCTTCACCCCAGCATTCGTGCAGGCCCGGTGCTTCATTGGGGCAAAACAGGCTCCAGTCTTCCCCTGCTTCTACGCGTTGCATAAACAGGTCGGGTATCCAGAGTGCATAAAAAAGGTCACGGGCGCGCATTTCTTCCTTGCCATGGTTTTTGCGCAGGTCTAAAAAAGCAAAGACATCGGCATGCCAGGGCTCCAGGTACACGGCAAAAGCGCCTTTTCGTTTTCCGCCGCCCTGGTCTACGTACCGCGCGGTATCATTAAATACTTTCAGCATGGGGATGATGCCATTGCTGGTGCCATTGGTACCGCCGATATAGCTGCCCGTGGCACGGATGCCATGGATGGCCAGGCCAATACCGCCTGCACTCTGCGAGATCTTGGCGGTTTGTTTCAGCGTATCATAGATGCCGTCGATGCTGTCTTCTTTCATGGTCAGGAGAAAGCAACTGCTCATCTGTGGTTTGGGCGTTCCGGCATTGAACAGGGTAGGGGTGGCATGCGTAAACCAGCGTTCACTCATCAGGTGATAGGTTTTTATCGCACTCTCCATATCTTCCTTATGAATGCCAATGGCCACGCGCATATACATATGCTGCGGGCGTTCTACCACTTTGCCATCCAGTTTCAGCAGGTAAGATTTTTCCAGGGTTTTGAAACCGAAATAATCAAATCCGTAGTCGCGATCGTAAATGATGGTAGAATCAAGCAGTTCGGCGTTGTTATGAATGATCTGCCACACGTCTTCCGCTATCAGCGGCAACAGTTTACCGGTCTTGCTGTCGGTGCATTCGTACAGCAGTTGCATGGTATGAGAGAAGCTCTTGGTTGTATTCTTATGGAGGTTGCTAACGGCAATGCGGCTGGCCAGCAGCGCATAGTCGGGGTGCTTAACCGTCAGGGATGCCGCTGTTTCCGCTGCCAGGTTATCCAGCTCGGTGGTGGTTACGCCGTCGTACAATCCTTCAATTACTTTCTTTGCCACGTCAATAGAATTGACAAAACGCCTTTCCAGGCTATAGCAAAGCTTTTCAATGCGTGCTGTGATCTTATCGAACTTGACGCTTTCTTTTTTTCCGTTTCTTTTTACTACAAACATATATCGTGGAATTAATGGGTCTTCGTAAGCGTTTAAAAGTCTTCATCTACAGAGAAAGCCTGCGCTTCCTTGCCCGACAGTACGCCGGCTTTCTGGTAATCGCCTACGCGTTTTTCAAAGAAATTGGTTTTACCTTCCAGCGAAATCATTTCCATAAAATCGAAGGGATTGCTGGCATTGAACATTTTGCCATAGCCCAGTTCCGAGAGCCAGCGGTCTGCCACAAACTCGATGTATTGCTGCATCAGTTTTGCGTTCATGCCAATCAGGGCAACGGGCAACGCCTCTGTTATGAATTCCTTTTCTATTTCAACGGCGTCGCCGATAATGGCGCGTACGGCTTCCTCGGAAAGTTTATGGCTGAGCATGCCGTACAGCAAGCAGGCAAATTCACAATGAAGGCCTTCATCACGGCTTATCAGTTCATTACTGAAGGTGAGACCCGGCATCAGCCCTCTTTTCTTTAGCCAGAAGATGGAGCAGAAGCTACCGCTGAAAAATATCCCTTCCACGGCTGCAAAGGCAACCAGTCTTTCTGCAAAATTGCCGTTGTTGATCCAGCGAAGCGCCCATTCTGCTTTTTTCTTTACTGCAGGCACGGTATCGATGGCATGGAACAACCGGTGTTTTTCAGCCGGATCTTTTATATAGGTGTCTATCAGCAGGGCATAGGTTTCAGAATGGATATTTTCCATCATAATCTGGAAACCGTAAAAGCACCGCGCTTCCGGCAACTGCACTTCGCTCATGAAATTTACGGCGAGGTTCTCATTTACAATGCCATCGCTGGCGGCAAAAAAAGCCAGCACATGCGAGATAAAATGCCGCTCGCCATCGTTCAGGGCGGCCCAGTCTTTCAGATCGCTGCCGAGATCGATTTCCTCGGCCGTCCAGAAGCTGGCTTCGTGCTTTTTATATTGTTCCCAGATACGGGGATATTTAATGGGAAGTATAACAAAACGATCTTTATTTTCTTTTAACAGTACTTCATCTTCTTGCTGCATGGCTTGCCTTTTTTAAATAACGATATTGGCTAAGGGAGTAGGCGGGGTGCTGGTTACAGCAGGAACAGGGTTCCTGCAAAGGTAGCCAGTTCACTGCCTTTCACCCGAAAGCATTCAACTTATGTTTTGTTTTTA
>CAXTMV010000018.1:0-22670 GCA_964245425.1 uncultured Flavihumibacter sp. | reverse complement strand
CACCCGAAAGCGTAAACTTGTATGATTGTGGTATGGCAGGTCTTCTGACTTTCCCGCTTTCTGATACCTTCCCGGGGCGCCTGGGCGCCGCAGTGGCCTGATTTTCAGAAATACTTTGCCGTTTAGGCAGGGGATTTACAGCTACGGGGATAGTTCCGGAAGTTCGCCGGATTCCCTTTTAATTCCGCAATAAAAGCTAATTATTGCGGCAACCAGTATCACAGTGCAACATTACTAATCTATATTAAATTAATGTGAAGGATTTATACACCGATTGTTGAAAAAGGGCTAAGAGAACAAAGAGAAAAAGAGTTATAAGTGGCTAAGATAACAAAGAGAAAAAGAGGTTGCGACACATAAAAAAGCTCGCGCTGTTCTCCGGAAAAAGCAGCCCATTAACAAAAGCAAGAACCAAAGAATACTAATTTAGGATGTTAAATAATTGTCAACACTAAACATATAAAATACCAGTACTATGTCCGATATCGCAGAAACCATCCAGGAACCATTGGAGCAGTCGTCTAGAAGCAGGATCAATTCAATGGTAGCGCTGTTTGTAGCCATCACTGCCACTTTTATGGCGCTTTGCAATGTAAAAGATGGCAATATTGTGCAGGCCATGTCGCAGGCACAGGCGCATGCTATTGACGCCTGGTCTTATTTCCAGGCCAAAAGCACCAAGCAGTCCATTGCAGAAAACACCCTCGAAATGCTGAAACTACAGAATATCCCCGCCAACGCAGGTATGATTAAGAAATACGAAGACAAGATTGCCCAATACGAAAAAGAAAAGGCCTTGATAAAGACCCAGGCAGAAGGGTTTGCAAAGGAATACGATGATATCAACCTGTTCGACGACCAGTTTGATATGACCGATGCCCTGCTCACCATTTCCATAGCCATGTTTGGTATTACCTCGCTTACGCAGAAAAAATGGCTGCTGTATTTTGCGGCAGCGGTCAGCGCAACCGGCATCCTATTGGGATTGACCGCTTTTATGAAAATAAGCCTGCATTCTGATCTGGTGTCCAGGATACTGGGATAGGGAAATTTTTACGCAGGCAGGAGGGGCATTGGTGCTTACGCATTATTCCCTGCAAATCTTCGTCCCCATGCTGTACGACCCATTCTTATGCCACCGCTTTTTCCAGGTCGGCGATGATGATCTTATCCATCTTCATCATGGCTTCCAATGCTTTTTTTGCTTTTGCCGGATCCGGGTTCGACAATGCCTTGCCCAATGCTGTAGGTACCACCTGCCAGCTGAGCCCAAATTTATCTTTTAACCAGCCACATCTTGATTTTTCGCCGCCGGCAGAAAGTTTTTCCCAGTAGGCATCTACTTCTTCCTGTGTTTCACAATTGATAAAAAATGAAATCGCTTCAGTGAATTTGAACATCGGGCCACCGTTTAAGGCCATGAATGATTGCCCTTCCAGTTCAAAGGTGGCCGACATAACCGATCCCTCGGGGCCCATACCATTCGCGCCCCACCGGGAAAGCACTTTGAACGTAGCATTTTTGAAAATCGCAGAATAAAAATTCATCGCTTCTTCTGCATTGTTATTAAACCAAAGAAAGGGCGTTATTTTTTGCTGGCTCATGACAATCTTTTTATAAATGTAAAATGGTTTCTTTCTGTATCACAAAACTACAAATAGCATTGAGTCGGGCAGGGGGCAATTGCGACATTCAGGGGGCAGATCGTACGTAATCTTGTTCAATTTATTTCGGTCTATCTTGCAGTAGAAAGCTGACGATTTGCTGGATAAGGTACGATAAGCTTACCAGACAAATCATTAAAATCATCACAATTATAATAATCCGCGTTCCATCATTTTCGCTGCGTTTTTTTTGATCCTGAACTTTACCATTTTAGTTACCAGCGTAAGCGGCAGGGGCTCGTTCAGCGGAAACTGAACGGATCCTTTTGCGTTTTTGTAGCCTGATAATTCCTTTTTGAAAGCTTCCATACCGGAAGCGGTGGGATAAAAACCGATGTGTTTTGCATAACCGGCAAAATAAACCAGCATGCCCTGTTGCTTATACGCTGGCATCGCATAGCTGATTAATTCTTCTGCATCCGGCGCTGCTTTCCGGATGGCAGCGCGCAATTGATGCAATAGCTTTTGCGTGCTTTCGGGGAAGCCGGCAATGTATTGGTCTACATCAACGGCCACCGCTGTTTTTGTTTTCATACAGTTGCCAGGTAAATTATTTAGTTTTCCGAAATAATCGTTCGCAGCATGTCGCGGTTGTCTTTATACGTTTCAATCTGCCCTATTTTAGATGCTACAAAGCTGCGGAGAAAATCGTTGGGTGTTTCCTGCCGGTTGGTCTTTTTATTATTCAGGTTGATGCCAATGGCTTGTATGGTGCGGATAATGCCCCAGGGGAATCCCCACCAGCCCAGCAAGGCAGATTTTGCAAGGGCTGCATTATTGGCTTTATCCAATGTGGCGGGGCTACCCACCACAATTTTCTTTTTATACTGGGTAAACAGGATAAAGCTCATTACTTCTGCCGTAAGGGTGGCATTTAATTTCTCTTCCGTGCTGCCGGTGGCGGGGCAGGGCAATTGCTGAATGAGTGCGCAGTAAGCATCTATTTCAGCAAGGGTATAGGTTTTTTGCTGCGCCTCTACTCCCTTTACAATAGCAGGGTTCAGGTTGCGTCTTTTGACTTCTGCCTGCACTACTTCCAATGCCTCGGGCGTTAAACCTTTCGCGTCCTGGGTTAACACCCGCGTTAAATCTTTATCCGACATTTTCTGGTAGGTTTCGCGTACAAACTGGATATCAATTCCTGCAGACATAGATTGTTTTTAAGGTTGGTAATCAGGATTCTTTTACATACCGCTGGTGCGGCTTTGCGTTCCAAGATAGAAAAAAAATGATAATAACAACGGGTCTTTCTGGTATTCCGCCGCCAAGGGCATGGCCACAGTTTTCAGAACATCAATACCGATAAAATTTTTTACCGGTTCCACTCATACGTCGGCCACCATTAAATTAACATCGGTATCCGGCGAGTGCCCGATTAGCACAAGGTTTTTTTAACTGCAGCTGATCAATCACAGCCCGCAGGTCTTCCGAAAAACCCGCCACGTACCACGCGCCCGGTTCTCCCCGATTTGCCATGGCCGGCGCAGATCAAGTGTAACCACTTTGACATGAGGACTGAAATAGCCTGCCAGTGCCTGCCACCAGCGTTGGTCTGTATAAGCAGCCTGTACAAATAAGCACGGATGATCTTCCGGCCTGCAACTTCGTAACTGATAGCGGTGCCTTCGCATAATATCTCTTTGATATTACATGATTTTAATCAATAAAATCAGCAACCCTGCCAGATTACCTCGGTCTTTAGCCACCGTTCATGGTTCGGTAACGCATGGTCCGTAATTCACAATTATCCGTTTGCGGTTCCTGGTTCCTCGTTCCGTATTGGCCGCCAGGAGCGACTGACGCGCCACACCCATATCTTTCTTTGATAATTTTTTGATAAGAAAACAGCCTGAACGGTCCCTTGGTACTGAATTTGCACACTGCTGCTGATTAGCTTATTTTTACATCTTACACAAATACATCAAACCCCCTGGAAAAAATCGGGAAAATAAAGGTTTATACGCTGGTATCGCTGCTGGTTGTTTTTGCAGCCGGTATGTTCTTACTGCCGGGCCTGCGGACCTTGCAGATCATCGTATTGATCCTGGCCCTTGTTGCCGTGTGGGTGCCAAAACATTTTTTCCGGAGTTTGCTGGTATTGCTGTTGTTGCTGCTGGTAGGCCTGTTGCTGCTGAAAACAGATGGGGTGCAAACCTGGCTGGTTGGCCGCGCCTCCGCCAGGTTGTCCAAAAGCTTGCATACCCGGGTGGCCATCCGGCATGTAAATTTTTCCTTCTTTGATAAAATGGAGCTGCAGGATGTGTATGTGGAAGATCTGGGCAAGGACACTTTGCTGTATGCGGGTAAAATAAAGGTAAACATCAACGACTGGTTTTTTCTGCGCGATAAGGCCATCCTCAAATACATTGGTATCGAAGATGCTACCATTCGCCTAAAACGCACCGATTCGGTATGGAATTTCCAGTTCCTGGCAGATTATTTTGCGAGCCCGGCCGGCAATGCAGATACCAGTGCAAAAAAAAGCATCGAACTGCAATTGCAGAAGCTGGAACTTAAAAATATCCACCTGCTGAAAAAGGATGGTTTCAGGGGAGAAGATATGGGCCTTTACCTGCACTCGCTTACCGTAGACGCAAAAGAAATAGACCTGTCAAAAAAACTAGCCGATATCAATAGCGTGGAAATAGATGAACCCATCTTTTCCATTTATAATTACGAAGGCACCCGGAAAGTTAAGCCCCCCAATGCGTTCCGCGATTCGAATGACAGCACCCTTTACTGGAACAAGGCCGGCTGGAAAATAACCGCTACCAGCCTCACCATCAAAAACGGGGCATTTAAAGACGAAAAGCCCGATCGCCCGGCTTATTATTATTTCGATGCGCACTACATCGGGTTTACAGATATAAATGCCAGTTTTAAAAACCTGAGCTGGGTAAAAGACACGGTGAGTGCTGCGATCTCATTTTCCACCAAAGAAAGAAGCGGGCTGCAGGTAAAATCGTTTAAAGCCAATATGAAATGGCAACCCCGCGCCATGGAATTCAACAGTCTCGACATCCTTACCGGTAAAAGCCACCTTACCAACTACTTTGTGATGCGGTACAATAACTTTGATGAGATGGCCGAGTTTGTTGACAAAGTTCATATGCAGGGAAACTTTAAAAACGCGGTTATCCATAGTGATGACATCGCTTTTTTTGCGCCCGCGCTCGACAACTGGAAAAAAGAAATATTCGTTACCGGCGCCCTGCATGGCACGGTTGCCGATTTGAACGGCAAAGGCATCCTCATTAAAGCAGGCAATAACACTACCCTGAATGGCGATATTGCCATGAAAGGCCTGCCCGATATTGATAAAACCTATATCGATTTCAAATCGAATGATTTCCGGACCAGCTATGCAGATGTATTGTCTGTTGCCCCAAAGCTAAAAATAGTAGACAACCCCCGGCTGGACCGCCTGCAGTTTGTTCGTTTTAAAGGACATTTTACAGGCTTTGTAAGAGATTTTGTGACCACCGGCACCATTGAAACCGGGTTGGGCACAGTGGAGGCCGACATCAATATGAAATTCCCGGAAGAAGGCATCCCCACTTACACAGGTAAAATATCCTCTGCCGGTTTTAAGCTGGGCGATCTTGTGGATTACGATAAGCTGGGGAATATCGCCTTCAACGTAGGCGTAAAAGGAAGCAGTTTTGCACTGAAAGACATACAGGCTAAACTGGAAGGAAATGTAAGTAACCTGGATTTCAATAATTATAACTACAAGAATATAAATGTAAACGGAACATTGGCCAAACGCCTTTTTAACGGCGAACTGCATACAGATGATGATAACCTGGGTCTTTCTTTGAACGGGCTGGTAGACTTTAGCACCACGGACCCGAAATTTAATTTTTCCGCTTCCGTGGCCCGGGCCAATTTAAAAAGACTGAAACTGTACAAGGATGATATTGATTTCAACGGCAATGTGCGGTTTGATTTTACGGGCGATAATATCGATGACTTTTTAGGGACCGCAAAAATATACGATGCAGCCATTTTTAAAAACGGGCAACGTATTTCTTTTGATTCATTAACCGTTGAATCTAAAAAGACCGGCAACAGCAAAAGCATCCTGGTAGAAAGCAATGAGTTTGATGCAGCCCTGGCCGGCGAATATTCCATTCGCGAACTGCCCGCGGCTTTCCAAATCTTTTTAAACCGCTATTATCCCAGTTATATAAAACCATCTACCCGTAAGATTACCAATGAGAATTTCAGCTTTGTGATTACCACCAAAAAAATTGACGATTACCTAGACCTGGTGGACAAAGATCTGAAAGGATTCAACAACAGCAATATCAGCGGGCGCATCAACAGTAAGGAAAACCTGTTTAACCTCGATGCCGATGTGCCGCAGTTCAGTTATAAGAATATCAGTTTCCTGAATACCAATGTGCAGGGCAGGGGCAATCTCGACTCCCTGGGCATTGGACTTACGGTGGGTGATGTATTTGTAAACGATAGCCTTCATTTTCCAGGCACCAGGGTAAATATCCGGTCGGCCAATGATGTTTCAAAAATAAATATCACCACCAGTGCCAGCCAGACCCTGAATGCCGCCGATATATCCGGCCGCTTCCAGACCCGCTCCAATGGCTTTAGCGTAGTGTTTGATCCTTCCACTTTCGACATTAACGGAAAGCGGTGGACCATCGACAAAAACGGAGAACTCACGCTGACGCGCGATATTATTACCACCGAAGGATTGAAGATCTACAGCGGCGACCAGGAAGTGCTGGTTACCTCGCATCTGTCTGAAACCGGCCAGGGAACCGACCTGGGCGTGGATCTGAAAAAGATCAACATCGGCGACTTTGCGCCTTTTTTTATAAAAACCGACCGGCTGGAAGGACTGCTAACAGGCTCTGTTGTTGTAAGCGATCCTTTCGGCAATATGAATGTGGATGTAAATGCCACCGCCGAGCAGTTCAGGCTGAACGATGATTCCATTGGCAAGCTGCAGCTTTCTACCGGGTATTCAAAAGCATCGGGCCGGGTAGCGTTGGCGGCCATCTCTGAAAACAAGAATTATAATTTTGATCTGAACGGTTTCCTGAATACCTCCGACAGCACCGGTATGGGCATCGACCTGACCACCCATTTCAAAGAAGAGAATAAAACCAGCATTCATTTGCTGGAACATTACCTGACCGGCATTTTTAGTCACCTGAAAGGATTTGCCTCGGGCGATCTGCGTATTGTTGGCAAGGGCAAGAACCTGAAATACCTGGGCGACCTCACCCTGTCCGATGCCTCTTTAATGGTAGACTATACCAAGTGTACTTATCGCATACCCAAAGCCGTTGTAAAGCTGCAGGAAGATGGCATCGATTTCGGCAGCTTCCAGATAAAAGACGAAATGAATAATTCGGCCGATGTGCAAAACGGTAAGCTCTACCATAACAATTTCAAGGATATGGCTTTCGATTTTAAAATGAAAACCAACCGCTTGTTATTGCTGAACACCACGAATGTAGACAACAAACAATTTTATGGCAAGGTGATCGGCAAAGCCAATTTTTCTTTCAAAGGCCCCCAGGAGGATATGCAGATGGATATACAGGGAGAACCAACAGACAGTTCTGTTATCAGCCTGCCCATCGCCAGCAGCCGGGTAGACGGAGAAGCGGATTTCCTGACCTGGAAAGAATATGGTAAGGAAATGCAACAGGGCGATGCATCAAAAACCGAAAGCAACCTGACGCTGAACCTGAAAATGACTGCCAATAAATTTGCCAAAGTAAACGTGATACTGGATGAAGCGGCCGGTGATCAAATCAGCGCGGTAGGGCATGGGGTGCTGGATATGCGTGTAGGCACCAATGAGAACCTGTCGCTGAACGGAAGGCTGGATATTGACAAAGGCGATTATACATTCACCTTCCAGTCTATAAAAAGAAAATTTCATTTGCGCGAAGGAGAGTCCAATTATATACAATGGACAGATGATCCATATGATGCCGATATCAATGTGGTGGCGGATTATACCGCACCCAATGTACGTTTTGGCGACCTGAATAATTCTGCGATCAGTGCATTAACCACCAATGTTAAAAATTATGTGGGTGATGTGCTGGTAAAAACAACCATCAGCGGCAAGTTGAAAAAACTTGGTTTTGAATTCAGTGTGGAGCTGCCGCCCAATAGTGCCCTGGCCAACGACCCCGATGTAACAGGCCCTACCGGTATATTAAGCATCATTGCCCGCGATGAAAATGAAAGAAATAAACAGAGCTCGCTCCTGATCGTATTCAATAGTTTTGGCCCTTTGTCTAGTTCCAATGCCGTTTGGAACCCGGCCCAGAGCGTGGTGCAGGGTATTGTGCTGAATAGTCTATCGGGGGTATTGTCTAACCAGCTGAGCCGTACTTTCAGCAATGTGCTGGGGAATGTGTTTCGCGATCCCAGTTTCCGTATCAATATCAGCGCCTCTGCCTACAATGGGAATGTGTTAACGGATGCGGCACAGGCGCAGTACCTGCCGGATAGGGTAAATGCCAATTTCTCCATCCAGAAAAATTATTTTAATGAGCGGCTTAGTTTTATCGTAGGCAGTGCGCTCGATTTTGGCCTTAATAACACCTCTGTTGCCAATACCCGGAATAACCTGCAGTTCCTGCCCGACGTAACCGCTCAATATAAACTTACCTCAGACGGAAAGATTGTATTCAATCTTTTCTACCGCGAGAACCGCAGTTACCTTACCGCCGTGGCGGGCGGTAAGCAAAGCCGAAGCGGCGCCGGCATCTCTTACCGGAAAGAGTTTGAGACCTTCAGCGACCTTTTTAAAAGGAAAAAGAACAGGGAAACAAAACCACCAGTGGGTGATTCCTCAAAACCTGTTACGCTGGTAAATCCATGAAGCAGTAATCAATTACTTTAGTATCTCATGCCCCATCTTATCCCTTTTGGTAGCCAGGTATTTTTCATTGTGCGGGTTGGGAATGGCTTCGATGGGAACGGTTTCAACAATTTCGATCCCATAGCCCAGCAAGCCAGCCCTTTTTTTCGGGTTATTGCTCATCAACCGCAATTTGGTGATGCCCAGGTAGCGTAAAATCTGCGCACCGATGCCATAGTCTCGCTGATCCATCAGGAAGCCCAGGTGCAGGTTGGCTTCTACGGTGTCCATGCCTTCTTCCTGTAATTTATAGGCCCGCAACTTGTTTACCAGGCCAATGCCACGTCCTTCCTGATTCATATATAATATTACGCCCCTGCCCTCCTGTTCTACCATCTGCATGGACTTGTGCAATTGTTCGCCACAGTCGCAGCGCAGGGAGCCCAGAATATCGCCCGTAAAACAGGAAGAATGGACACGCGTAAGTACGGGTTCGCCCTTTTTCCACTCACCTTTGATCAGCGCCAGGTGTTCGTTGGAAGAATTTTTTTCTTTGAAGGCCACCAGTTTAAAATGACCAAACTGGGTGGGCATATCTACCCGTACAATTTCTTCTATCAGCGAATCCGTTTTAAGCCGGTATTCTATCAGGTCTTTGATGGAGACCAGTTTCAGATCGAATTTTTTGGCAATTTCTTTCAGTTCGGGCAGCCTGGCCATGCTGCCGTCTTCGTTCATGATCTCTACCAGCACCGCTGCGGGCTCAAAGCCTGCCAGCCGGGCCAGGTCGATGGTCGCTTCCGTGTGGCCGGCACGGCGGAGCACGCCGCCTTTTTTTGCCCTTAAAGGAAATAGATGCCCCGGCCGGCCCAGATCGGTAGGCCTGGTGGCAGGGTTAATCAATGCCTGGATGGTCTTGGCCCGGTCGTGGGCGGAGATACCCGTGGTACAGCCCTGGCCCAGTAAATCAATGGATACCGTAAAAGCGGTTTCATGCAGGGCCGTGTTATTATTGACCATCAGTTCGAGCGCAAGCTCATCGCACCGTTCTTCTACCAGCGGGGCGCAAATCAGGCCCCGCCCGTATTTGCTCATAAAGTTAATCACCTCGGGCGTTACATTGCGGGCAGCGGTAACGAAATCACCCTCGTTTTCGCGGTCCTCGTCGTCTACCACAATAATCAGTTTTCCCAGTTTAATATCTTCGATGGCGCTTTCAATACTATCCAGCATAAGTGCAAAAATTTATACAAAAGTAACGATTGAAACAGGGTTTAAGTTTAAATATAGTATCAATACTGATTTTCGGCCTGTTGGGTTGCCGCGCCCCTGGTTTACCTGTCTAAACAGTGGCCCCGGGTGGGTGCTAGGGCCTGTTTATCATATCCTTTAGCGTATATGCAGCATAAAGAGTCCGGTTTTTGCCTATTCCCCTGAAACTATTATGTTTGCTTTAACAATCAAAGGAATTCCTTTTCTTTGCACGATCTAAACCAGAACAAATATGCTTAAGAAAATCACGGCCTTCTTAACATGTGTGCTTGCTGTTACTACTCTTACTACCACCCTGCAGGCCCAGGTTACCACCAGCTCTATCAACGGAACGGTAACAGATGCAAAAGGTGAGACGTTGGCGGGCGCCACCGTTACAGCAGAGCACCAACCCTCCGGTACAAAATATTCCACTGTTTCCAAAAAAGGCGGCGTTTTTAATATGCAGGGTCTTCGCGCAGGCGGGCCTTATAAGATTACAATAGATTATATCGGCTATAAGCAACAGGTTACTGAAAACATTACCCTTGCATTGGGCGATGCTTATAATATCAATGCGGAGATGACTGCCAGCGCAACCGATTTGGCTGCTGTAACGGTTACCGGTACCCGCCGCCGTGCTTCTGCTGACAAGAACGGCGCCACTACCAATATTGGCCCGCGTATGCTGGCCACCATGCCCACCATTACCCGCAGCATCACCGATTTTACGCGCATTACACCGCAGGCAAATGGCACCAGTTTCGGCGGCCGCGATAACAGAATGAACAATGTTACGGTGGATGGTGCCAACCTGAATAATAATTTTGGTTTGTCGAGCGACCTCCTGCCCGGCGGGGGCAATCCCATTGCCCTGGATGCCTTCCAGGAAATATCGGTGAATATTTCTCCATACGATGTTAAGCAATCGGGTTTTACCGGCGCGGGCGTAAGCGCCATTACCAAAAGCGGTACCAATACTTTTCACGGAAGCGTATATGGTTCTTACCGTAACCAGAGTTATAACGGTATACATATTGGCGATATAAAGCTGGCGTCGCCGCCCGCCACCAACAATAAGATCTATGGCGCTACATTGGGCGGCCCCATCATCAAAAACAAATTATTTTTCTTCCTGAGCGGTGAAATAGAAAAAGCAAGTGCGCCCGGGGTTACCTATTCTCCCAAAGGCGGGTCGGGCAACGGAACCGCTTCCAACGTACCCATCGATTCGCTGAAAAAGTTATCCGATTACCTGGTATCCAAATATAATTTTAACCCGGGGGCTTACGATAATTTCCCCAATTTTACGTCGGATAATTACAAGATACTGGCCAAGGTAGATTGGAATATCAGCAATACCAATAAACTAACGGTCAAGTACAGTGATTTTCGCAATACCGGGTACTCGCTGATCAGCGCCAGTGGTGGCATTAACGGTGCCAGCGGCCAGAGCGCCATCATCAGTTATACACCCTCACCCGGGCGCTTTGGGCCCAATGCCATGGGTTTTTCCAATGAGAATTACAATACGGTTGACAAAGTTCGATCCGGTTCTGTTGAGCTGAACAGTAATTTTCATGGAAAATTTGCCAACCAGTTGCTGGGCACCATCACCAAGATCAGTTCTATCAAGGGGCACGACGGAGCAACCTTTCCCTTTGTTGATATCATCGGCCAGACCAGCGGCAGTAAGAATAATTACCTGAGCTTTGGTAACGAGCCTTTCAACGGAAATAATAACCAGGTCATCAATGATATTTATACCATCACCGATAACTTCAGTTATTTTGCCGGCAAGCATACCATTACAGCAGGTGCCAATTACGAATACCAGCGCGTGGGCAATATGTTCATGCCGGGATCGCAGGGGTATTATGTTTTCGGTTCGCTGGACGATTTTATCAACAACCGGGCGCCTAAATTATTTTCGCAGAACTATTCGCTGATACCGGGCCAGGATGCGGTGTTTTCTGCCAACCTCAAAGTAGGCCAGCTGGGTATCTATTTACAGGATGAAGTAAATATCAATCCCCGTTTCAAATTAACCTACGGGCTTCGTATAGACAGGCCGGTATACCCCGAACAGCCGTTGGAGAACCCGGCTATTACCGCTATGTCTTTTTATGCCAAGGATGGCACCACCCTAACACATTATAATGGTGGCAGGTGGCCGAAGGCCAGCTGGTATCTTTCTCCCAGGATTGGTTTCCGCTGGGATGTAGACGGCGATAAATCGCAGATCATCCGCGGCGGAACGGGCATTTTTACCGGTCGCATCCCTTTTGTATTCCTGACCAATTTGCCCAGCACCAGCGGTATGTATACGTTCGGCGCGCTGGTAACCAGCAACCTGCAGAATTTTCCGTTCAACCCGGACCCGCATGCCTACAATCCTTTTTATAATAATGCGCTCGACCCAGCCCAGTTTCCGAAAACGGCCGGCACCGTGGCGCCCAGCGGTGGCTTTGCCCTCATAGATCCGAATTTCAAATTTCCGCAGGTATGGCGCACCAATTTTGCGGTAGATAAACAACTGGGCGATGGCTGGGCCGTTACTTTTGAAGGACTCTATACAAAAGACATCAATGACCCCATTACCCGCAATGCCAACCAAAAAGCGACCGACACAGTCGTAAATGTAGGACCCGGCGATGTGCGGGGCCGCTTCAGCAGCAGCAGCAACGCGGTTCGCCGGCTGAACCCGGGTATTGCCAATGCTGTAGTATTGGAGAATACCAATAAAGGCGGTTCTTTTGTGGCCACCGCGCTGCTGTCCAAGAATTTCAGTCACGGTTTTTATGGCTCACTGGCCTATACTTATACTTTTTCAAACGATGTAAGCGGAAACCCCGGCAGCCAGGCGGCTTCTGTATGGAGCGTGAACCCTACTTCCGGAACACAGAATACACAGGAGTTGTCTTATTCACAATATGCGGTGCCGCATCGCATTGTGGCAACGCTGTCTTACCGGGTTGAATACCTGAAACACCTGGCCTCTACCTTCACCCTGTTTTATGAAGGCGCTGCCCAGGGCACGTACAGCTATACCTATAACAGCGGGGCCAACGGCGATCTGAACCAGGATGGAAATACAGCAGACCTGATGTACATTCCCAAAGACCCATCTGAAATCAAATTTGTGGCCCTGGCAGCCAGTGGAACCACCCCGGCTTTTACGGCACAACAGCAATCGGATGCGTTTTTCCAGTATATCTCCAAAGATCATTATTTGAGTCATCATATGGGGCAGACATCGGAACGAAATGCGGCCAGGTATCCGTTTTACCATCGGGTAGATGTCAACTTCCTGCAGGATATCTTTACCAATATCGGCCGGAACAGGAATACCCTGCAGTTCAGTGCTTCGGTGGTTAATTTCCTGAACCTGGTTAACCATGCCTGGGGGATCCGGAAGCAGACCATCGTAACCAATCCGTTGAAAGTGGTGAGTGTTGTAAACGGGGTGCCTACCTATACACTGGCTACTTTTAACAACGACCTGGTAAGAACACCTTATATAGATGTAACCAATACAACTACTACTTATGGTATCCAGTTGGGCTTAAAGTATATTTTTTGATAAGGGCAGTTGACATGCTTGATCGAAAACAAGTGTAGGCGGGTTAAAACATTCTAAACGTCTGTGTCAATAACGCTGCATGGTTAAACATATTTAATTCTTTTTTTAACCAGCGGTAACAATTTCGTAATGTTGCAAATGGTTGCCAGCAAAGCTTTTCTGTGCATCTTTGCGCCGGAAAAAGAGGGCGACCCTACTGTTAATAATATGTGAATTGATTTTAAAAAACATTTGTAATATGGTTCACATTATCCGGTACATTCGCAAGTCATTTTAGTTTGCCATGCCTTAGTTGATTGCCCGATTGCTTCCAAACGTCTTTATTTACTACTTAATCCATTTAAGAAAAATCGCCGGTTCAACCAGTTAATCGTTTTCAGTAATGAAAACACTATCAGCCTTTTGTTTCATCAGCACACCAAAACAAATATGAATATGAGAAGAGTAGTTTTATTTATTGCTGCCCTGCTAATGATTGTTGGCAAATCATTGACGGGTTTTGCACAGGAAACCACCGCGGACATACAAGGTTCCGTTACGGATGGAAAAACCGGTTTGGCCGGCGCTACCGTGGTAGCTACCCATGGACCCACCGGTACGGTTTATACCACTACCACTCGTAAAGATGGCCGGTATAACTTCGCCAACGTTCGCGTAGGCGGACCTTACGAGATCAAAGTAACCTACGTTGGTTTCAAAGAAGAGAAACAAAATGATATTACCTTAAACCTGGGCCAGGCCTATACAGGTGACTTTACACTGAAGGCTTCCGGTGAACTAACCGAGGTAGTGGTTTCTGCCAGCCGGCTGAATAAAATATTCAGCAATGCCCATACCGGCAGCCAGGAAATCATTTCACATGACCAAATTCTTAAACTGCCTACTATTAACCGGTCCATACAGGATTATACAAAACTGGAGCCTACTTCAAACGGATCGAGTTTTGGTGGCCGCAGTTCACAGCTTAATAATATTACGGTAGATGGCGCCAACTTCAACAACGGGTTCGGTTTATCACCTACTATCGGCGGCCAGGTGGGTGCACAGCCCATCAGCCTGGATGCCATTGACCAGATACAGGTGAATGTGTCTCCCTACGACGTAAAACAGGGTAGCTTTACCGGTGCAGGTATCAATGCCATCACCAAAAGCGGTACCAATAAATTTCAGGGTTCTGTATATACTTACCTGAAAGGACCCGGTACACAAGGATACAATGTTGAAAATACCAAGGTTGCAAAACCTGTATTTAAGTATTATACAAGAGGTGCTTACCTGGGTGGTGCATTCATCCCCAATAAATTGTTCTTCTTCGGAAGTTATGAAGAAGTAAACCAGACGGCACCGGCTTATACAGCTGTTGCCAGCTCTGCTTCCCAGGCGCCCAGTGCAGGTTCTGTTTCACAGGTGGCCGCCAGCACGCTGGATTCATTGTCTACCTTCCTGCAGTCGAAATACAATTACAATCCCGGTTCTTACCAGAATTATTCTTTTGTAACCAATAGCAAGAAGATAACGGCCAAGATAGACTGGAATATTACCGGCAAGCACACGCTGACCATTAAATACAACCGGTTAAAATCTTATTCTGAACAACCGCAGAGCACCAGCAGAACCGGTACCGGCTTTGTAACCGGCCCGGCCGCACAGAACTACACGTACGGACTGCCTTTCAGCGGCAGCAAATACCTGATTAACAACAATGCGGATATCGTAATTGCAGAGTTGAACTCCCGTTTCAGCAATAAATTCTCCAATAAATTCCAGGCAGGTTATACACGCGAGCGTGACCCACGTGCACCCGGTGTACCCGGTACCACCTTGCCCATGATTGATATCCTGAACGGTACCGGTAATACATACGGAACCCAGGTATTGACCTCTTTTGGTTATGAAACCTATACATATGGTAACCTGATCAACAGCGACGTTTACCAGGTATCTGATATCGCTACCCTGTACAAGGGCGCACATGAAATTACGCTGGGTACCCAGGATTACTACCGTAAATATGCGGATGCTTTTGCCCCCAATTATGCCGGTGGTTACCAGTTCCCCTCTTTGCAGGCTTTTTACACAGCCGCTAATGGTGGCGCTGCGGTAGACAGGTATTTCCAGGAATGGTCTAATATTCCCGGTGGTCCCTTCCCGTTATATTCTGCAGGTTCTACCGAAATCGGTATCTTTTTGCAGGACAAATGGAGAGCAACCAGGAACCTGACCGTTACTTATGGTCTGCGTTACGATGAAACCATCTACAAACAGATTTACCTGGATAACCCTTATTTCAATGCGTTGAAATTTAAGGATGGTGCCAGCTATAACATCAGCAAAGCACCCGGTAATTCAAAACTGCTTTCTCCGAGGATTGGCTTCAACTGGGATGTGCTGGGCAACAGGACCCTGCAAGTGAGAGGTGGGTTCGGTATTTTCACCGGTCCGCCGCCATTCGTTTGGCTGGCCAACCAGCCGGGTAACAACGGTGTGCTGATTGCCAGCGGTAACTATACCAATGTACCCATTACAACCGATGCGGTTAAAAATCCGCCAACCGGTGTCGTTACAACCCCACCCACAACTGTTCAGAGCGCCACCAGTTATGGTGCTGCGGTAACCAGTGCTAATTTTAAATACCCCACTGTTATTAAAACCAGCCTGGCCATTGACAAAAAAATCGGAGACGACTGGATAGTAACGGCTGAAGGTTCTTATTCTAAAGATGTGAATGCCGTTTATTTTTCCAACCTTAACCTGAATGAAACCAATGGCTTCCAACTGGCAGGTGCTGACAATCGCTACCGTTACCTGACACCTACTGCCAACAGCAATAAATACTATTTTGGATCGGGTGGTGCTACACAAAGCAATCCGAACCTTAGTAATGCCATCCTGCTAGACAATTCCAAAAAAGGATATGCTTATACAGTAACCGGCCGGATACAGAAATCTTTCCGCAACCTGAATGTAAGCGTGGCATATACCTATAGCAAGGCTAAGAATGTGGCTACCGGTGGCAGCACGGCTTCCTCGTTGTGGAGCGGCCGCCCCGTGGGCAATGCAGATCCCAATGCGCCCAACCTGGCTTATGCCGATTATTACCAGCCGCACCGCGTAATTGCTTTTGCTTCTTACCGCGTAGCGTATGCCAAGCATTTTGCCACCACTATTGGTGCTATTTTTGAAGCAGCACCGGCCGGTGTTGGTTCTTATAAATATGGTAATGACTTAAACGGCGATGGTAACAATGGTAATGACCTGATTTATGTACCAAGAACACAGAGCGAAATTAACCTGGTAAAAGTTGGTTCAGGTGGTTTGGGCACCAATGCTTCTTCCGACACCAGGTCAGCTGCCCAGATATGGAACCAGCTGAACAATTTCATCAACCAGGACCATTACCTGGCATTCCACCGCGGCGAAGTAGTACAGGCCAATGCCGTGGTCTTCCCTTGGTTCAAGCACCTGGATTTGAATATTACCCAGGATGTGTATTTTGCTACCAAAACAATGAAACATACCCTGCGCTTTTCTTTGGATTTGATCAACGCGGGTAATTTCCTTAACAGGAACTGGGGCATAGCCAAACAACAAACTACCTCTACTCCTTTAACCTTTGAAGGAATGGCAGCAGACGGAAAGACACCTTCTTTCTCTTTCCCTTATATCGATGCTACCAACCAGGTGCCCCTGGTAAACAGCTACTCAAACAATACCGGTATCTTCTCCCGCTGGCAGATGCAGTTCGGGATACGTTACCTGTTTAATTAATAGTTGAAGTTGTGCTGATTTAACGCAAAGCGCCCCGGCAACGGGGCGCTTTATTTTTTTTGATTGTTATTTGATACTGTTACTTTCTCATCAGCGGTACCTGCAGGTTAGTAGGCCGGTTTTCTGGTTTATCAAATGCCCGGCCATCAACATGTTTGCTGCCATTAAAAAGCAGATCGTTGAAAATATAAATCAGGTCGTAATCTATATAAACCTGGCCTTCGGTGAGTCCGAACGGGAGAAAGGCCTTTCTACTCACATCCTGCATGCTGTTCAATTCCCATTTGTTCAGACCGGCTGCCGGAAATTTGTTAAACGCATCGGCAAAGCCCGTATGCAGGGGCGTCACTTCATAGGCTTCGTCTGCCACATAATCCAGGTTATAGGCCCCTGCCACCAAAGGATGATCGCCCATCCACCGGATATGACCTTTGATGGCAATTTTTACGAGTGGCATATTGCCGCCGGCATCGGCATAATTGATAACGGTGCAGGAAAACCGATCCCCCGGTGCATAGCTGAATACCCTTGAACAATAAAATGGCTGAAGCGCACCCGTGGCTGAACGTGTTATACTGGGACGGAGCTCTGTGGTAATGCTTACCCATTCACCCACCCTAATGAATGTGCTGATGTCGGCTGCTGTCATAAAAAAATATTTGTTTGAAAAATGAAACGCAGCTTATGATGATTAAACTGATCTACGCTGATTGATTAGGGATAGCCTACAGCTTTTATCATTGCGCTGGTGACGCTCGTGGATCAAAATAAAAATCATAACGCATCAACCCAACCATAAAAATCTGCGTTCGATTGCGTTGTATAAAGTTATTACCTTTGTCCAGAATAAACAGGTAGTCAATTAAAAGTTGCCTGGTACATTTTTTTAGACCATGGCAAATACAAGAAAAAACAAAGCATTCAATCCTTACAATTGCCCGGTTACGCATTGTTTAAACAAAATCGGGGGCAAGTGGAAGATACTGATCATATATGGCGTAAGCAAAAACTGTAACCGGTTCAGCTTACTGCAAAGAGCCATGCCCGCTATTAGTAAACAAATGCTGGTCAACCAGCTTCGTGAACTGGAAGAAGACAAGATACTGAAACGCACCATTTACGCTGAAATGCCACCCAGGGTAGAATATAAAATGACCCGGTACGGCCAGTCGCTGATGCCGGTCATAAAAGTGATGCAGGACTGGGGCACAAAGGATTTAAAAAAAGATGCTGACTAGCATAATTTGGCTACCGCCGGGTAGGGCCATTAAACAAAATGATAGAAAACCTGTTACATACGAATATGAATGGAAAAGGCTTTTTACTGGCAGGCAGTATATTATTCCTTGCTTGCGCTTCAGCCGTTGCGCAAAAAGACTGGGAGTTGAAAGTAGACAAAGAAGATATAAAAGTATATACTAAAAACATGGACAACAGCGCCCTGAAGGCGATAAAAATTACCTGTAGCATTAATGCATCCCTGGCAGGGCTTACTGCCGTGCTGCTAGATATACCCGGCAGCATCGATTGGGTATATGCAACAAAAAAAGTAACCGTTCTAAAACCGGTTTCCCCGGCCGAAGTCATTTACTATTCAGAATTAAATGTTCCCTGGCCGGTCAGCAACCGCGATTTTATTGTTGATCTGAAAGTAACGCAGGATGAGAAAACAAAAATAGTAACCGTTATAGGATATAACAAGCCTGCCTACCTGCCGGTCTATAAAAACATTGTACGCATACAGCAATCATATTCCAAATGGGTGATCTACCCAATGCCTAACGCACAGGTTAGGATCGAATATGTATTACAGGCCGATCCCGGTGGCAGTGTACCCGCGTGGCTGATCAATATGTTTGCTACCAAAGGACCTTTTGAGACCTTCAAAAAATTGCGCGAACAGGTGAAAAAACCTGCGTTTGGACACATAAGCCTGCCTTTTATCAAGGACTGATCATTCATTCGCCCGCAACCTACTAAGCTGATGTTGTGCCATTAAATGGTACATATAAACACTTAATGCAAAATATTTTGCAGATGCCATATTTAAAAATATATTTACTGCGCAAACACATCGGGGTAGCACAGCAGATTTCATTTGGAATAGAGGAATGAATACCCGGGAATAATCAATGATAGGTATACATTAACGCCAGTAATAAAGATATTCGCAGTTGGTTATTATCACGCTGCCTGTTAAAGGGCAGCCTTTTTTTTTAGATGCCAATAACCCGCCAATGGCGATGCAATAGCCATTCAACATTTAACACGCAACATTATTCAAAATAATTTAAAAATGGTGCACCAGCCCCAGGCCCAGGGCACCGTCCTCGTAAGTGGGCATTACAATGGTTGATACTTCCCTGTTTTTGAACAGGCGTTGTTTAATAGCAGGATACATCCAGTAGGCTAGCCTGGTAGAAATAATGCCTACGCCGGCGCCCGCCACTACATCGCTCATCCAATGCCTGTTATTCTGAATGCGCAGGTAACCGGTGGCTGCCGCTGCAGCATAACCGGCAATGCCATACCAGGGTGAAACATCTTTGTATTCCTGCCGCATAAACTCTGCGGCAGCAAAAGCGGTGGCCGTGTGGCCAGAAGGAAATGAATACTGATCCGAACCATCTGGCCGCGTTTCGCCGGCAAATTTCTTTACAGACATCACCGCCGTGCCCATAATCAGGTTGGAAATGCCAACTATCATGGTGCGATCGCGAAAATTATCTTTTCCATGAATGCCGGCAGCATTTAAACCATATACGGCCAGCGTTGGCGCATAACGGAGGTAATTGTCTATGTGAAACTGTTTGGGCCGACGGTCCGTGTATACTTCCGTTTTCACTTTTTCATTTACATCCTGCAGCATATCTGCATGCAGCGAGGCTACACCATATACAATCAGCGTAGCCGGTAAAATCAGTTTTTTATACGGAAAAGGATTTTTTGGATAAGTAACCGACCAGTTAAGCACCGGCCTTGGAAGACTATCGGCCGTTGTTTTGTTCATCGTTGCTGATGAATCTGCATATTGCGCATGAACGGGGTGAGAGGTGCCCAGGAGAACCAAGCCTGCAACACCGGCAAAAAACTTTTTTTTCATAATTGACGATTCCAAAAATACAGGATAAAAAGAGTAATCTGTTTATGACCGGCCACTGCCCGATCACTAAAAAATGTTAAAGTAATTAATAAGACCGCGGCCGGGTGTTCCCCGATCGCAGGCCGCTGAATGAATGGTCAGCCGGTTGTTATTACCGCAGGTTGGTTTTTTGAATGGCCAATAACGCAGGTAGAAGGATGCTTAGTATGCGGCTGTCAAATAAAATAATCAAGTTAGAACGATACCTGCCGGTAAACCGGTTTTTCTACCGGTTGATCCACCGCCAGGCAGGCCGCATAACCAGGGTCTATCTCCAATTCCAGTAAGTACCATAATTTACCTGTGCAGGCTGCCACCTGCTCATCAATCAAAATGCTTTGAAGGGGGATGGACAAGCCGCGGCTGTCTGCTTTGATAACCGATTCCTTGATGGCCCAGTACCTAAAGAAGGCCGCTAACGGATCTGTTGCCGCGCGGATCCGTTGCCATTCCACAGGGCTCATCACATTTTCAAAATCGGCGAAGGCGACCGGCGCTACTTTCTCAATGTCGATCCCCAGCTGCTGCTGTTGGGAAAAAGCACAAACCACGTATTCGCCGGAATGCGAGATATTAAAATCACCGGCGCCAGCCAGGTAAGGCCGGCCGTATTCATTATGCAGCAGCTGGTTAATACTATCCGGCGCCAGCTTCCACACACGAAAAACTTCCAGCAAAAGCAATTTTCCGAACAGGTTCAGCAACCTGTCCTGCCAACGCAGGTATTTCCGGTTTTGATCGCGCATGGCGGGCGGTAGTTGCAGCAGGTATGCCTCGTACTGTTCAACGGGAAGATTATCCTTGAGCCTGGAATATAAAATAGTAACCACGGATCCTGTTTGGTTTAAAGGAATGACCATTTACGTATGATGGGCCAGCGACTGGCAAATCGTTTCAAGGTAGGAAATTAAGCAGCCCGGCCATTTTTTTTACCCGTTCAACCAGAAAAATGCTGCCGGCGGAAGTTCACTGCTCGTTTCCGGGCAATTTTTATGGCCGGCAGATGGCCCAATGCGCCAGATCTGCTTTTTTGATGTGCTAAAATGCCCTTACCAGGCCGTTGCAGGGCTGCAATGGTCAAAAAACAACCTTTGCAGTAGCCCGTTACCGAACAAACTGTTCGGAATCGGGCAGTTTTTTTTGATCGAAATATCATAAGTAGTTGATTGTTATTTAATTGACATTGGTATCTGGCTTGCAACCTAATAGCGAAATCAAAAAATATAACCATCATGGATAAAGAAATAAGCAAAAACGTACTGCTTCGCAGAAAAAGAAGGAAGACAGTTGTTATCACAATCGGCCTGGGATGCCTGTTGATCAGCATTTGGGCTTTCAGGTCATATATCAAGCCTACTTTAAAGAAATCAGATCTTATCACTTCTATTGCCGCGCTGGGCGATGTAGAAAATACCATCAATGCATCCGGTGAAGTGCTGCCCGAATTTGAGGCCATACTGACCAGCCCCATCAATGCATCCATCCAGAATGTAATAATGGATGCAGGTAAGAAAGTAGTGCCCGGCCAATCAGTGCTTACACTTGATAAATCTGCTGCGCAGACAGATTACGAGCGCCAGAAATTTCAGCTGGAATCTAAACAGGATGAAATCCGCAAACTCAGGCTCGACCTGGACAAAAGCTTTTTTGACGTTCGGTCTAACGACGATATCAAACAACTCCGGATCAGTAACCTGGAAGACGCTGTTGAAAACGCAAAACGCCTTTTCAAAGCCGGCGGTGGTACCCGTGAAAGCATCGAGCAGGCAGAGCTGAACCTGAAAGTAGCCCACCTGGAAAAAAAGCAACTGGAAAATGAAATTGCCAACAAGCAAAAGACCATGCAGATCGAGATCAGGGAAGCAGAACTGGCATCTGAAATACAGAAAAACAACCTGGCGGAACTGGACCGCAAATTAAAACTGGCCAATGTTGTTGCCACCAGGCCCGGTGTGGTTACCTGGGTAAACAAGAATATCGGTGCAACCGTGAAAGAAGGAGAGGCCCTGGCCAGGATTGCCGACCTTGCAAGCTTTAAAGTAACCGGTACGGTGTCAGACAACTACCTTGATCAATTGCACAGTGGCATGCCCGTTATCATCCGTATCAATGAAGCTAAACTGAAAGGGCAGATTATAAATATTCAACCCTCCGTTCAAAATAATATTATCACATTCGATGTAAGGCTAGACGACGTGAGCAACAAGCTGTTGCGCCCAAACATGAAAGTGGATGTTTTCCCGGTAACAGAAGCGCATACCAATGTGGTGCGGGTAGCCAACGGTCCTGCATTCAAAGGCGCCGGCGTACAGGATGTATTTGTTATCAACCACGGGATAGCCGAAAAGAGAAGGGTGCATATGGGACTTACCAATTTTGACTTTGTAGAAATCACCAGCGGTCTCAAAG
>CAXTMV010000017.1:23345-41081 GCA_964245425.1 uncultured Flavihumibacter sp. | reverse complement strand
ATTATAACCCAGGCTAACGGTTTGTATTAACTGAACCTGGTAATACACTGCCAGCACAGCAATAATAAAAACTACCGACAGGCTGAATTGAAATACAACAAGGCCTCTGCGCACTAGCAATCCACCCAATGGATTGCTGAATTTTCCTTTTAAAATAATTACGGGCTTAATACCAGAAAGGTAAAAAGCGGGATAGCTACCGGCAACCAGTCCGGTAACGAAACTGATGCAAAGAAAGAAAAGAACAAGGTTTGCATCGTAATGGAGCTGCAGGTGCTTTTGCGTAATGGCGTTAAACTTCGGCAACAATATTGTCACCAATACAACGGCGATGATTAAAGATAGAAAAGTCATCAGCATTGATTCGCCCAGATATTGAAAGATCAGTGTTGCACGACTGGCACCTGCCACTTTTTTAATGCCTACTTCTTTTAAACGACGGGATGCTTTTGCCGTTGACAGGTTCATGAAATTGATACAGGCTATTAAAAGTATAAAAATGGCGATAATAGAAAACAACCTTACATATTCTATTCGTCCCCCGGCCTGCACACCGTTTTCATATTTATCGTAGAGATACTTGTCGGAAAATTTGCGGAGGAACAGGGTTGACGTGGCTTTATCATCCTTTGCTTTTATAAATCCTGCGATTTTATGATTTACCTCCGCTGTATTTGCGCCTTTATTTAATAACACATAGGTGGAAGGGCTGCTGTTTTGCCAGTTCTGCATATTGGCGGTGTGCCTGTCGAAATACAATTGATACGTAAACAGCAAATCATATCCTGCCGTTGCGTTTAAAGGTTTATTAAAAACAGCGGAAACAACATAATGGGTACTGTCTTCTCCCCATTGCACAGGTTTGCCGATAACATCGGTGTTTATACCAAATAATTTATCAGCGAGTGCTGTAGAAAGCGCAACTGAGTATTTGCCCGGTAAAACCTGTTGCTTATCCCCCTGTACAATTTGCCAAGAGAAGATGTTGAAAAAATCTTTGTCAACAAATGCGGGCAATCCTTTTATATGTTGTTCACCGGCAGTCAGCACGCCGGCTTCATAACCTGGTTTGACGGAAACGGCCGCTTTAATGTCGGGTATTTCTGTTGCCAGCGATTTTGCCAGCAAGCCGGGTGTGTATTCCTGCGTTTGTATGCCATTGGCGAGTGGAATATTCAGCATTACCTGGTACAACTGGCTATCCTTGTCGTTGAATTTATCAACGCTTCGTTCATCGGCCACCCACAAGTAAATTAAAAAAGCACAGGCAAGGCCGGTAGAAAGACCTACTAAATTTAGAAAAGTAAATTGGCGGTCTTTCGCCACGTTCCGCCATGCGATCTTAAAATTGTTTTTAAACATGGTTGCATTTTATTCGTTGGAAAATTGTTTTTCATTGTAAACAGAACCCGCACTGCATGAGGGTTTAACCAAAAAAATGCCAGAACGGTAAGCGCCTGTAATTCAGTAGACTATATTAGAAAGAATGAATAGATTGTCCGTTTTTGATACTTCTTGTGTTCGCTTTTGCCATAGATTGGAAAATATTGGTACTTACTGTTCGATTTGCAATCTTTGTTAACCATTACAACAGTTTTTAACTGGCAGCTGTTCTAAGTTCTGCCAACGCCTGAGCCATGAATTTCTCAAATCACTGTATAAAATGATTCACAGAAGTTTTGAAATAGCATCAGGCATTGCGAAATCATTACGCCGATTTTCCATGTATTAATCCGCCAACCGCTTCAAAATCCTCCACCAAATGGTTCGAGAAATCTCCAGTTGGGGTAACCAAAATGGACAACTCGATTGTTGAGTCGGTTTGTCCATTTTTATTTTTGCTCAAACATGCGCCCAGACAGTATACCATCCGAACGGCCTCATTGACACATCAAGATAATAAATAATACACATGTTTTGTAAATTTTGTTTACATAATTTGTAAACTTTTTTGTATCTTTACCCTTTAACCAAGGAGGATGCACATTGTAGAACTTTCAACAAGACAGAACATAGAAGTGGTGGTAGAAGAGGTTACAGGCCAGGATTTAAAAACGATTAAGCAATCAAAAAGATTTGGATTTAACTGGGACAAACTTAAAAAACTCGAATTGTACAAATTAATACCCGCCGGCAGTAATGACATTCTGGGGATGATGGCATTAATCAATCACCCGACGAATGATAACGATTCAGGGTTCATTGAGTTCAACCTGGTCGAGTCTGCCAAAGAATATACAGGCAAAAACAAGAAGTTCGACCGGGTAGCCGGGAATTTACTGGCCCATGCCTGCAGGTAGGCTTTCCGAAAAGGCTATCACGGCATGGTTTTTTTAATTCCCAAAACAAACCTCATCAATCATTACATAACAAAATATGGTTTCAGGCATATAGGGAGGGGACTCTGCCTGGATATAAACCCGGCTTATGCAATGACCAAAGAATACCTGTAAAAACACCAATCACGACGAACATGAAAGACAACAAAACAACAACTAAACATTCCCTCAAAGAAATTGCCGACGCACATATTATCTCAAGGTCAGTTCCTAAAGCCGAAAGAAAAGAGATAATACATGAATTTGATAAGCAAAGACGGAAGCTATCCGCCAACCTGACCAATGAACAAAGGACGTTTTCAGCGATTCTTCTATTGAAGTTCAAGATTGAAGACTATGTCAAGCAATCTTCCTTTAGCCAGGATTTTACTTTTTCTTTTTTCCTGAAAGAATATATCAGCAGGCTTCAATTGAAGAATAAGGATTTTGCAGAGCAAATAGGAATCAAGGCGACGGAACTGAGTCAATTACTCAACAATCACCGCAAACCCAATGACAGGATATTGATCCGCCTGGAAATACATTCGAATAAAAACATCGATGCCCTGTTATGGTATAAAATAATGGAAAAGGATAAAGAGTATGAACTCGTGAACAATAGGGATCTCAGGCAACAGGAAAGAAAACATGTCAAAGAATATTTGTCAGCATCATTCTAAAACCGGCCTTTATGTCTTTAATCAGCAGAGATTATATTTATTGATACACAATATTTCCTCACTAAATCGCTGGATTTCCAGAGTGTCGAAATAGACTCGCTTGAAAAAATTATCAAAAAGGGACTCGCGAAAATCTATTTAATAGATATCACTGCAGCAGAAATCATTAAAAAAATAGAGGATGAAATGCGGGGAGCTTACTCAAAAATTCTCTCCAGCGATGGGCGGTATGTGAAATCAATCCCGCTGTTTCGGCATTTTCTGGCCACCTATCCTGAAGCTAAGGCTACCAATTACCTGCTGGAAAAATTTTACTCGTTCATCGAACGTTGTGCAGTGAGGCACCAGACCAGTTTCAATTAAATCAATTTCAGATTTTGCCTACCAGCAAAAAAATGATCGGTACCGGAATTACGCAGCTTATACCAGCGCTATATTTATTTACTATCTGATTGAGAAAAAACTATAACAAACTATTTTTATTTGAATAGTGTTTGATTACGGTGTCATTTATAGACTTTGTACCATCGTAAACGAGGTTCACTCATTTGCCAATCATTTAGCTGGTCATTGCCATTCGCCGCAAGTTACCCTGAAAGTTTTCCCGGTAATTTTTCTTTGTTTCATCATCCAAAAAAGAATATTCAATCATGTTAATGACGCCGGCTTCCTGCGTCAGCATGTCATTTAAAATCCTTTCGGTTCTTTTCGCCACCAATCCTAATTTTTCTGCCAGTACCCTGAATTCCGGCTGTCCTAAAAAACCGAATTTGGAAAAAAATGGGCCCGCATGGTCGCCCTGGTACAAATCAAGCGCCACATCCGTTTCACCCGGCATGTGCAGTAGGGTACTCATCAGGTCATAAGCAGGGGCGAGACCATGGTCACCGGCGTTTGATTGCAACAGGGAAAAATTTTTAATATGTGCATCGCCGTTAGACAGCAGGTAATTAAAAAGAACAACTCTAAACAGGGTTTCAACAGCGGGATCTGCCGCCGCCACATAACGCCTTATCAGTTTGCCCATTTCTTCAATAGTTCCATTGTATTTAAAATTCTCTCCGTCCGTCATCCTGCTCCGGTTACTTAACTGTGCCATATCTTCCTGTAGGTATTTGCTATTATCAGCGTTTATATCGAAGCGTTTGGTGATATAGGCAGGTGTTCCATCTTTAAAATAAATGAGTGCGTTACAGGCTGTTTTAATTTTAAATATCCGTTCGGCGATTTGCATCGTCAGGTGTTCATTTTCCGGTGCCTGGTCTGGTTGTTTGATGTATCCGCCCGGTGGTACCGGCTTCAAAATATAATGACCGCCTTTTTCGGTCATTCGCAATTCTTTTCCTTCAAGTCTCAGCGAATATTTTAATTGTACGCCTGAAATGGACAGTCTCTTGGTCTGTTCCTGGTACGATGCGATATTGCCATCTGTCGGCGGGCCAAACGATAATGTTTTGGAGACCTTTTTGCCATCAAACATTCGTTTTCGGCAAACGGTGCAATAATCATCCGCGTTTATCTTATAACATCCATGGCAGACCATATTATTCTTTTACTTCTTTAATTGTAATTGCACCGATGGTATCTTCACCAGCGGTTCGCAATAATCTCGTAAAATCATCGTCCTCGTCAATTTTCAATAAGCGGCACTGTATTTCTTTATTAATCCCCTCTGATAATAATCCCATGAAAAAAGAAAACAGCACGGATTGTTCATAAGAGGAATTGCTTTTTGGCAACGTTAAGCTGATGGCTGGCAGGGTTTGATCTGTCAGGTATGCCGGGTCATAGGTAAACGAATAAACAGGCCCTTCTTTTTTTTCAAGGATGCCTGCCAGTATCTGATTATAATATACAGCAGCGCCTGCCATTAGCTGGGTTGTTTAATATCGATGAACAATTCCAGGCCTAATACGCCCATGATCTTATTGATAGTGGCCAATGATGGATTGCCCTGTCCCGACTCTACCAGATGAAGGGATTTGATCGAGATGCCCGCCATTTCAGCTAGGTCTTCCTGCTTTAAGTCAAGTGACTCACGACGATGTCTAACTTGGCTCCCTAATAATTGCGCCTTCATCGGTAATATATTACTGATTTACACAAATATAGTTCATGAATTGCAGATTGAAGCTTAAAACAGTAATATATTACTGATTTACTATACTAACGGTAATTTTTTTAGCGAATCGCTCAAATATCGGAAGTATATTACCGATTTGCAAACAAGGCGTCTTTTGCATTTTTTGCCCGCCATTAATTTAGGGCAACTTTTAGCCTCTTTTGGAAAAAACATTCAGTAGCCCGTTTTCAATACCTTACCGGCTGTACTAAAAAGCAAACTCAACCGGCCAGGTTATAAGGTTGATAACTAAACCAACGGTTGATAGGATTTGATGCGATAAAATATTGGCTGCAGCCCTTGTACCATAACCGCACGGCACCTGTAACAGTAACGGACAGATCCCGGGAGGGATGTTCTTACAAAGGACTGGTTGTCAAATTAGATTTATATTGGCACCGTTCTGCATAAGGAATGGTAAAATCATAACATGAGACACATGCTCTATTTTTTTTTCTCGGTATTGCTGGTAGCGGGAACCGGGCACGCACAATTTGTAAAACGTTTAGACGGATCGCTGCTTAAAGCGGATAGTATTGATGCACTGGTCAACCGCCTCTTACCGGCTGCAAAAGTAAATGGTGTTTGTATTGCGGTGCTCAATGATAACAAACCGCTGTATGAAAAAACATTTGGTTATAGCAATGCGCAGGAAAAGACATTGCTGGATACAGCCACGGTTATGTATGCGGCTTCCCTGAGCAAAGCCGTGTTTTCTTTTATCGTGCTGCAGCTGGTACAAAACAAACAACTCGAGCTCGACAAACCTTTGTTCACCTATTTCCCGGACTTTCACCCTACCGGTGATGTATACGCTAATTTGATAAAGGATCCACGCTGGCTGCGGATTACCGCGCGGATGTGCCTGAGCCATACCACCGGTATGCAAAACCTCTGGTGGATGAACCCGCTTACCGGTGAGACGGATACCATCAGCGGGGTAAAACTCTATTTTATGCCTGGTACCCGCTACGCGTATTCCGGGGAAGGATTGAAGTTCCTGCAAAAAGCAGTCGAAAATATTACCGGGGTCTCGCTCACCCGCCTGGCAGACTCACTCGTATTCACGCCAGCACAGATGACCCGCACCAGTTACATCTGGGACAACCGCTTTGAAGACAATTCTGCCTGGGGACATGATGAAAATGGAAAAGCCATGGGTAAAAAACGGGCCGGTAAACCAGGCGCAGCCGGTTCCATGGTTACCACCCTGGCAGATTACAGCCGTTTCATTGCCTGGGTACTGCAAGGCAAGGGACTGCAGAAAAAATATTACGACCTGATGATCAGCCCGCAAGTCCGCATCCATTCCAAGCAACAGTTCCCGACCTTGTCACCCGACACAACAACAGCGAATGACAAGATAAAATTATCCTACGGGCTCGGATGGGGTGTTTTGCAAACGCCCTACGGCAAAGGATTTTTTAAAGAGGGGCATGACGATTACTGGCGCAACTATAATATCAATTTCCCGGATAAGAAAATGTCCATCATTATCTTAAGCAACAGCGCAAACGGCGAAGGCATATTCAAAGAATTGCTGGAAACAATCATTGGCGACCACTATACGCCCATTGACTGGGAAAATTATCTTCCCTACAACGCCGCCCGGTAAACCAACGCTGATCGGCGCGCTATACAGTGCGGAATAATGTTGGAAAATGAATAACCATATTACGGCATTTGATTTGCCCTACATCAAAAACTGCTTGCAAAAGGTAATATTTACGAGTGAGCGGCTATTTTGCAGCGGCGCGTCGGACTATTAACAATTATTCAATTATTATTATGACAGACAAAGACATACATGAAATGATAACGGAACTGGCAAAAGCATTAGAAATGCGTAACTACGGGAAATTTGTAAGTTTTTTTGCAGATGATGCCATTTTCGAAATTCCTTTTGGTTTCGACGGAGGAACAATTTTAACAGGACTTTCAAAAATCAAAGAACATTTCGAAAATATAGGCAAAAGCCCATTAACCAGGCTGCTTCAAATTGATACGGTCACTGCCAAAACTTATTTTAGCACCAGCTCCAATACAGTAACGATTGAATATTTTACGGAAGGTAAAGTGGCAGGTACAGGAGAAAATTTCACCATTCCGTCTTCCATTGCGCTGGTTCAGTTTAATGACCTGCATATTATCCATTACAAGGACTTCCCAAACACGATTGGAATTGCAAAAAAGGCTGGCGTGCTACAACAGCTTGCAAGCGCATGGACAAAATGATTAACAGGTAACATATACATCCTAGACCATATCATTAAACAGCAACAACAGCCATTATCATTTGGCTATATGTGCCGATAGCAATCGGGATGGGCGGACTGATTCGTCCTAAAATAGCTATACGGGTTAAGAAATAAATTCTGCATGTCCTATACAAGTTCGGCGAGAATTGACCAGGAAGCAGAAAAGATATAAGATGTTGCCCGACTTTTTATTGCCGGATATGAGACATGATATTGATGGTAACGCCATTTGGGTCCTGCACAAAAAAACGGCGCACCCCCCATGCCTCATCCGTGATGGGATACAATATTTTGTGGCCACCAGCCATCACCCGGCGGTACAATTCATCTATATCATCTACTTCCATCGAAACAGTGATACCAGGCTCCGCGCTGACCAAGCTGTCCTGTTTTACAATACTGATTTGCGCGGTAGGATTGGAAGGTGATGCAAAGGTCAGGATCCATTCCATATCCATCACAAGTGCCAGCCCAAGCAGTTCATGGTAAAACGCCCTGCTTTGTTCCATTTTCGCGGATGGAATATTGGGGACGATTCTCCTGGTATTCATAGCTGCAATGTTAACGAAATTTCGGATAGACGGTATCACCGGTGAACCTCATTTTACCGTTAACCAGGTAACCAATCAGCCGTTCAGTCATCATCGTCCTTCACTTTCTTAAAAGGTTTAAAAAACGCGGCCCTTACAGGGCTGGGCATGACGGCATCTTCTCCTTTAACAGCTTTCCAGGTGATGATATTCATCTTTTGATCATCAATAATGTCTTCTTTGGAAAAATCAAGCCCTTTTGACAAGGCGGCGAGTTTGGTGCCAGTTGAATTGCGTTCATTCAAATCTACATTGCAGGGCAATAATGTAAAAGGGGTTGTGTTAGGCTCACCAGCGAAACAGCGCCACATGGTAGGTGCAGCAGCATCGTATTGCGTCATCGGCGGCATGCCGAGTATCATCTCAATGGTATGTATCATTGAAGAAGTGGTGTACATACTGTGATCAACAAAATTTCGCTTTACATAGCCACCTGCTACATATGCTGGCGATCGGTGCGCATCTACATGGTCGGGCCCGTTCTGTGCATCGTCTTCCAGGATAAATACAACTGACTCCTTCCATACCGCGCTTCTGCTCACATGTTCAAGAAACATCCCGATGGCAAGATCATTGTCCGCCACATGTGAAAAAGGTGTTGGTCTTCCTGCAGCGGTCCCCTCCGTGTGATCGGTACCAAACCGGATGGTCATTAACTGCGGCAATGCGCCAGCATTTAAAAGCGAATCAAAATCATTTTGCCATGCATGATAACGGACGGTATCCATTATCTTAAGGTTGAATCCTTCAAAAGTCTTTACATAATGCCCTTCCAGTACCGGTATGGTAGCGCTTTTGGTGGTGGCAAATTCGCCGTATGTGCGGAAGCTTACATTCGATTGACTGGCCTGGTCCCAGATATATTTTTTATTAAGCGCGGTTTTACCACGGGCCCCCACGCCCCGGCTTCCATAGCTGGTTGGCCAGTTCTTCTCCATAAAATCAGTGGCGTAAGCGCCCATGCTCCAGTTGTGCCCGTCGGCACTTACTTCACCATCCACATAAAAATTATCCAGCAACACAAATTGTTTTGCAATGGCGTGCTGGTTGGGCGTAATTCTTTCACCAAACAACACAAGGCTGGTATCTCCATTGCCTTCTTTCACATCTCCCAGCACCTGATCATAAGTACGGTTTTCTTTTATGATGTAGAATACATGCTTTATGGGTGAAGCAATACCAGGTTTGCCCGGAACAGGATTGCCCGCAGCACTTATTGCGTTTGTTTCTTTTGTCTTATCATAAGGCGTATTGTGGTACACTGCTTCAGAATAAATTCCCAATTGCTGAACAGTGGGTTCTGGCACAATACTCATGGTGCCAACCAACAAACCACCGCCAATATATTGCACGCCTTTGGGCTGAGCGCTGTCTGCTGCATGAATGAGTACATGTTGCTTTATTCCGTAAGGGTTGGGTCCTTCCGGGTTGGGCAGGGAAGAAAATCCTTTACCATTGGCCACCCACAGCTTCTTATTATTGACCCGGACGCAGGTGGGATACCAACCAGTTGGGATAAAACCTTTTGAAACGCTGCTGGTTGCACCGCTGATGTCGAACACAGCCAAACAATTATTATCTGCATTGGCGATATATAAAGTCTTATCATCATTGCTGAGTGCTACAGCATTGCTGGTAGAGCCGCTTAAAGTAGTTGGATATACGGCGCTGTTGAAGGTCTCTGTGACTGTTTTGCTTTTGGTATCAATTTTTGACACCGTGTTGTCATTGGCATTGGCCACAAAAAGCCAGCGGCCGTTTTTGGAAATACACAAATCATTGGGATTGTCACCCACTGCTATACTATCAGTTAACAGGCCCATTCTTGTATCAAATGCAATCACCTTATCGCCACCCCACAAACTAATGTAAAGGACCGATTTATCCGGCGACAAGAGGCAGGTATAGGCTTCTGCGCTTAAGAATTGCTGTTGGATTACCTGGTGGGTAAGCAAATTAAAAACATACAGGCTGTTGTTCTCTTTTGTAACAACGTATAATTTTTTATTCCGGTCGTCGATTGCAATACCTGTAGGTGAAATCAATGCCGTGGGCCAGGTTGGCCCGAGTTTAAAAGTGTCTTTGGTAACAAGTTTATTATTTACTACCTGGTATTGAAGTATCCAGTTATCATTACCACCGGATGCAAATAAGTATTTTTCATCCGCACTGAAACAGATACCGCCCCAGGAGCGATGAATGACCACCTCATCCAGTGGTTTTTCGTTTATTGCATCAATCAACTGAATGGTTTGTGTGCTTTGCCCGTTATTGGTAACGGCCGCATAACGCCCTGTTTTGCTGAAAGCAATATTCAGTGGCAGGTCACCCAATGAAAAACTTTTTCCTGCCGGCGTGAGTGACCAGCCATTGGGCAGATGAACGCGGTTGTTTTCCAGCACTTTCAAATCCTGGCCATTAACCGCAAGAATGGCTACTATAAAGGAGGCAATGGCCATTGCTTTTCTCATGTTTATGAAGCATTTTGTCTTTAACATACTATTTACCCATTGTCGAAGCTATTACACGCAACTGGATTGTGGCATTAAGAAATTGTAAAAGGATATCTGATGATGGTTCGTTAACAGGAATTATCTTATGTTAAGTACCTACCATACACAAACAGAAACTTAATGAAAGGGAATTTTTCCTTGCAAAATATTACAATTACACCAATTTAGTTGCAGCACTTTTTTCAGCGCTTTTTGATATGCCCTATGCCCACAAACTGATTCGAGCAATATCAAATGTAGCTGTTGGATGAAGGCCGGGGCAGCTAAAAAATTGCAACCTACTGTACTGCCTGTAAACCAGTTAGCTTTGTCAGCCGTATCAAATCCGTTAAAAAGTGGTCCGTTAATACTAAAGGTGGGGTAACAAAAGCGATCAAATTGATAAAAAATCAATTTGACCACTTTTATCATGGCGAAACCCGCTCCCATAGCGTATATCAGCCGAACGGCTTCATTAACGCTTGTGGTTCGATAGCAATCGCCTCCAAAGACCCTGTTTTCAGGAAATTACTAAGTCATAAACTGCATAATTTGCTACAAGACATCATTCGCTGGTTGTTGAATTACCCTACCTATAATTTCAGTTGTTATTCTATATCCTTCGAAGCGGCAGGGAATTTCGCTGAATCCAGCCCACTGAACCGGCCCGTTACGTTCGTCGGAAAAAACAGTCGTTTGTTGATAAGCTGCTGCAAAAGCCCCGGGTCTTAAGCCTAAATAGTTATCTTAGCATATGGCAGGTTTGGGAAAGAACATCATTTTCTCCGGCAAATACCGCATCCTGCGGCATATCCTTTTTTGGCTGGTATACCTGCTGGTATTCTCTACCTTTTCCGCCTTCGATACCACAGGTATTCGCGATGGCATTACTACCACAGCGCTGTTCACACCCATGAACATGCTGTATGTCTATGTGGTTGCCTACTTCCTGGTCCCTGTCTTTCTCATTAAAGAAAAATACATCCAGTTTTTTGCGTTGTATTGTGTATGGGCATTGGTAGGACTTATCCTCAATTTCCTGTTCCGTAATTTTGTACTGATCCCGTTGCGTACCGGCAAGCCGGGGCCACCAATAGAACTGAACCACCTTTATTTTAAAGTGTTCGCCCTTTTTAGCTTTGTGGTCATGAACACCATCGCCATGTTCAGCATCTTTATCCGCATGTTCAAATACTGGCACCTGGAACTGCGGGAGAAAATGCAGATTGAGCAGCAAAAAACCATTGCCGAGCTGGAGCTGCTGAAAGCGCAATTGCACCCGCATTTTCTATTCAATACCCTCAACAACCTTTATTCGCTGGTGCTGGAAAGATCAGAGAAGGCGCCTGATATGCTGCTGCGTTTGTCGGGCTTGCTCAATTATGTTTTGTACGAATGCAAGTCTCCGGAAGTACCACTGGAAAAAGAGATCCTCGTTATGAAAGATTATATCGCGCTGGAACAGGAAAGATATGGGCAGCGGCTGGACATCTCCCTCAACTTCTCCGGCGATATCGGTAATAAAATGATCGCCCCGATGTTGTTTCAACCATTTGTTGAAAATGCATTTAAACACGGCACTGCCGAGCAGTTGGGACGAGTATGGCTGAGCATCGAACTTTCGGTAAAACATGAACAATTGTTTTTCCGGGTTATCAATAGTATGGAGGCATTGCAAAACAACCAGCTCAATGGCCGCCGCACCGGCATCGGCATCAACAATGTGCGCAGGCGTTTGGAATTACTATACCCCGAAAAATTCAGGCTGGAGCAGGACGCCGTTGAAGAGACGCATATTATTTCCCTGACCATCGATCTGCGGGCATCCGGTACTGCACGCCTGTTGTCGCCGGCATTGAACGATCAATTTATCCCTGCATGAAAATCCGTTGTGTTATCATTGACGATGAGCCCCTTGCCAGCAGCCTAATAGATTCTTACTGCGCACAGATACCGCAATTGGAAGTGGTAGCCACCTGCGCCAGTGCCATCGAAGCCTACGCCGTCCTGCTGAAAGAACGGATAGATCTAATCTTTCTGGATATCAAGATGCCAAAGTTGCTGGGCACCGACTTCCTCCGCAGCCTGCCCGCAGCGCCGAAAGCCATCCTTATCACGGCCTACAGGGAATATGCCCTTGATGGTTACGAACTTGATATTGTCGATTACCTTGTAAAACCCGTGGCGTTTGAGCGTTTTAAAAAAGCCGTCGCAAAAGCCGGCCGGTTACTCTCCAATGAATGGGTTTCCGACAATCCTGCGGCACAATTCTCCGACAACAAAGACGCTTTTCTTTATTTCAGGATTGAAAAGGAAATGGTAAAAGTCCTCCTCGCAGAGATTTTATTTATCGAAAGCAGGAAAGAATACATCATGCTGCATCTTTCGCCGGGCCGCTCCCTGCTGGTAAAACAAAGTATCGGCTCTTTAGAGAAATTATTGTCTCCCCACCGTTTCATCCGCGTGCACCGTTCTTTTATGGTAGCGATTGAAAAGGTTTCTTCGTACACCAACACACAATTACGCATCGGCACACACGAAATTCCTGTTGGCCGGCTTTATAAAAACCATTTTGAAGAATACATCAAACGCTAAAACAATCACTTCATCAATGTCTATTTTCCTTTCAGCATTGCTTCCATCTTTGTTATTCGTTGCAGTAACCCGTCTATCTGTTGTTGTTGTTCCTTTATTGCCGTTAGCAATACCGGTATAAGCTCCACGTAATTCACACCAAGCACTCCTTTGGCATCCGTCTTCACCAGGTTGGGATATACTTTTTGAACTTCCTGCGCCAATACGCCTATCTGCAGCGCTGTGTCTTTATTTGCCTTCCAGTAATAGGTATACCCGTTAAGCTTTAACAGATCCGGCATCACTTTTTGCAGGGGTTGGATATCTTTCTTCAGCCGCATATCTGAATAGTGAATGGAGCCGGATAAATACATCGATCCGGATACGGTTGCATCGCCTTCAATTAAAGCATCGCCTGCAAACGTTGTGTTCCCCTGCTGAAACCTCACCTGCGGGTATCCGGCATTGTTGCTTAATACAATGGCTGTGGCCGTGTTGCCCGAAGCTGAAGTATAGGGTTCTAGTGTCATGTTCCACCAGCGGGCGGCATAAGCGCCGCTGCCCTGGAAATGTATCGATGGCAGGCTGTTATCGTCGTCTAAATACAATGTTTTGGCATTGCTCCAGTTGTCGGCATTGGAAGAATGAATATGCAGGGGCGCTAATGGCGCTGCCACCCCAATACCCACATTGGTAGATGAGGTAGCAGTATTTTGTCCTGCGATACTTCCCAAAATCAAGGAATTGCTTTGTGCCACGGTTGCGTACGCCCCGATCGCTGTAGCATTGGTTAAATTATCTGTTGAAACATTGGCGCCGTAGCCCATTGCCGTAAGGTAGTTTCCGGCGGTGTTTAAGTTAAGCGTGTTGCTGCCTATAGCTGTATTTCGTTCTCCCGTGCTGTTGTAGCGCAACGAGAAGGATCCGTTGGCCGTGTTGCCTGAGCCGGTAGTGTTTGACACCAGTGCATTGTATCCTGTTCCGGAATTGTTGGTACCGGCAGTATTGGCATAAAGGGTCTTGGTGCCGATGGCGATGTTGCCATAAAATCCAATACGGTTTGTTTGCTGGTTAAACAGGGTGGAATCTCCAATGCCAATCAGGTTGTTGGCTGCGATATTATTATACAATGCATAACCGCCGATGGCGATGTTAGAATACCCGCTGGTATTATTTTGCAATGCCCTTGCGCCCAGGGCTGTGTTGAGCGAGCCACTGGTGTTGTAGGCCATCGCCACAAGCCCAATAGCTGTATTATTAATGCCGCTGGTATTGGCGCCGAGTGTGCCATAACCAAAACCCGAATTGAAATACCCGCTGGTGTTGGCCAGCATAGACTGGTAGCCTACAGCAGTATTATACAAACCCTTGGTGTTCGCATACAAAGCCTGGTCGCCTACTGCAGTATTTCTTGTTCCTTCGTCATTGGCAATAATGGCGCCGGTGCCATTGCTGTACATCGCCTTATGGCCTACCGCCGTATTGCCATAACCACTGGTGTTAGAAAAAAGTGCGTTGCTGCCCACGGCCGTGTTCTCGTATTGTCCGTTGCTGTTGGTAGTCTGGTTGAACAACGCAGAATCGCCAATGGCAACCAGGTTGCGCCCAGCGGCCGTTGATGCCAGTGCAGCAAAACCGTAAGATGTATTGGAGGATGTATCCAACCGGCCTGCAGCTGTATTGTTTATTTTAAAAACGAGCGGTGTTTTGTCTTTTGTACCAATAAAATTGCTGGCGGGGTTCAGGCCGGTGTTGCCGGTAAGGTTCCAGCCACTGACGCCGCCGCCCGTTAATTCGTTCCAGGCCGCCCCGTTGTGATACCAAAACGAGGTAGTGGTGCTGTCGTACACCAGTAAACCTTTTGCAGGATTTTTGATAGCGGCACGTTGCACAGAAGTCATCCTGGGTACCAGGATTCCTTTGCTGGTGCTTTTTATATCGAGCATAGCACTGGTATCGGGTGTTGAAGCATCTGTATTGATTCCCACCTGCGCAAATCCGGTGAGGTGGCAGGCTGCCAGTATCAAAGCGAGCGTAAAAATTTGTTTCATGAGTGCTGATTTTAACATATTATCGATTATAACTTTATGAATTGCGTTGTTTGAACACCCTCTGCCGTTACCAGGCGCAGGATATAAGAACCCGAAGGCCAGCCAGCGAGGGGAATGACCAATTGGTTCAGGCCAGCTGTAAGCTTCCATTCGGCCTCATACAGGACTGCTCCAGAGACATTCAGCACCTGCAGGTTGCCATTTGCCGTCTTGCGCAGGGATATGCGGGCCCCCACCTGACTGGTTGCGGGATTGGGATATACCAAAAAGGGTAGTGCGATATCCGAACAACCGCCGCTGAAAGTGGGGCTGTAGGTAATTGTTCCATCCTGGTCTTCTATTTTCAACCGGTAAAAATCATGGGGCTGCGGCTCAATATCCTTGTAAGAATACCCGGCGCCATTGGCGGCGTTTTGCGCGGTAACCCTGCCAATTGTCAGCCAGGAATTACCGTCCGTACTGCGTTGTACAAGAAAATCTTTCAACTGACTTTCCAAACCGGTTTGCCATTCAATCAATGCGGCGTTGCCGGCGCATACGGCCGAAAAACTCACCAGCTTCAGTGGCAATGCACTGGTAAGTGCAGAAAGTGTCCAATAACTAAAGTCTGCGATGCCTGCTTTTTCCACATAGTGATTGACCGTATCACGGATGTCAGCGCCCATCAATCCCCAGGCAATGCCGTCTGTGCTCTTCCACAGGTTTAGCTTGCCGGGGTCATTGCCATTCAGCTCAGCATCCAGGTAATAGAAGCGCAATGTTGCGTTGAGCGCGGTATTGTTTTGCGGCTGAATAAGATAAGTGCGTTGGATGCCCAGGCTGCCGACATTGCCCGGCATAGACGAGCGGTTGACGCTGAGTATGCCGAGATTCGCCGTACTACTGATCATTGCACCCAAATTTCCAAGATTCAGCTGGTTGGGTTGGTTGGCATTAATGGGTTCGGTCACTATTTTTCCGCCGAGAAGACCCGTGACCCGCCCCGAATCACTTTCTCCCGACAGGCGTGCTGTATTGGTCAACTGCAGCACCTGGCCGTTGAGATCGATAAGTCCGCGCGTGAAATTGAGCGCACTGTTCACCTGCAAGCCTGCGGTAAGCTCTATTGGAACGGTTTGGGACTTTGCAATACCAACCGTCCAAAGGCGGATGCTGCCGCTGCCGCCGGCACTGGTGGCATTCGCGCCTGTGAAAAGCGTTACCCCGCCCCCTGATAGCCATTGGCCATTGCATAAAAGATCTGCATCTTTTAAATGGGTGTAGCCACCGGTCACCATCACCGTACTTCCCGGCTGCACAACGATGGAGGTGTTCTGCGCCTGTAATTTACCCGTTGCTGTCATCATAACCACGGCCGGCAAACAGGGCAATAAAATCCTCTTCCAACCTGTACGTAAAGGTTTAGTCATACATAAGTCTATTTAAATGTGGAATTCGATGGTTACGCGAACCGGGGAGATTGGATGCTGGCGCTAAAATAATAATATGCCCAGCACCTGTTTACTTTAATCAACCAACAGCAGTTTTTTCCGACAAACTGCAAATAATGTTTACCAGCACCAGGATTCTTAAGCTAATCAGGATAAACCTGGTTTGAACGAGATGCAGGTAGGATAATAATTCACTTGCAGTAGGCAGTTCCCAGCCTTACAATAAAGGAACCATGCACAATCACAAAAGTTATGGGGAAAATGTACGTTGCGGAACAGTGAGAGCACAAAGGCTGTTTGCTGCAATCCGGAACAAATTTCAACAGGCTGGCAGAACAAATAACGGTTGTCACGTATTTACCTAACCGAAAAGATTTTACAAAACGCCGGCATATTCCTGCATCAGAAATAGGGCCGGTCAAACTTCGATCAAATTCTTTTCCAAAATAAAAGAACCTATAACGAAGCGCTGAGTGCAGCAAATAACTTATGCCGGCCATTTACATCGATTTTCCTTATTTTCATCGCCCATCCTTTCAGCGATGAACAAATCAAACGATATCTACCGCAGCCGCATTGACAGCGTTATTGATTATGTTGTTAACAATATCCAGCATTCACTGTCGCTCGAAGAACTGGCGGCGGTCGCTCATTTTTCTCCTTTTCATTTTCACCGGATTTTTGTAGCGGTTGCAGGAGAAACCGTCAATAATTTTACCAACCGCATCCGCAACGAAAAAGCAGCGAGGCTGCTGAAATTCTCCCAACAACCCATTGCAGCCATTGCAACGGCCTGCGGCTTTTCTTCTACTTCAACACTTTCCAGGCAGTTTAAGCAGTATTTCGGCCTGTCACCCAGCGCCTACAGAAAGGGTGGCCACATAAAAAACAGCAAGATTCGCAAAAATTTGTTCGATGGCAGTCAATATAATTGCAGCATGAGCGAGGAAGAACTGGCAAATACGTTTCCGGTAAGCATCAGGCAATTCCCGGAAAGAAGAATCGCTTACATTAGAGTGGTGGATGCCTTCCGGGAAGGCCTTGTACTCAATGCCTTTGCGGCACTGGTGGCCTGGGCAAAAAAAATGAATATTTTTGACAGGGAAACTATTTTTGGCATGTCGATGGACGACCCGGATGTTACGCCTAAAGAAAAATACCGGTATGAAGCCTGTATCACCATTCCACAACAAATGATCGTTGAACCCGATGGCATCATCC
>CAXTMV010000017.1:20093-23335 GCA_964245425.1 uncultured Flavihumibacter sp. | reverse complement strand
TAAATATGACGTCACTGTGGTGTCCGGAGATTTTAACCTGGTAGTGGCCGGAACCAATTATCTTTTTGATAACTGGCTTATCAACAGCCCCTATGAATGTACGCCACAACATGGATTAGAAATTTTTACAGACAAAGAAAATATCTGCAACTGGAGCCGCTTTAACCTGGAATTGTGCATTCCCGTAAAAGCGCTTCAAAAATAAAACGGCGTAAAACAAAAAAAATATGAAAAAAGTAACCGGCATCGGCGGCGTCTTCTTCAAGTGCAAAGACCCAAAAGCTGTAAATGAATGGTATAAAACCCACCTCGGGTTTGATACCACACCCTATGGTACCAGTTTTGAATGGCGCGAATTGGAAGATAGCACAAAAAAAGGCCTTACCCAGTGGAACCCTTTTGCAGACAGCACAAAATATTTTGAGCCTTCAACAAAAGATTTCATGATCAACTACAGGGTGGCAGAAATAGAAGCGCTGGTGACGCAACTTAAAAATGACGGCGTTACCATTGTTGACAACATCGAAGATTCTCCGTACGGCAAATTTGTTCATATTATAGACCTGGAAGGAAATAAAATTCAATTATGGGAACCTAAGGAATAGTGCGGGGCCTGCTTTCTACTGCATGCCTGGTCGCGGATTACGGCAGAGGATGGAAATGATTTTCTCTCGCAGATGAAACAATTACCGAACGGGCCTGTTCCGGGCAGCAGAATCAAAGACACGCAAAACATAAGACAGTAACCAGGAATGCGCGTGCATCGTTTGGTGCCCGGAATGACAGCCTGCCGTATGCCAAAACCTTTATTTTGAAATAACCCTTTGCTACCACTATTTTTTGCCATTGGCCTTGCGCACATTTTAAATAGTCCAATGTTTCTGCGCCAAAAGGTAAACAGGCTGCTACCCATATCGGTAAAATCTGTAAATTGTAAGGGCCTGGCCGGCCCGGGTAAAAATCAGTTACCAGTTACCGTTATATAAAATGCTGAAATATTTTATCCATTCCTTTTTACTCGTTTTTTCATTGTTGATGTTTGATATGCACCTGCGCGCTCAATTGCAGGGACCGGCCAAAGTGGATTCTATGTTGCATGTGCTGCAGGGAGAAAAAGAGGACTCGGCTAAAGTGAAGACATTGGGTACTATTTCGCGTTTCTTGTATTATACCATCGGCCCCGCAAAGGCGCTCCCCTATGCCAACCAGGCACTGGCGCTGGCAGAAAAACTACAATGGAAAAAAGGGATTGCCGACGAGCATAATAACCTGGGCCTTTATGCTGCCGGCACGGGCAACCATACCCTTGCCAGGCAACATTACCAGATCAGTTACCAGCTAAACCTTGAACTGGGGGCCAAAGATGAGCAGGTACGCAACCTGAACAATATCGGGGGCGGCTATCAACAGGAAGCCAATTACACAAAAGCAACCGACTATTTTTTTAAAGCCCTTACCATTGCAGAACAGCTAAAAGACAATGAACTGCTGGGCATGGTAAGCATTAACCTGGCAGGTTGTTTTATTACCCAGCAAGATTATCCGAAAGCACTGAAATACGCTGAAAAAATGGAACATTATACATTGCTGGGCAATAATATACCGCACTATATACAGGCACAGGTACAATTGGGTATCATAAAAGCGGCTATGAAAGACACGGCTGCCGCAAAAACCTATATGGAAAGAGGCCTGAAAAAAGCAGAAGAAACAAGCGACAAATCCGACCAGGTTAACGTGCTGGTAAACCTGGCGAGTTTGTACTTCCCCCATTATCAAAAACAGGCGGTCATAATGGAAAGGGCAAAAAAACTTACAGATGAGATTAACCCGTCTTCCATTCTTGCGCTTGTTAACAACGCCAACCTGGGCGATGTCTATATTAATCTAGCCTTGCTGGCACCCCCGTCAGAAAAAGCCGCTTACTTGCAAAAAGCAGCGCCGGTTCTGCTGGAGGCAAAAAAAGCCGCTGAACTAACCAACAGCAAGGAATACCTGATGTCTATTTACCAGATAATGTCGCACCTCGAAGAAGTAAAAGGGGATTATAAAGCAGCACTGGCAGATTACAAGACGTTTACGGGCATGACCGATTCTCTTTTTTCACAGACGAAAAAGAATGAAATAGCCGGTATGGAAGGCAAGCACAATATGGCATTAAAAGATAATGAGATTGCCATTAATCAACTGATGCTGGCCAATCAGCGGAAAACACAATGGGGCCTTATCGCCGGCCTCGCACTATTATGTGTTATCGGTGCCCTGCTTTTCTGGCAAAGCCGCAGCCGGAAAAAAACAAATACCACCCTGCTGGTACTGAACAACCAACTGGATGAGGCCAATAAGGTAAAGGCAAGGTTTTTCAGTATTTTGAGTCATGATTTACGCAGCCCAATCGTAAACCTGGTGCATTTTCTGCATTTGCAAAAAGATGACCCTGATTTATTAAGCGCAGAGCAGCAAACAACCCACCGGCAAACCATCAGTGATTCTGCGGAAGACCTGCTGAATAATATGGAAGCCATGTTGCTGTGGAGCAAGGAACAGATGGAGAATTTCAGGCCTTCCATTAAATCTGTTTCCGTAAACGACCTGTTCGATTACGTAAAAGCATTTGTAGGCCGCACAGAAAAAATACCGATTACATATACCACCGCAGCGGACCTTATCATTTCAACCGATGAGAATTACCTGCGCACTATTATGCAAAACCTCACCTCCAACGCCATCAGGGCCCTTAAGAATACACCCGGCGCAAGCATTGAATGGAAGGCGGAAAAAGCAGGAAACCAGATAAGATTATCCATCACCGATAACGGACCAGGCATCGGCAGGGAGCAGGCCGAAGCCCTGTTCAACGACGGAATAACGGCCAATGAAAAGCATGGATTGGGGCTGCACCTGATCAGGGACCTGGCAAAAGCCATCCAATACAGCATTGCGGTAAAATCTGAACCAGGTAAAGGAACCACTTTTATCCTATCGGGCATGGCCGCCTGATAATTGTTGAATGTATCACAATGAACGGGAAAAAACCGGATGAACAACCTGCTCATCCGATCTTGTTTCATACCTATTGTCATACTGTCAACTTACCTTCGATGGAATCGTCCAGGGTTTGACCTGTAATCGCCCCCACCAGCATCTTTATACCTGCTACTGCTTTTCCATGCTTGGTATCCCAGTAATAACCTTCGTCAGGCAATACTTTAATGACAGAAATTCGCGGATCATCCTTTCCG
>CAXTMV010000017.1:8190-20083 GCA_964245425.1 uncultured Flavihumibacter sp. | reverse complement strand
GTTTTCAACAACGGCTCCCACAATTCTTCTATTTTGTTTTTATCTGTTGAAATGGAAGCGACGGCATTGAAATACAAAAAATCTGAATGCGCAGACCCCTGAAAAAATAACTTAACCTTGTTATCAATTGCCAGTTCAGCGTTTTTATGGCTGTCTGTTGCACTCATGAACCATAAAACACCGTCGTCATCCACTTTTAAGATGCTCATGGGCCTGACACCCGACGATTCGCCCAGGCCATTGCTGGTGCAAAAAAAGCAGGATTTCGCCTGTTCAACCATTTCCTTTATCCGGCTCGCAGCTGATGCAGCACTCAGATCTTCCTGGTTTTTTTCGCGTTGATTTTTGTTGATGCTGTCCATATGACTGTATTTTTTGTTTGAATAATAAAGAACAAGCGGCATACCAGTCCGATCGGCTATTTTTTGATAAGCGATACCAGCCATATATAACCTGATTTCTTAAACAACTGAGTAAAGAGTTGATAAAAAATGAAAGAGAACGGGATATTTTATCAGCAGCGGGAAATTTTTCTGCAACATTCCCGGCAACAGGCTATTGGCAGGTTCCAGACAATAAAAAATCCGGGAAAAGTTTATTCCCCGGACTTTTACAGATATAAGCACCACTATTTGTCCGTATCATCTTCTTTCATTGTGCCCGCTTTCTGGGCATATTTGGAAGAAGCTTTCTTTGCATGATCGGATGCTTTATTCGCATGTCCATTGGCTGCCTGCGCGTGGTGGGCTGCCTTTTCATGATTGCCTTCTCCGGCACTTTTTGCTGCTGCTTTGTGGTGTTTGGCGGCCTCATCGTGATGGGCGGCTGCATTTTCGTGATGTTTCTGTGGCATACAATTGTTGATTTATAAATTAATAATAATTACATCAAGAGAAAGCAATGCCAAATTTTTTCAGCTTTACAATAAGATTTATTTTGTTAACAGGGTATTTAATTCAACGGAATGGTAATCGAATGGGTAAATGAAGTAGCCGCGCTGGGGAAATAAAGTGTAAGGATAGGCAAAAGATTTTATAAACGATCCCACAGCTGTTTGTGGGATTGTTTGTGTAGAAATAATCATCGTTTATTCAACGTATCGCTTAAACAAAGACTACCGGGCCTGGCTGTCTTTCTTTGGTTTCTTCTTTACGGCTCGTTATTCTATCACCAGTTTCCTCAATTCCGTATGTCCCTTGCTTAATTGAATTTTCAAATAGTAGACCCCTTTGGAAAGATTTTGAAGATCAAGCTGGTTAATACCATTTTTTACCGGGTAACTTTTAATGGCCTGGCCCAGCGTATTCAGCAGGTAGGCATTAAATGTTCCGGCATCGCCGGATGCTATTTCCAGCTGTACAAAATGATTATACGTAGGCACGGGCAGTAAGCGTACTGTTTCGCCATCGCCCGTAAACAATAATAATTTTACAACGGAAAAAGTCGTCCTGCCATCCTGGTCTTTTTCTGCGATCCGGTAATAATTATTGCCGGTCAGGGGCTGGTTATCGGTAAAATAATAATCTTTTTCCGCGCTGCCTGTGTTTGTATATGCCAGTTCACCCACACTGGTAAAACTGTTTCCGTCGGCGCTTCTTTCCACTACGTATTTAGCAACATTGGTTTCGGCGCTCACCTTCCAATGCAGCAAAGCCGCATTGTTTTGTTTTTGCGCATCAAAACTGGTAAAATGTACGGGTAGGGCGCCGGCGGCAAACAGCGAATAGGTTTTGAATCCTGCCAGCAACGCTGCCCCATTATAAGCATAGGCTTTATTGGTAATTCCCTTTTCATTTTTCAACAGGATATCATCAATATACCAGCCTTCGGCACCTTCAGAGGCATCGCTGGTAAACCGAAACCTGATTTTGGCCGTAACGCCTGCAAAATCCGTAAGCGCAATGATGGTTTGTATAAAATTTCCGCCACTACTGCCGGAAAATGCGGGGCGGTTCACCACGGCATTCAGGGCCGATGGATTAATACTGCTGTTATAAGCATTCTGTATCATATAAGGCCCCAGGTCTTTCCAGGTGCTGCCCCCATCCGTGGATATTTCAACCAATCCACCATCAAAGGCCGGGTCGGTCTCAAAATAATGCCAGAAAGATAGGGTGGAAATGCTGTCGAGCAGCAGGTTACCGGATGTCAGCGTAAAATCTGTAGCGGTGGCCTGGTCGGTAGCCAGCCATGCATGAGAAGGGCTGTGTGATCGGCTGGCAGATTCTACCCAGTTGGTACCACCGGTAACAAAACCGCTTGTCCAGGTATAAGCATCCGGATCGCGGCTGTCATTGATCAGGATTACCGGTGATGCATAAACGCCGGATACGGCTGCATTCACCGTAAAGGTTTTGGTTTCATTGGGTGCAAAATTGAGCCCGTCGAAATAAACATAGGGCGCAGTATAGATTCCGCCGGGGGCAGACAGGAAAGATACATTAGCAGACAGGGTATCCACAATCGAAATATTGTTCAGCGCTGCACAGTCGCAGGTAGCTTTAATGGTATAACTGACCTGGTCGCCATTAACAACAGTTCTTTTACTGGCGGTGGTTGAAATGCCGAGTGCAACCGGCAGATCGGTAGCCGCCACCTGGTCGGTATAGCTGTTGGAACTGCCCTGTTGCGCGCTTTTACCCATACCGCGCCTGGCAAATGCATTCCAGATAGCGCATTTATGTGTATAGTGATAAAGAATGGAATCTGCTTTCAGAATGGCGTCCCTTCCATCCAGGAAACCCGGGCTGCAGGGCTGGTATTTCATTGCCTGTATCACCAGTTCCAGGGCAATATTGTTACCTTTTGTACCATGATAAATATCGGGGTCGATGCCTTCCTGCTGTATAATGTTCCAGGTCATGTCCCAGATGGTGCTGCACCAGATCTCGCCAATGGTATGCACTTCTCCGTTAGTGCTGCCGGCCATCATGCCATAAGTCCAGGGGTTCACCGCCATATTGGTGGTATAAGGATAGGTGCGGATGCCCGGCCCGCTGGCAGATTGTGATGCCGCATAAGTGCCCACCGTTCGGTTGTTGGCGCCATCGCCGGTGCCAGCTGTAGCCCAATTGGTGGTTACCATCAACGCCATATAATCGCTCCATCCTTCGCCCATCTGTTCTGCATTTACCAGGCAGCCTGCATTGGCAGGACCACCGGTAAGGCGGTTAGAAATGCCATGTGTATATTCGTGAGAAATAATAACATTGTCGAGTGCACCGTCTTTGAACGTGCCGGAGGTCGACAGGGTGCCATTTAAACCGCTGGTATTCGCTTTCAGGGTATTACCATCGGTTAAGGATATCATAACGGCGGGTATAGTGATGGTATTATCTGCAGGGTTAACGCCAATGACAATGGGTGCGCCGGCAACATTGTTGGCAATGATAACGGCAATGGCACCCGCATTTTGTACGGTTTTTATTTTTTGCCCGAAATTGCAACTGCCGCCCCGGTCGAGCAGCGCAATATTGCCGGATAAAGCTGCCAAATTTGATATGGTGCCACAGGCCTGGTGGGTGCCGGCAGCATCATTTACGAGTATGATATTGCCTGTTTTTGGACCGGTATTGCCCAGTTGGTTATGCAGGTTAACACCGCTTTCTACCACTGTATAATTGTTTACAATGGCAGCAGGCGCATTTACGTGAAAAGCTGGCACCAGGCTAAGGTTCCATTCATACATCCGCATGCGTGGCCGTTGCCCGTCTGGCGGGGTTGCAAAGTCGGCATTGTTAAGAGATATGCCATCTTCTGCAAAGGCATTAACGTAATCATTTTCTGTGCCACCCCTGCCCTGGTTGCTTGCCTGGAAATTACCGGAGGCTTCATCAAACCCATATTGGTAACTGATATCGTGCATCAGGTTATTCCAATAAAAAATATTGTCGATGGCTGCCCGGAGATTGGACCCGGTGCCGGGGTTTAAGGAGAAATCAATTGTTTTGTCGAATGTAAGCGTGGGTATGGCCGTAGCGGAATTATCCGTTAACCCGCTGGTGGCACTTGTACCGGCCAAATCTTCCTGGGCCCATACGTTATTCCCCCTGGTAATATCATAACTGCTGGTATTATCGGAATGCCAGCCCAGCGTACTCGCATTATTGCCCGCTTTTAGCCAGGGATTGGTTTCCAGCGTGCGCGATGCAAAATTGGGCGACTCTACCGGCAATGGATATACGCGGTAAGAGGCACTCCCCACCGCCGGTGGCGCAAAACTGGTTTTGAGCGAACCAGCCGGTAAAACAGGCTTTACAGGCGGCGCTGTTTCCAGCATGGCCGGTGGCCCGTCTGTACAGGCCGTGCCTGCATTTTCACTCACTACCAGGCTGTTCTTGTCCAGGTATTCGCCGGTTTGAGCATCCACCCTTACAAACCAGTCGTTGCGCCCGTCGGGCGAAACGATGCGTACATTCCAGGACAACTTCAGCTCCGTGTCGTTGTTCACGGGCAACCAGACCAGGTCTGAACTTATACTGTCCAGGCCCAGCTCTGCACTGGCATAAACAAAATGTTTGCGCAGCTCATCCTTCCGCAGTAACTGAGGTTCCTGCCGCAGCGCGATGGACACATGGGCTGCCGCAAAGCGAACAGCCTGTGCCGGACTGATGGAATAGCCGGCGGTTCTTGCTTCGGCACCGGGAAGGCGGCTGATGAAGTCGGTTCTTTTCTGCAGCAATGTATCGCCTTTAAATACGTATACCGCAATCTTGTTGTATACCGGAATGCCCAGGTATACCTGCTGCAGGTAAACATGGAAATTGCCCGATCGTTTGTCGGGGTAAGCATCAGTAACCTGGTAGGCATCCAGTAAAGACTGGTTCAGGCCACTACTGCGCAGGTTTTTTTGCAGCAATTTGATTGCCTGCAGCCGAGCGGCAGCGGGATTGTTTTGGGCCTGCGAAGAAATAAAAAACGATAGGGTTACTGCCAGAAAAAAACTGCTTTTTTTCAGCGTAGAAATAGAGATGCTCATAAGCTTGGTTCAGCCTGTTTAAATCAATTTCAAAATGGAGTGATGAAGGCAGTCAACAGGTTGGTCTTTTTTTCAGGATAGAAGCGGGGGTGCGAAACAACCGGTGCGGTAAATATCGTATTTATTTGTAAAAAATAAAATTTCTGTTTTTACCAAAGCGGTAAAACAGTTTTACACGGAGGAAAAGCGTTTTTTCTTGTAAACGGACAGCTTTTTTAACCCTGGCATCAGAAAAATTTATAGGAGCGCATATATTCTTTCACCTGCGTGTAAAACGCTTGTACCACTATGATAAAAATTTACTCCGAATTGGAAATGGAAGCTGCCATAAAATAATGCAACCGCACCTGCGGCAGCCAGTCACCGGCAAAATTCTTTATCTGCACATTGTGTCCATCGCTTACTTCATCCTGCAGGATCCGGATCACCGACTGCTGGTCGTACACCTGGCGATGGATATAAGCGGTATCGAAAGTATATCCCGAAAAAGCGGTGAGTTGCAGGGCAACGGCCTGGTGCAGGGAATCAGGAGCGGCCGGCAGCACAATACCCGACAGCGCCGCCAGCGAATCCACTGTTTTCTGCGCTGCAGTATGATCTGTTACCATCAGCTGGCCGAAAATGCGTATGGAATCACGCATGCCTTTTGAAACGGCCAGGTTACCAGCTATTATTTCAGCCTTGTTGGCATAGGTAGCGGCTACCAGAAAATCGATGTCTTCCGGATGGACCGTATTATTGTCTTTCTTGCAGGCCACAAAAGTGGATGCCAGTACGGCACCCACCATTATAAGAGAAAAGGCTTTCATATCATTATATACTCAAATTGCATGCAAATTTTTGAGCAGGCAGCGTTAGCGCTGTTTGTGGAACAGCGGCCACGGTTCTTACCACAGTTTTTGAATGTTATATGCTACAATCACCGGTGGCATCAACAGGAAAGATCATCTTGAAAAAATTGGGCCGCTCTTGTAAGCGGCCCAGTTCATCGATAACGTTCAGCCTATTCATTTACTGTCCCTGCTTTACCTGCATAACGGCAGCCGGTAGTAAGCCATGGGCTTCCCGGTGCGTGTTTACCACTGCGGCGGAGTCTTTGGCTTGCGACAGGCACATCACGGTACCTTCTTTCTCGTCTACCCAATAGTTAATAAAATTAACGCCATATTTACCTTCCACCGCCAGGTCTTTCTGGTGCGCGGCTGCTACATCTTTTGCTGTCACATTTCCGGCACCCAGGTAATGGATGTCGAGGAACAATCGATCTTTTCCTTTCAGTTGGGCGGCCTCACCGTCTGTTACCATACAGATATGGGCGGGCAGCATGCCATGCGCTTCCGCATGTGTTTTACGGATATCGGAAGAATCCGCCGCCGACGAAAGACAATATACCAGCCCCTTTTCTTCATCTACCCAGTATTTCATAAAATTAACCCCATACTTTCCTTCTGTTGCCAGGTCTTTGGCATGTGCCTGGGCCACTGCTGCATAGGTAACCTTGCCGGGTTCCAGCTGGTGAACATCAATATAAAGTTTTTGGGTACCACCTGTTTTAGTATTGCCGGCCTGGGCATTTAGCGATACGGAAAAAAAACTGGTGGCAGTCAATAAGCCTGCAACAAAAAATAATTTCATGAAAAGTGTTTTAATAGTTAAGAATTGATAGCAGGTACAAAACAACTTTATTTGGTTGTTCCGGATATGGGGTATATTCCCTATTTTAAAATAAATCTATCTTTATTTTATAACCCGGGTTTATGGAACTTGTAGAAAGGTCTGTTTTTTTTTCTGCGCTGCAAAAACAATTTTCAGGCATCACTACCGGCGAAGGTCACTCCGTTTTTTTAAGCGGGGAAGCTGGCATGGGCAAAACCTCGCTGGTGAAGCTATTTTTTAAATCCTTAAAAAAAGAGTATCCTGTTTACGAGGGAACCTGCGACGCTTTGTTTACCCCCAGACCGCTGGCACCGCTGTATGATATCCTGCCGCAATTAATGGGCAACGACTGGAAAACCGGTTCCGGCATCACGGAACGTACCGCCTTATTCACGGCTTTTTTTCATGAACTGGGTCTGCAGCAGAAACCCTGCCTGGTGGTATTTGAAGATATTCATTGGGCAGACGAAGCAACCTTCGATTTTATCAAATTTTTTGCCCGGCGCATCAGCCAGCTGCATTGTCTCTTTATTTGTACTTATCGCGACGATGAGATTCAATTGCAGCACCCTTTAAGAAATGTACTGGGGCAGTTGGCTGCCGACTCATTTACCCGTATTCAACTGCCGCCTTTGTCGAGGCAGGCCGTGGAAGCAATGGCGCTGCAAAAAGGATTTAACGGCCAGGAGGTGTACAGCATTTCTGGCGGCAATCCTTTCTATGTAAACGAAATACTGGCCAGCTACAGCACAGGTGTACCCGATAATATCAAAGATTCAATTCTTTCTGTATACAACCGGCAGGATGCCGCTACCAGGATGCTTTGGGAAATACTGTCCGTTTTACCCACCGGTTTTGAAATGAATTATATTGAAAAACTGGACCTGGCCTATATAACATCGGTTGAGGACGGCCTTGCCTCCCATGTGTTGGTATTGAAAGACAACCTCGTTTATTTTAAACACGAGTTGTACCGCAGAACCATTGAAACCGCTTTATCGCCGTTGAAAAGAGTCGCCCTGAATAAAAAGATACTCGATCTGTTCCGTGAAAACTTTGAAACCAGGAAAGAAATCGAACGCATTATTCACCACGCAAAAAATGCCAATGAATACGACTTGGTGGTTTCTTATGCACCCCTGGCAGCCAGGAAAGCTGCCGCAGTAGGCGCGCATATAGAAGCCTCCCGGTTATATTTATCGGCCATAGAATATTACCAGGGCAGCGATCCAAATTTGCTGATTGACCTGTATGAATCGTATGCGTATGAATGCTACCTGACCAACCAGATCAAAGAAGCCATCATTTATACCGGCAAGGCCATGCAGATCTGGAAAGAAAAAAACAATATCGAAAAAACAGGCAATAGTCTCCGTTTCCTCTCAAGGCTCGGGTGGTTCGACGGCTATAGCAAGAACGCTGAAATATACAGTGAGCAGGCCATTGCAGCGCTGGAAGGCCAGCCGGTTTCAAAAGTAAAAGCGATGGCTTATAGTAATATGTCTCAATTAAAAATGCTGGCCGACCAGGTAAAGGAATGCATTTTCTGGGGAGAGAAGGCCATCGCCATGGCAAAAGAACTGGGCGATGAAGAAATTCTTTGCCATGCATTCAACAATGTAGGTACCGTACAGATGAAAATACCCGCAATGGAAGAAAAGGGAACTGATATGTTGCAGCAAAGCCTTTCACTGGCGCTGACAAATGCCTATCATGAACATGCCGCCCGGGCGTTTACCAACCTGGTCAGCAATACGGTTTCCATGAAAAAATATGCGCTGGCAAAAAAAGCGCTGGACGATGGCATCCGTTATTGTGAAGAAAAAGATCTTGATTCCTGGAGTAATTATATGATATCCTTGAAAGCCAGGATGCTGCTGGAAACAGGTCATTGGAAAGAAGCCCTTACCCTAGCAGAAAACCTGCTGAAAAATGAGCGGCAGGCTGGCATTAATAAAATTGTTGCACAATCAGTGGCGGGTACCATCAAAACCAGGAAAGGAGATCCGGATACATTGCCTTTATTGCTGAAAACGAAAGCCGCTGCTTTTGAAACCATGGAAAGTCAGCGGATCTTGCCCGTTATGGTAGCCCTGCTGGAATATGAATGGATAAACAGCCAACCCGTACTGGAGCAGGCCGACATTGAACAAACAAAAGAATTGCTGGTTCAGAAGGAAGTAATAATGAAAAAAAACGAGTTTGCTTTCTGGCTGCAAAAAGCAGGAAGAGGTGAACTGCCGCTAAAAGAAATATATGAAGGATATAACCTGGGCAGTGCTGCACTGGTGAAAAAAGCGGCTGACTGCTGGGCAAAAATCGGTTGCCCTTACGAGCAGGCCCTCGCCTTGTTTCAGGGAACAGATGATAACAAAAGGGAAGCCATTGCCATTGTTCAGGCATTGGGGGCGGATGCCGTATATGAAAAAATGAAAAGAGAGATGCGGGCTTCGGGCATCAAAAGTATTCCGCGCGGCGCCCGCAAGACAACTTTGTCTAATGCAGCGCTTTTAACCGACCGCGAAATGGACATCCTGCAGTTATTACAGCAAAACATGCAGAACAAAGAGATCGCTGCCAGGCTTTTTATTTCTGCCAAAACTGTTGACCACCATATTTCATCGATCCTTTTCAAGCTTGATGTAAACACGCGCGCCCGCGCCGTGCAGGAAGCCATCAAGCTTGAAATAATAAAATAGGGAATCTTTTCCCGACAAATAGGGAATCCCTCCCTCCCTTCCTACCAATAATCGTCGCAATTTAACTGCATCATTCACCCCCTAAAAATAACATATGAAGAAATTTGTTGTGGAGAGAAACCTGCCGGGTGCCGGCAACCTTACGCCCGAAGAATTACAGTCCATCGCCCAAACCTCTTGCGAAGTGCTCAGCCAGCTGGGTAAACCTTATCACTGGATACAGTCTTTTGTAACCGACGACAAGATCTACTGCATTCACATAGCAGAAAGTGTGGAATTAGTGCGCGAACATTCCCGGCTGGGTGGGTTTCCGGTTAATACCATTGCCGAAATAAAGGCCGTGATTGATCCGCTGACGGCCAACGTAACCTGTGAGGCAAAGAAGCAAAGTTAGCAAAGGACTTTTATGCTTCGCCATCTTTACTTTTTTGCGTAACTTTTTTATTTCTTGTATTGTATCCGGTAAATACTGCCCGTAAAATCGTCTGAAATATAAATAGATCCGTCTGCTGCCTGTGCCAGTCCGCAGGGCTTGTGCTGGTCTTTATTGATCAGGAAATTATCGGCAAACACTTTCCATTTACCAGCGGGCTTGCCGTTTTTAAAGGGTACAAAGGCAACCATATAACCCTTCTGCAGTTCGGGCGATTTGCCATGGAATGCTATGAAAGCACCGTTTTTATACTTTGCAGGAAATGCATTGCCGGTGTAAAACAAAAGCCCATTGGGCCCCAGGTGCGCAGGGAAAGCCAGCAGGGGATCGATGGCTTTGTGTGTACCGGCCTTTTTTCCATCGCCGCCATATTCCGGCGCCATTATCTTTTTATGCTGAAACTGATCATAATATTCATAAGGCCATCCGCCATCTGCGCCTTTGCGCACTTCATACATGGTTTCGGCAGGCAGCATCTTATCCTGTTCCGCAGTAAACAGGTCGGGGAAAAGATTATTCAGGTCGCCCCTGCCATGCTGCATAATAAATAAAGAACCCGTCTGGGTATTCCAGTCGAGGCCCACCACATTCTTAAAACCGGTGGCATAGCGCAGACCATCTTTGTATTGCTGGTTCGGCTGGCTGCTGCTGAACTGCCAGATGCCGCCCACAGAATCCAGTATCGGGCAGGGGTCCGGTGCTTTCTTTGATTTCGGATCCAGCAAACAGGCGTTGGCATAAGATCCGGCATTTACATAAATATGGTTATTATTATCGGCAACAATTGATTTTGAGTTATCGAACTTGTGATCAACCAGCCCGGTAACGATGGTTTCCGGACTTTCGGGATTGATGACCGCTCCTTTGGCATCCAGTTTATAACGGTACACCGCTGAATTGGAAGAGGCGTACAGGTAATCGCCTTTTATACAGATGCCGGTGCCGGCATAATCGCCAAAGGCAAGCTGCTGGCTGAATACGCCGTCTTTCTTTGTATCCTGCAGGTAGATAATCCCTTTTCCATCTTTCAGCCTACCCAGCTTCACATATATATTTCCCTGCCTGGTAACGGCAATATGCCGGGCGGCGCCGAGCCCTTCTGCCACAATAGCGGCCGTAAAGCCCGCAGGTACCTGTAAGGATTGACCCGATGCAATCGTTGTTGCAGACAAAAGGATAATGAAAAGACCTTTTCCAAAAATAAATTTTTTCATATGTGCGTGTTAATCTGCGTCAAAAATAAGGGAAAGACAAAGTAAAAAAGTAAAAAGCAAAAGTTCAAAAAGCATTTGCCGGAATAGCTACCAGAAAAGCCTTTTGAATTTGGTATCTTTTCCGGCAAATGCTTTTTGCGTTTTGACTTTTGATTTTTGTCTTAAAAAAACCCAACTTTATAAACTTTTAGGTCCTTTATTGTTTATACTGGATCTTAATTGAATACTTACCATGAACCAGGAATTCTTCCAATCCATCTTTAACAGGCAACAGCAAACCGAAGATGTGCCGCCCAACAGCGTTATCACCGATTGGGCCCTGCAACTCATGCGGCTGCTGTATCCCCAGATTTCGAAGCAATTTTTTTCTACCCCCCTGCAGTTTGAAGCTGCTTTTCAGCAACTGGAAAGCAGCCTGGTGACCATTTTAGAAAGCACCAAGGATTGCCGGCACTGCGACAACCCGGCCAAGGCTAAGATCTTTTTTCAGCAGTTGCCCGAAATATACCGCCTGCTGAATGCCGATGTAACGGCCATTACCGACGGCGACCCCGCGGCAAAAAGTGAGTTTGAAGTGATCCGCACCTACCCCGGATTTTTTGCCATTTGCTTTTACCGGGTGGCGCATGCCCTGTTGCGGCTGGATATTCCGCTATTGCCCCGCATCCTTACAGAATATGCCCATTCGCAAACCGGCATTGACATCCACCCCGGTGCGGAAATCGGGGAATATCTTTATATAGACCATGGCACCGGCACCGTTATTGGTGAAACCTGCCGCATTGGCAACCATGTAAAACTTTACCAGGGCATTACACTGGGCGCATTGAGCGTAGACAAAAATATGGCTTACACAAAACGGCATCCTACCGTTGAAGACTATGTGATTATTTATTCGGGCGCTACCATTCTT